>JAYTVE010000307.1:0-1651 GCA_043744185.1 Gemmatimonadota bacterium | reverse complement strand
TTCGAGTTCAGGCAGGTCGCACATCGGCGGCACACACTCGCGGCCATTCATGGCTTCGTCCCCGCGTTGCCGTGGCTGATCTACCTGATGACGCAGGCGCCGGTGCATGCGTGGGTCATGCGCGCGTTCGGACACCATCTTGCGACGCTGAACGCGAAGGCGCGTCACGTTTCCGGTGGCCGTCCGGGTGAAGCGGCGCCGACCTGAGCGCCACCGCTCGCGCAACGAAAACTGCGCGCGTGACCGCTTCTACCTGATCCCGGTGAAGTCGGCGGTGCCGACCTTCACGATCGTGCCGCTGCGATTGCGCGGGTTCGGCTTCGGGCTGGCCTCCGGCGTGAGCGCCTCGACCCACGTGCCATGCACGCGGCCATTCTGCGCCACGAGCCAGCTGTAGTCGCCGAGGAAGACGCTCTCGCCCGTGAACGCCGCCTCCGACCACGCGTAGTTGGTGAAGGTGCGTCCCTGGTTGGTGGAGCGCGCGAGCGTCACGCGCGTGCCACGATTGGCCGGGTCGTCGCGCCGGTCGTAGAACTGCACGTACAGGTCGCCGTTGGCGGCGTCAACCGCGAGCCACTGGAAGAACTGGTCCTTGCCGTCGTGAATCGGGTCATCGTTCACGCGCACCGGGGCACTCCAGCGCGTGCCGCCGTCCGTCGAACGCGAGAGGAACACGTCCACGTCGCCGTTCCGGAAGTCGCTCCACGTCACGTAGAGCGTGCGTCGCTTGGCGTCGAGACCGATCTGCGGAAAACCCATCACGCGCACCACGCCGGGAATGCCCGTGGCACCGCCAAAGTACGGCGGGCCAACCGGCACGATCGAGCGCGACGCCGCGAACGTCTTGCCGCCATCCTTCGAACTCGTGTAAACGATCGAGTTCTGGTCGTTCCAGATCACGTGCATGGTGCCGTCAGGGCCGACGACGCCGATGGGCGCCACGAGCCCGCCGTTGTCGTCACGCGGCAGCCCGGCCTTCGTGCTGATCTTCACGGGAACCGTCCACGATGCGCCGTGGTCCACCGAGCGGGAGAACTGGATGATGGAGCGATCGAGTTCCCAGTTGATCCACGCGACGTACAGGTTGCCGTGGTGTGGGCTGGACGGATTCGCGTCCACCCAGAGGCGCGACATGTCCACCATTTGTGGCGCGGAGTCGCGCGGGTTGGGCCAGATCTTGACCGGTACGGGCGGCGTGGGCCACGTGCGGCCGCCGTCTGCGGAGCGCTGCACCCAGATGCCGCTCTTGCCCGCATGATGCGCCCAGTAGCTGGCGGTGCCGAGCCCTTCGCTCGTCAGATACGACAGATACGCCGCGCCGGCGTCGTCATATGCGACCGAGACGTCACCACCGCCCTTGCCGCCTGGCGGAATCGTGCCATCGGCGATCATGAAGGTGCGTCCCGAATCGGCACTGAATGCCACGTACGGACCTCCGTACGCAGCCACGAGGTGCGCGACGTTTCGCGGGTCCATCGCGATGCCCGGCTCCGAGCCCCAGTGCTCGGCCTTGCTCACGGTCACGACGTGCGCGTTGGGCGCGGCCGGCAGCGGTCGCTGTGCCTGCGCGCTTCTCACAACCACGCTCGTGCCTGCGCCGCACGCGCCGAGCACCCACGCCAACCGCATCGCGGCACGCACGCGACGCGGA
>JAYTVE010000306.1:0-1653 GCA_043744185.1 Gemmatimonadota bacterium | reverse complement strand
CGATCATCGTCACCAACCGGCCGGCCACCGACGCGCGCAACGCGCAGGTGCCCAACTACGTGACCGGCTCCGGCTACACCGAGGAGATTGACAGCCGCACGAAGGTCGGCGATGCACAGTCCACCGGACGCGTGGGCGTCGTCACCTTCCCGGCGGGCACGGTCAAGTGGGTGATGGCGCTCGACGGCGACACGGTGCCGCCCGCCTTCCTCACCAATCTCGGTTGGAACGAGACGGGTACGAGCGCGCTCATCACGGCCACGAGCCGCGACTACGAACGGCGCGTGCTCACGCGCGTGGACGCGAACGGGAGCACCACCGTCCTCGACCGGTTGCGCGACACTGCGTGGGTGGGCGGACCGTGCGGCGGTTGCGCGGGTTGGTACGCGGGCGGCACGCGCGCCTGGTTCGTGAGCGAAGCGTCGGGCTGGGCGCAACTCTGGTCCGTTGCTGCCGACGGCAACGACCGCAAGGCGCTCACGGAAGGCGCCTTCGAGGTCAACACGGTGCAGCTCTCGAAGGACAAGCAGTTCTTCCTCATGCATACCAGCGAGGGATCGGCGTACGAGCGCCACTGGTATCGCATGAACGTGACTGGCGGCACGCGCGAGCGCATCACAGCAGGCGTCGGCTCGCACGCGGCGGTGATCAGTCCCGATGAGTCGCGCTATGCCGACATCTACTCGACGTCGAACCGCCCGCCCGAACTGTACCTGCAGAGCGTCTGCCCGCCGCTCGCCAAGTGCAAGTTGTCGCCACCGGTGCAGTTCACCACGTCGCCCACGGCCGCGTGGCTCGCGCACGGCTGGATCGATCCCGCCATCGTCGACATTCCGGCTTCCGATGGGGTGAAGGTGCCCGCACGCATCTATCGCCCGGAGGATGTCGGCGCGAAGCCCAACGGCGCCGCCGTCATCTTCGTGCATGGCGCGGGCTATCTGCACAACGTGCACAAGTATTGGTCGAGCTATAGCCGCGAGTACATGTTCAACCACCTGCTCGCATCGAAGGGCTACGTGGTGCTCGACCTCGACTATCGCGCGAGTGCGGGGTACGGGCGCGACTGGCGCACCGCGATCTACCGCTGGATGGGCGGCCGCGACCTGGCCGATCAGGTGGACGCGTCCAGGTGGCTAGGCGCGACGTACGGCGTGCACCCGGAGCGCATTGGCATGTACGGTGGCAGCTACGGTGGGTTCATCACGCTCATGGCGCTTTTCACGGCGCCCAAGTCGTTCGGCGCGGGCGCCGCGCTGCGGCCGGTCACCGACTGGGCGCACTACAACCATCCGTACACCGGCCAGATCCTCAACCTCCCGCAGGACGACTCGGCTGCGTACCGGCGCTCGTCGCCGATCTTCCTGGCCGAAGGCCTCGAGGACCCGCTCCTCGTTGCGCACGGCATGGTGGACGTCAACGTGCACTACGAGGACTCCGCGCGCCTCGCCCAGCGCCTGATGGAGCTCGGCAAGGTCGACTGGGAGCTCGCGAGCTACCCGGTGGAAGACCACGGCTTCGTGCGTCCGTCGAGCTGGACCGACGAGTATCGCCGCATCTTCGAACTCTTCGAGCGCACGATCGGCCCGAAGGGGAGCAAGGCCGACCGATGAGCATCGACGCGCTCACTCCGCCCGCGAACGCGAACGTGCTGAC
>JAYTVE010000305.1:0-1655 GCA_043744185.1 Gemmatimonadota bacterium | reverse complement strand
CGAACTTGCCGTGCAGCGTGAACGCGGTGCCGATGGGAATCGGCGACTTGCCCGCGATCACCTGACGAAAGGCGCGGGCGCGGGCGCTGTCCTTCCGCACGTCGAGATCGAGGCGTGCAAGGTCGAGCAACAACCGCTTGCCGCGCGCCGCGGCAACAAAGCGCGCCTGCCCTGCTGGTGGCCACGTGATGCGCGCGATGATCGAATCGCCCACGACGGCCAGGTCGGTCCCGAGCCGCAGGCCATCGGGGCCCAGCTTGATGGGCGCCGTCACGGGGGCCGCGGGCTTTGCAGCAGGCTTGCTCGCAGGCTTGGCCACTGGTGTGGTCGAGCCCTGCGCAGAAGCCAGCCCCGCGAGGGCAGCGAAGACGAATACCAGCGGCACATGACGGACAGACATGGCCCAATGCTACTCGCCCCCAGCGAGCCCGTCACCTCTCGGGCGCCCCCCGTGCGGATCGGGCCGCCGCGCGCTATCGTATCCCCTCTTCACGCATCCGCTCATGACCTTCCGTTACCTACGCCCAACCGACGCGCCCGACGCAGGACGCGCCCTCGCTGAACCGACCGCGGTTCCGCTGGGCGGGGGCACGGACTTGCTTGTCGCCATCCGCGAAGGGTTGGCGTCGCCCAGCACGCTCGTGGACCTGCGCCGCGTGCGCGGCGCCGACGCGATCACCACCGCGAGCGACGGCACGCTCACCATCGGGGGCGCCGTGCGGCTGGCCGATATTGCCGCGCATCCCGACGTGCGCGAGCGCTTTTCGGCTTTGGCAGAGGCATGCACGAGCGTCGGCACGACGCAGCTGCGCGAAATGGGAACGCTCGGCGGCAACCTCTGCCAGCGCCCGCGCTGCTGGTACTTCCGACGCGGGGTTTCTTGCTTCAAGAGCGGCGGCACGAGTTGCCCGGCGGTCAACGGCGAGAACCAGTACCTGGGCATTCTTGGCGGTGGGCCCTGTCACGCGCCGCACCCGAGCGATCCCGCCGTCGCGCTCACCGCACTCGAGGCGACGGTGATCGTGAGCAGCGTCATGCACGAACGCCGCGTGCCGATGGCCGCCTTCTATGATTCTGCCGACATGACGCGCGAGACGGTGCTCGCTCCTGGTGAGTACGTGCGCGCGGTGGCACTGTCGCCGGCGAATGGTGGACCGGTGCAGCGCTACGAAAAGCTGATGCAGCGCGGCGCATGGGACTTCGCGCTCGTCTCGCTCGCGGCCGTGCGCCGCCACGATGGCGACGTGCGCCTCGTGCTCGGCGGCGTCGCCCCCAAGCCGTGGCGCGTGACGTCGAGCATCGAGGAAGATGTTGCGAGCGGTGGCCTCGATGACGACACGATTGCGGTGCTCGCCGAACGCGCGCTGTACGACGCCGCGCCGCTCTCGCGCAATGCCTACAAGGTGACGCAGGCCGAAGCGCTGCTTCGGCGCGCCATCGCGAGCCTCGTGCGATGATCGCCGCTCGGCAACACCCGTTCGCGTGTGTCATCCTCGCCGCGGGCGCGGGCACGCGGTTCGGCGAGCCCAAGGTTGGCGCTGAGTGGTCGGACGGTGTCCGCTTCATCGATCAGGTGGCGCAACTGGCCGCGTGGACCGGCGCCCACCCGATTGTCGCCGTCGTGCCGCCCAACGTGGACGTGCCCGATGATGTCC
>JAYTVE010000304.1:0-1656 GCA_043744185.1 Gemmatimonadota bacterium | reverse complement strand
GGTGCCCTTGCCGCGCGGCTTGGTGGTGAAAAACGGCTCGAAGAGCCGCGCGCGCACCTCGGGCGTCATCCCGATGCCGGTGTCGCGCACCGAGAGCTGGACCCACTGGCCCGCCGGGACCCCGTCATGCCCGCTGTCGGTCAGGCCCACGGTGACGTTCGTGGTCGTGATGTCGAGCGTGCCGCCGCTCGGCATCGCATCGCGCGCATTGAGGGCGAGATTCATGATGACCTGCTCGAGTTGCGACGGATCGGCCGTCACCGGCCAGAGCTCGTCGGACGAGATCGCCGAGACGCGGATGTGATCCCCGATCACGCGCTGCAAGAGCCCGCCCATCCCCGCGATCACCTGGTCGAGGGCAAGCGTCTGCGGCTGCATCACCTGCCGACGGCTGAAGGCGAGGATCTGCTGCGTGAGTGCCGCCGCGCGATTGGCCGCGAGGCGGATCTGGTCCACGTCGTGGCGCGTTTCACTTCCCGCCTCGAGGTCCGGCAGCACCAGCTCCGCGTAGCCGATGATGCCCGTGAGGAGGTTGTTGAAGTCGTGCGCGATGCCGCCGGCGAACCGGCCGAGCGCCTCCATCTTCTGCGTCTGCCGCAACTCCTCGCGCGAGCGCTCGAGCGCGAGCGCCGCCGCAACCTCGTCCGTGACGTCCACCAGCACCGAGAGGCGTGCCGAGCGCCCTTCGAGCACGATGTCGCGGATGGAGACGTCCACGTCGATGCGGCTCGCATCCTTGCGCCAGTGCACCCAGCGGCCGCGATAGAACTCCCCGTTCGGCGGCTGCGCGACGATGTCGGCGAACGATGTCCGCGCTTCGGGCGGGCGCACCTCCACGAGCGTCATGCGCAGGAATTCATCGCGGGTCCAGCCGTACTGCCGCGTTGCGGCGTCGTTCACCGCGAGGAAGCGGAGCGAGGCACGTTCCGTCATCCACATCGGCACCGGCGACAGGTCGAAGAGCGCCCGGTATCGTTGCTCGCCGGCCGCGAGCGATTCGCGGCTCTGTTCGAGCGAGGCCGCCATCTGGTTGAGCGTGTCGGCCAGGTCACCAAGCTCCCAAGAGGTGCGCACGGCGGAGCGGTGCGAGAGCTTGCCCTCCGCCAGTTCGCGCGCGTCGAGCGCGAGCTGCTGCACGGGGGCCGTGATGAAGCGACCCGTCAGGACCGCGAGCACGATGGCGATGATGATCGTGACCGCGAACACCGCGAGCTCGCGGATCAGCAACCGGCGTCCTGCCGCAGCGGCGGCATCCGGCGGCGATCCCACCAGCACGCGCCACGGTGCGGCCTCGAGCGCCGCGGTGGCGTAGAACCGTTCGACGCCGTCGAGCCCGCGCATGATGCCCACCGAATCGGTGGCGACCTGCGCAGCCCGCACGAGCGGGTGTAGGGCGAAGCGCCGGCCAACGAAGCCATCGCCGGCGGGCTGCCGCATCATCACGTGGCCATCACCGTCGATGATCTTCACGACCACGCCGCGCTCGTCGGCGCCGACTTCGTCGCGCACGCCGAGGTTGGAGGTGGGCAGGATCGCCACCGCGCTGCCGATGAAGCGGCCATCCCTGTCGCGGATTGGAAGCCCTGCCGCCACGCCCCAGACGGTGTCGGCGTCATCGATCGTTTCCGGCTCGCCGATCTCGAAGTGCTGCGTCAC
>JAYTVE010000303.1:0-5287 GCA_043744185.1 Gemmatimonadota bacterium | reverse complement strand
GTGCGATGCCCGCAGCGACCGGCACGCCGTCATCGTCGCCGCTCGTGCGCGCGATCACGCCGGCGCGCGCGTCGGTGGCCAACCTGCTGCGCGCCTCGGCCAACTTCCTTCAGCGCGCCTCGATGGCGGTGGACGTGAAGGAGCTCGAAGCGCTGGGGCCCGTGCTCGAGCACGAGACGCGCACGGCGGAGTTCTCGACGCTCGCGCCGACGCCGATCGTGCCGGAGCGCGTGGTGCCGCCGCCGCGCACCCGCACGCCGTCGTCGTCATCAGTCGTTGAAGAGGCGCCCGAGGTGCTGTCCGCGCCGGTGATGGAGCCGCGCATGCCGACGCCGCCCGCGCCCGTAGTGACGATGCGGCCAACGCCGGGGTCGGGCGCTGGCGCGACACCCGGTGGCGGCATGCCGATCGTGGTGATCGACGATCGTCGAGGTCGCTGGCCGATGCTCATGGCGGCCGCGGTGGTCGGCGTTGTGGTGCTCGGCGGCGCCACCTTCATGCGACGCAAACCGCCGGTGTCCACCGAGCCGATCGTGCACGTCGCGCTCCGCATTCCCGACACGCTGGCGCTGGTGAGCGCGGACCTGAGTCCGGACGGCACGCGCGTCGCGTATTCGACCACGGACGATGCGCTCCTCACGAGCGGACTGCAGGACAATGCGCCCACGTTGCTGCGGACGAACGCCACCGAACCGTTCTATTCGCCGGACGGCGCGTCGATCGGATTCACGGCCACGGATGACGGAGGCCGCCAGCTGCGCGTGCTTCCGGCGACGGGCAAGGGGAAGGAGCGACTGCTCGCGGACAGCGCGCAACACGGCCTCTGGGGCGACGACGCGCAAGTGTATTACGTGCGCGACGATGGCGCGGTGATGCGCGTGGCCGCCACGGGTGGCGCACGCGAGCTGTTGCTGGCGCCGAATGATTCGATCGGGCGCGTATTGAAGCTCGCCAAGGTGCCGGGGGTGAGTACGCTCCTGTTCTCCTACTTCCGCGGTGACGGCGAAGTTGGTGCGATCGGCGCGCTCGACCTCGGCCGCAAGCGGTGGAAGCGCCTCGTGCACGGTGCCGAGGGCGTGGCGTTCGCCGGGCCGACGTATCTCGTGTTCGGCCGCGGCCGCGCGCTCATGGCAGCACCGCTCGCCAGCGACGGCATGTCGCTCGACGAAGAACCGCGACAGGTGCAGGCGGCCGAGTCGGAGGGCTACCAGTTCATTGTGCATCGCGGCGGCGCATTGCTCACGCAGCCCGTGGGTCTCGAGCCGCAAGCGTTCCCGGTCGTGCGCTCGCTCGACGGTGCGGAGCGCTCGCTCCCCAACCTGCCGCCCAACGTCGCGCTCTCGTATCCGCGCGTGTCGCCCGATGGGCAGGCCATCGCGTTCACGGGCAAGCGCGCCGGCGCCTCGGAAAACGAGGTGTGGGTGTACGAGTTGCCGACCGGGCCGCTACGCGCGCTGCCGGCGGAGGGGAACGAACATCCGCGAGCATTCACGCCGGATGGCACAAAGCTGTTGTTCTCGTCCGATCGCAGTGGCCGCGCGGCGCTCTATTTGCGCCCGTGGCGGAGCACCGGCGGCGTGCAGAACGCGCTCTCGCTCGACGCGGACGACCTGCTCGCGGCGAGCCTGCTGCCCGATGGGCAACACGTCGTGTTCGGGTTGCTGCGTGGCGACACGCACGCGGGAGACCTGGGGTACGCGCCGCTTGCCCGACCCGACAGCCTCGTGATGCTGACCGCCGGGCCGTATCACGAATGGTCGCCCGCAGTGTCGCCTGACGGCCGCTGGCTTGCGTACCGCACCAACGAGAGCGGTCGATCGGAGGTGGTGGTACGCGCGCTTGAAGGCGGCAAGCGGGTGCAGATATCGCGCTCCGGCGGCTACCTCCCGCAGTGGTCGCGCTCCGGCAAGTCGCTCTACTTCGAGAGCGAGATGGGCGACACGCTCTACGCGGCCACGATCGACCTCTCTATCGCGCCGCGCGTCACGGGGATCAAGCCGGTGGCACCGATCGTCGCGGGGCGCGGCTTCGACGTGCTGCCCGCGGAGCTCGGACTCGTCACGTTCAAGGCGCGCGGCGAGCCCAAGGCCCCGCCGCCGCCCAGCGTGATTGTCAACTTCCGCCGCGAGATAGAGCGGGCGTTCGGCCGGTAGTCCGCTGGCGGTCAGCGCCGCTCGGGCGGCTTGGCCAGTACGCGCGCCACCTGCTCCACGCGTGCCATCACGCGCAGCAGGTTGCCGCCCCAGAGCTTCTCGATGTCAGCCTCCTTGTAGCCGCGGCGCACGAGCTCGAGCGTGACGTTGAACGATTCGCTCGCGTTGCTGAAGCCGTCGATGCCGCCACCGCCGTCGAAGTCGGAGCTGATGCCGACGTGCGCGATGCCGATGAGCTTCACCGCGTAGTCGATGTGATCGACGAGGTCCTTGACCGTTGCGCGCGGCGGCGCTGGATACTTGGCGTCGAGTTCGGCCTGCCGCGCGCGGAAGCGCTCCATCACGGAGTCGGCGGGCGGCGTGTTGCCGCGGCCAGCGCCGGAGCCGAACTCCTGACGCAGCGCGGCGAGCGCGGCGGTTCGCTCGCTCGACGCGGGCGCCGGCGTGCGCAGGTACGGATTGAACGCGACGATCTGCACGACACCGCCGCCCTGCGCGAGCGCGAGCAGCTGCTCGTCGTCGAGGTTGCGGCTGTGGTTGCAGATGGCGCGCACCGCCGAGTGGCTGGCGATGACGGGTGCCTGGCTCATGGCCATGACCTGCATGTTCGACACCTTGGACGGATGCGACACGTCGAGCATGATGCCGAGCCGGTTGGCCTCCTGCACCACCGCCTTGCCGAGGTTCGAGAGGCCGTTCCACTTCCAGATGTTGTCGCTCTCGCCGGTGTTCGAGTCGGAGAGCTGATTGTGGCCGTTGTGCGCAAGCGAGAGGTAGCGCGCTCCGCGCTTGTAGAAGTCGGCCACGTTGCCCAGGTCCATGCCGAGACCGTAGCCGTTCTCGACGCCCATGAGCGCGACTTTGCGGCCCGAGCGCCAGATCTTGAGCACGTCGGCGGCGGAGTAGGCGATGCCGATCTTGTCCTGCGCGATCTGTTCAGCCAGCGCGTGCACCGCATCGAACTTGGCGATGTCCTCGGCGCGCGCCCTGGCAAACCCGGAATCGGAGAAGTCCTGCCGCTGTCCCGTGTAGATGCTGAAGAAGACGGCGTCGAGACCGTTGGCCGACATCTTCGGAATGTCGACCTGGTTGCGCGGAATCCCCGTGACGTAGTTGGGCGCAGGGCCGGTCATGGCCGCGGGCGCGAAGTCCACGTGGGTGTCGAGCTTGAGCACCTTGGCGTGGATGGCGCGGGCGCGCTCGACGAGCTTCGGGTCATCCTGCGCGGCGAGCGGAAGGGCAGCGGCCGCGAGGAGAAGGGCGGAACGGAGGAGTGGGCGCATGGCCGAAGGTACGTGCCCCGGCGACGTGCCGCCAACCGGGCTGGCCAAACGCAGTCCTGACCTACATGCGGAAGAGGTAGCTCGCCTTGAGAAAGAAGCCGTCGTTCTGCCGGTCGAGGCGGCGGAACGAGAAGGGATCGGTTTCCTGCATGGTGCTGCCGTATCCGGCAAAGAGGACCGTACCGGGCGACGGCTGGTAGCTGAAGAGCGCGTCGGCGCGGAAGTTGTTCGTCGAGCTTGCGGTGGCTCTCGTATAGGTGCTGCCTCGCTTGAGGAGAATCGGGAAGCCCGTGCCCCCTTCATCGCGCAGGTTATCCTGCTCCAGCGCGGTGTATTGCCCCACGAGACGAAGGAAGATCGCGCGCGAGAGCTGGTACTCCATCTTCACGCGTGGAATGCGCTGGCGGCCGACCATGCTTCCGTCGGTGCCGCGATGGAATTCCTGCCAGTTGTACGTGCCTTCGACGCGCAGCTGGCCGGTCGGGCGCCACGTCGCCCCGAAGGTGGCGAAGATGATGTCGGCGCTCGACCACTCGAGGAAGTTTTCGTCGCGACCGATGAGGTAGAAGGCGTTGAACGAGAAGTGCTTGAACTCGGGGCTCGTGACGGTGACGTACCAGTCGGCGTTCGGAATTGCCGGCCGCCCCGCGAACTTGACGGTGTCGACGGCCGCGCCGATGGTGCGCTCGATGTAGTAGTTGGCGTAGAGCCCGGGATCGTAGCGGAATTCCTCGAGGAGGAGCGAGGCGCCCACACTCCATCCCCCGCGAAGCGAGGCCGTCTCGTTGAAGTGCAGCTTCTTCTCGAGCGCTTCCCGTCCATGCATCAGCGCCTGATACTGCCAGGTGTTGTCGAGCACGACATCGGTCGTGAACGTCTGCCACCAGCTGCCCTCGTTGCCGAACCAGGTGTAACTGTGATCGACCTTGGCGTGCGCAAGGGCAGGGCGGGCGATGAAGCCGCTCGCCGTGAAGAAGTTGTCGTGAATGCCGCTCAGCAAGTAGGTCGCGGTGACGTTGCGCGTGGTGCGTGAGAGGTACGACACCCAGAACGGTGCAACGGTGGCGTTGGTGCCGGCACGCTCCGTCCGGCTGAGGGCGCCCTGCAGGCGCGCACTCCACTTGTCACCCATCACGATGCGGGCGTCCACGTCCACGACGCGGTTGTTGCCCGTGGGCTCCTCCTTGCCCGTGTAAAGGAAACCGAGCCGCGAGCCGCTTCCGACGTCGCGCTGCAGGCGGAGGATGGTGAACACGGGTCGGTCGCGTCCCGTGAGGGAGCCGACGGAGTCGTCGATGGCAGCGAGAAAGGCCACGCCCGTGCCGGCGATCTTGCCCGTGAGCTTGGCCGCCGCGATCGGACTGAGGATGCGCCGCGAGTACACGAGGTTGTTCGGCGTGGAGAATTGCTCACGCCCCTCAAGGAAGAACGGCCGCTTGTCCGTGAAAAAGAGCGCGTTGCGCGGATCGGTCACCAACTGTCCCGCATCCGACTCCACTTCGGCGAAGTCCGGATTCACCGTGCCGGCGAGCGTCAGGTTGTTGGTGATCCCCCAGCGGACGTTGCCGCCGAACTTTTGCTGCGCGCCGCTGTACCCGTAGCCGGCAGGGCGCGTCGCCCCGTCGATGTGCGACGTGACGATCGGATTCAGGTCGAGGACGAGGCCGCGATCGAGCCCGGCAAGTCCGGCCAGGTGTCCGTGTTGCGCGATGTACGACGGTGCAGCACGGAGCGCCGGTGCCCAGCTGTATTCGTACCCGCGGCTCTGCACCTTGCGGATGACGTTCAGGCTCCACGTCTGCGCATCGAGCGCCTGAAACGAGAGGCTCTTGAACGGGATGCGAATCTCTA
>JAYTVE010000302.1:0-1664 GCA_043744185.1 Gemmatimonadota bacterium | reverse complement strand
GCTTCCGCGGCTATCGCTACGTGACCGTGCGCAACTTCGAGGGCGCCGTGACCGACCTCGAAAAGTCGTACGCCGTGCTGCGTGCACGTCCCGACCAGGAAGAGCCCGAAGATCCACCCAATCCACCGGGCACCCACACGGGCTCGATCCAGGCTGGCAATCGCTACCAACTCGCACTCGCGCATTACCTGCTCGGACACTTCGACCGGGCGGCGGCGGTGCAGCGCGAAGATCTCGAGCGTGCCACCGACCCCGACACGCGCATCGCGATCTCGTACTGGCACGTGATGACGCTGCGTCGCCTCGGTCGCGACGCAGACGCGAATCGCCTCCTCGCCGGCTTCAACCGCGACACCAAGGTGGACCATCTCACGGCCTATCTGCGCCTGCTGCTCCTCTACAAGGGTGACGTGCCCGTCGATTCGCTGGTTCCTCGCGAACCGGACGCGGCACACCCGCTCGAAGAAGCCACGCTCAACTACGGCATCGGCGTCTGGCACCTGCTCGCGGGGCGTCGCGACGCCGCCATTGTCGCCTTCCGTCGTTCCCGCGCCGGCACGTGGGCCGGGTTCGGCGCCATTGCGGCCGAAGCCGAGCTCAAGCGGCTCGGCGTTCCCATGCGCTGAGGAGACACGCCCCCATGATTCTGCCTCGCATCGTCGCTCGCACGCCCCTCCTCGCGCTCGGCCTCGTCCTTGCCGGCTGCGTCACGCGCCAGTCGGTCTCGAGCAACGTCACCGAACTCCCGGCGGGCACCGAAGCCGTCTCGCTCTTCAACGAGCCTTTCTCCGCCCCCGCGCTCCCCGCCGCCACGCGGCTGAACCTCGAGGCGAACCTCGAGGCCGCGCGAACACTGGCACGCGTGCACCCCGACAGCGCGCTCGCGCTCATCTGGGTCGGTCGGCGCCTCGGATACCTGGGCCGCTTCCAGGAAGCGATCGCCACCTTTTCCGAGGGAATCGAAAAGTGGCCCGATGATCCACGCCTGCTGCGCTTCCGCGGACACCGCTACATCAGCGTCCGCAGCTTCGACGGCGCGGTGAAGGATCTCGAGCGCGCGCGCTTTCTCGTCCGCGACAGATCCGACGTCGTCGAGCCCGACGGGGCGCCCAATCCGCGCGGCATTCCGACGAGCACGCTCAACTCCAACATTCGCTACCACCTGTTCCTCGCGTACTACCTGATCGGCGATTTCCGACGCGCCGCTGAGATCCAGCGCGAAGATCTCGACGCCAAGCCCAACGTCGACACGCGCGTCGCCACGAGCTACTGGCACGTCATGACGTTGCGGCGGCTCGGCCGCGACAACGAGGCGCAACGCATCCTCGACGGCATCACCGCCGACATGCCGGTGATCGAAAACATGTCGTACCACAAGCTGCTGCTGCTCTACAAGGGCATCCTGCCCGTGGATTCGCTCGTGTCGCCCGCACCCGACCCCGCCAACGCGCTCGACGAAGCCACGTACAACAACGGCATCGGTACCTGGCACTTGCTGAACGGCCGCCGCGATGCCGCCATTGGGGCGTGGCGCCGGGCCCGAAGCGCCGGCCCGTGGGCCGCCTTCGGCACGATCGCCGCTGAAGCCGAGCTCAAGCGCATCGGCGCAAGCGTTCGCTGATGGCGGACCACTTCCTCGACTCCCCGCGGAACGTCACTGGCGC
>JAYTVE010000301.1:0-20012 GCA_043744185.1 Gemmatimonadota bacterium | reverse complement strand
GGCAATCGTGATTGCAACGCCCGCCCTGGCCGTGCGCGACGTGCTCACCGCACTCGGCTCCGCCATCGACGGCCGCATCGTCATCGACGCGACCAATCCTGTCGGTCCGGGTCTCGTGCTCATGCGCGCTGCCGACGGCGCATCGCAAGGCGAGCAGCTTCAGGCGGCGTTCCCGGCCGCGCGCGTCGTCAAGGCGTTCAACCAGATCGGCGCGAACGTCATCGATGCCGGCAACCTGAACGCGCGCGCCATCCAGTTCGTGGCTGGCAACGACGCCGAGGTGCGTGCCGTTGCCGTGCGCCTCACCAACGACGCCGGCTTTGAGGCGATCGACGCGGGCCCCCTGATGCGCGCTCGCGAACTCGAGCACTGCGCGATGCTCTGGATTTCTCTTTCCGCCAACAAGGGCGCCGGCCTCGGCCGCGACTTTGCCTTTGCCATCACGCGTTCTTCGTGACCCGACCACGATCGTGGCCACCTACATTCTTGTTCACGGCGCCTGGCTCGACCAGCACTGCTGGGATCTCGTCACACCGGCACTGCGCATGGCCGGCCATACCGTCGTGGCGCCCGACCTGCCAGGCCATGGCAGCGACAGCACGCCGCTCGCTGGTCAGACGCTCGACGCATACGCCGAGCGCATTCTTACGGAAGTGGACGCGGCCGTGCAGCCCGTGATTCTCGTGGGGCACAGCATGGGCGGCATCGTCATCTCGACGGTGGCGGAGCGCAGGCCCGCGAAGGTCGCGCGGTTGGTGTACCTCGCCGCGTACTTCCTCAAGAGTGGCGAGACGATGTAGGGCGCGCAGGATCCCGATTCGAGGGTCGGCCCCGCCATGCGGCCCGCCGCCGACTGGAGCACGGTCGCGCTCGATGCGGCGATGATGCCCGACATCTTCTTCCACGATGTCAGCGCAGCCTTGGCCGCGAGTGCCGTGAATGGCGCGAAGGCCGAGGCCACCGCGCCGTTCGGCACGCCGCTCGCGATCACCGACGAAAACTGGGGTCGCGTGAAGCGCGCGTACATCCGCACGACGCTCGATCGTGCCGTGTCAGCCACGAAGCAGCAGGAAATGCTCGCCGCAACGCCGTGTGATCCCGTACTCGAGCTGGCAACGGGGCACGCGCCCTTTCTTGCGGCGCCCGATCAGCTGACCACGCTGCTGCTGCAGTTCAGCGCCTAGCAGCAAGCCGCATGCGCGCGCTTACGGCGCGCGCACCACCGCACCGTCCTTGATCACCGCCACGACTGCGCGTGTAGCCGCGATGTTCTTCGTCGGGTCGCCCGTGACCGCAATCATGTCGGCCAGCGCGCCGCTCCTGATGACGCCGAGCGTGCCGTCGTAGCCCAGCACCTTGCCGGCGACGCTCGTGGCGGAGCGCATCGCTTGCAGCGGCGTGAGGCCGTATTCCACGAGCAGTTCGATCTCGCGGGCATTCTCGCCATGCGTGAACACGCCGACGTCGCTGCCATTCGCGAAGACCACGCCTGCCTCGATCGCGGCCTTGATGCTCGCGCGCTTGGCGGTGATGCTCGCGGGTTCTGCGCCCACGCCCGACTTCCACCCGCGGTAGCGCTGGATCGCGTCGCCTGCCGCGATCGTCGGACAGAAGTAGACCCCCTTCTGCGCCATGAGCTTGAAGACGTCCGGCGTTCCAGCATCGCCGTGCTCGATGGTGGTCACGCCGCCCATGATCGCGCGCGTCATTCCTTCAACCGAACTCGCGTGCGCCACCACGGGGCGACCGCTTTCCCTCGCGATCTCGACCACGCGCGCGATCTCCTCGGTGGTGAAGGCGGGGCGCGTCTCGCCACGCGGGCCCCATCGATAGTCCGCGTAGATCTTGATCCAGTCAGCGCCGCGGCGGATCTGGTCGCGCGCGACGCGCGTGAGTTCCTCGATGCCGCCCGCTTCTTCGGCGCCCTGCGGCACGCTCACTTCTGGCGCGAAACCCTTGGGGCCGTACGTGCCGCGCATGACGATGGCGCGGTTGGCCACGAAGAGGCGCGGCCCCGGAATGACGCCGATCTCGATGGCGTGGCGGAGGCCCGCGTCGGTGTCGGCTGCGCCTTCGGTGCCGAGGTCACGGAGTGTGGTGAAGCCGGCGTTGAGCGTGTTGCGCAGGTGGTTGGTCGCGCGCGCAACGCGCTCGCCGAGCCCTTCCTTGAGGACCTGGTCATCCCAGCTCGTTTCGTTGTACGGGTGGAGCAGCACGTGCGAGTGCAGGTCGATGAGACCCGGCAGCAGCGTCGTGTTGGGCAGGTCGAGCACGCGCGCGCCGCGCGGTGCCGTCACCTGCGACGCGGGCCCCACGGCTTCGATCCGGTTGCCGCGCACGAGCACGACCATGTTGGCCTGCGCCGCATCGGACACCCCGTCCCACACGCGCGCGGGGCGGAGCAGCAGGACGCTGGTCGTGTCGGGGCGGGCCTGCGCATGCGCCGCGGACGTCGTGCACGCGAGGGCGAGGGCGATCATGGGGCGAAGGCGGGACATCGGTGGCTCGCTCAGGTGGGGGCGCATGGAACGGACGGGCTCAACATGACAGCGCCCGCGACGCAGGGCCAGCGTCGCGGGCGAGTGAGTG
Organism: Gemmatimonadota bacterium; assembly: GCA_043744185.1. Lineage (GTDB taxonomy): Bacteria > Gemmatimonadota > Gemmatimonadetes > Gemmatimonadales > Gemmatimonadaceae > JACPPC01. The sequence continues at coordinate 17,423 of JAYTVE010000301.1, read as the reverse complement.
CAGAACCGGCGGTACGCCGGTCAGCCGGTGGCCGGGATGCCGTACATGGCGGGGTAGTAGTACGTCCACGCGCCGGTGCCGGCATCGAAGACCGGTGCCGACCCGTACTTCACGCGGCTGTACACGCTCATGAGGACATCGCGACTCCTCGACGTCAGCATGATGTTGATGTAGATGGTCGGGGGCGCGGTAAAGCCGGCGCTGTTGGTGAAGCCCAAGTTGTCGTTGTTCCACGAGGGCTGCTGCAGCGCAGCCATGCACGAGGCAAGGCAGAGCGGCCACGCCGGGTTGCCGGCATTGTTCACCAGCCAGGTGTTCATCTCGATCGCGTAGTTGCCGGTGTCCTGCTTGAACGTGAAGCCCAGCGGGAGAAATTCCTTCAGCTCAGCGGGAACGGTGGTCGCGTGCGACGAGTAGGCGCTGTTGCGGAACGATCCACAGCGGCCTTTGCCGCAGTTTGCCTGAATGGCGACGTCGACCGCGCGCAGGTCGGCCATGGCCTGGTTCACGACGGCCGTCTGTCGCACGCTCAGCATCACGGGCAAGGCGAGCCCGGTGAGCACCCCGATGATGCCCACGACCACCACCAGTTCAATGAGCGTCACGCCCCGGCGCACGATCCGTCGTCCGGCCGTCATCACTTGAGCCTTGGCTCCCGCATACGCATCAGGCTACCTCCGAGGAACGCCGACAACGACGAATCAGACCGGAACGAGAGAAAGATTCCCGAGTCGCGCGCCTGCAGCCGGTAGCGGAGGCTATCGATTCGGGAATAGGTCATCGCGGGGAATTCCTTCGCCGTTTCCTTCAGGGTGTTCGGGAGGCGCCCCGTGCGCTCCCGGTACTCCTCGATCTTCGCGATCTGCAACATTACCTGGTAGCGAAGCACATCCTCGCGCGCCGCGTTCGTAATGACCACTTCCGGCGGCCGCATCAGGAAAAGCTGTGCACTCCAGATGGCCACTGCGGTCATCACGATCAACACTGCCATCACCGGCCGACGGTTCCACGCGAGCGTCGGCGGAAGCGGGTGCGACAGTCGCGCCTGCTCAGCCTCCGCTGCTGTTCTCACTTCACCGATCGTGCGCTGAAGTTCCTCCGGAGACAGCACGGACTGCGCCGACAAGCGCGCAGCGATGGGCATCTCCTTCTCGGGAACTTCGTCAGGTTCGGTCGGCAGCGTTTCCATGGTAGTGCACAGGTCGTGCCACAGACTGTCGAATATACTGACAGCGAGTTGGGCTGATCGCGACGTGGATCACAATTCGGCATCCGAACATGCTACGAGCGTTCAAGCCATTGTCACATATAGACATATGGCGCTTCCGATCATTCGGCAAGTCTCAATTTCCTCACGCCACCCAAACCGGAAAGCACTGCGATCACATCGCCGGTCGCCGTGAGGGTCGCTTGAACTCCGCATCCTTGTTCCACTGAGGCCACGCTGAGGAGTTCGCCAGCACCTTGGCAAAGTCCAGCACGATCGTCGACAGCTGCACGGCGCCGCTCAGGTCGAGGTTGAGCTGGTAGTTGTCTGACGGCTGGTGGTAGCGGTGCGCCACGTAATCCTCGCCTTGTGCTACCCCCCAGCCGGCCGGCTTGCCCTCGAACGTGTCGCCCGCGCCAATCGACACCGACGGAACCCCCGCCTTCGCGAACATGAAGTGGTCGCTGCGGTAGAACGCGCCGCGCTCCGGAAATGCCTCGGGCACGATCTTCAATCCACGCGGCTGCAGGTATGTCGCCAGTTGCGGCCCCAATGTGCTCTTCGAGTCGCCCAGCACGTTCAAGTCCTTCACGCGGCCGAGCAGGTTGCCGCCATCCACGTTGAGGTTGGCCACCGTGAGTGTGAGTGGCACCACGGGATGCTCGGCCAGGTACTGCGAGCCAAGCAACCCGCTCTCTTCCGCTGTCACGAAGGCAAAGAGAATCGAGCGGCGCGCGCGCGGACCCTCGGCCACCGAGCGGGCGACGGCCAGCAGGTCGGCGACACCGGACGCGTTGTCTTCGGCGCCATTGTAGATCGAGTCTCCGTCCACTTTCGGGCCGAGCCCGAGGTGATCAAAGTGTGCAGAGAGCACCACGAACTCGCTCGCTCCCTTCGGATCCTTGCCCCTGAACTGACCGAGCACGTTCTCGCTTTCCAAGTGCTGCACCGTGTTCTCGAAGGCGAGATCGAGCGTGATGCCGGTGCTCACGGGGCGGAAGTCGCGGGACTCAGCCTTGATGCGCAGCTGCGAAAGGTCGAGCCCGGCCTGGGCGAGCAACGCCGTCGCGATCGAATCGGTGATCCAACCGCGGAAGCCGAGGGGGGCGGGCGCGCTGGTTGGGCGCGGCAGCATGCGGATTTCCTTGGCCCAGCTGCCCTCGACGGTGTGCCACGGATAGCCGGCGCGTTCGGCGGTGTGGATGACGAGCGCGCCCACCGCACCGCGTCGCTCGGCTTCCTCGAACTTGTACGGATAGCGGCCGTACCACGTCATGGCGCGGCCACCGAACAGCGCGGGCTCGTTGGCCGGCGCGGGCGGATCGTTGACGAGTACGAGGAGAATCTTCCCCTTCACGTCTACGTCCTTGAAGTCGTTCCACTTGTACTCTGGCGCGGTGGCGCCGTATCCGACGAACACGATCTCCGCCATGGCGCCGCTCCGTTCGACGGCTGCACCCGCCCACATGACCACATCCTCCGGGTAGCGCAGCGCTGCGCTGGCCTTGCCCGAGGCGCCGATGCGGATTGTCTCCCGCTTGGCGCCGACGATGTCGATGGGGACCTTCTGGAACCAGCCGCCGTTGTCGCCTGCGGGGTCGAGCCCGAACGCCTGCAGCTGCGTCGCGATGTACTCGGCCGCCAGGCGACCACCGCGCGTGGCGGGCGCGCGCCCTTCGAGCAGGTCGTGCGAGAGGAAGCGCAGGTGCGCGTCGATCTCGCGCGTGGTGATGGGGCGCGGCGGTGTGGCCTTCTCCTGCGCGGCGAGCGACACGCTCGTGAAGGCGACGAGGACGAGGGCAGGGAGCAGGGAAGCGCGCATGTGGCGGCCGAGAGTGGGGGTCGGACGGTGCGGCGTGGATGGCGCGACGTCGTGGTGGATGGTAACGTCGGGCGCGGGTGCTGCGTAGCAATGTCTACGCGCGGTACCCCCCGCATGGTTGATCGATTCCTCACGTCCGAGGTCTGCCTTCGTGTCCCGTTCCGTCTTCCGCTCGCTGGCACTGGTGGCCGCCGCTGCCGCTCCGCTCGCGGCGCAACTGCCGAAGCCCGCGCCCAACACCGCCGCGATCCTCACCAGTCTTGATGCACAGGCCGCGCACTATACCGACATCGAGAAGCAGATCTGGGGCTTCGCCGAAGTCGGTTACATGGAGGAGAAGAGCTCTGCGCTGCTGCAGGCGGAGCTCAAGGCGGCCGGCTTTACCGTGAAGGCGGGCATTGCCGGTGAGCCGACGGCGTTCATTGCCGAGTACGGCAGCGGCAAGCCCGTGATCGCGGTGCTGGGCGAGTACGACGCGCTGCCGGGCCTTTCGCAGGACGCCACGCCGGAGCGGAAGGCGCTCAAGGCGGGCGGTCCGGGCCATGGCTGCGGGCATCACCTGTTTGGCACGGCGAGCACGGCGGCGGCAATCTCCATCAAGCAGTGGATGATTGCCAACAACGTGAAGGGGACGCTGCGCATGATCGGCACGCCGGCCGAAGAAGGTGGCGCGGGCAAGGTGTACATGGTGCGCGACGGCGTGTTCAACGACGTGGATGCGGTGGTGGTGTGGCACCCGGGCGACGCGAACGTGGTGGATGGCGGCCGCTCGATGGCCAACATCTCCGGCAAGTTCCGTTTTCACGGGTTGAGCGCACACGCGGCCGCGAGCCCCGAGCGCGGCAAGTCGGCGCTCGACGCGGTGGAGATCATGGACGTGATGACCAACTTCCTTCGCGAGCACATCCCGGACGGAAGCCGCATTCATTACGTGATCACCAACGGTGGCAAGGCGCCCAACGTGGTGCCCGACGAAGCGGAGGTGTACTACGTGGTGCGCCACGTGGACATGAAGATCGTCAAGGACATCTGGGGCAAGGTGGTGAACGCGGCCAAGGGGGCGGCGATCGGCACCGGCACCACATACGACCTGCAACTGGTGGGCTCGGTGTACTCGACGTTGCCCAACGAGGTGCTGGCGAAGATCCAGCAGCGTGCACTGGAGCGCGTGGGCGGCTACACGATGACGGCCGAGGAGCGCACGTTCGCGGAGAAGGTGCAGAAGAGCGAGGCGTTCACGGTGGTGCCGCTCGAGAGCACGGCCAAGGTACGGCCACTCGTGATGAACGAGGCCGGCGCCGGGTCCACCGACGTGGGCGATGTGAGCTGGGTGGTACCGACCATCCAGATGTCGGCGGCTACGTGGGTGCCAGGCACGGCGGCACATTCGTGGCAGGCGGTGGCGGCGGGCGGCATGAGCATCGGCGCCAAGGGGATGATGATCGCGGCCAAGACGATGGCGCTCACGGCCGCGGACCTGTTCACGACGCCCGCGGCAATTGCGCAGGCGAAGGCGGAGTTCGACGCCAGGCGCGGGCCCAACTTCAAGTACGAGACGGCGCTCGGAAGCCAGAAGCCGCAGCTCGACTACCGGAAGGGGAGCGTGCCCTGAGCGAGCTCTCAACCGCTGACGCGCAGCTCAAGCGCGTCATCGGGCCACGCACCATCGCGCTCAACGCGATGAACCTCACCATCGCTTCGGGGATCTTCGCGCTCCCCGCGGCGGTGGCGGCCATCGTGGGCGCGGCGGCTGTGTACGCGTATCTGATCTGCGGCGCGGCGATGGCGCTCGTGCTGCTCTGCTTTGCGGAGCTGGGCAGCACCACGCATCGCTCGGGCGGCGCCTACGCGTACATCGATCGCTCATTCGGACCGTTCTGGGCCTTTCTCGCGAGCACGCTGCTCTGGTTCGGTTTCGGCGTGCTCAGTGACGCCGCCATCGCGGCGGCCATGGCCGATTCGATCGCCACAACGTGGCCGGTGTTCGCGTCACCCCTGCCGCGCGCCGCCCTGCTCATCACGTTCTTTGCCGTGATCATGTCGGTAAACATCGCCGGCGCGAAGGAAGGGGCGCGCATGGCAGTGGTGCTCACCATCTGCAAGCTCGTGCCGCTCGGCATTCTCGTGGTCGCGTCAGCGCCGCACATCACGAGCGTCGCGGTGACCGGCGGCGGACTGCCGAGCATGGCCAAGCTCGGGCAGGCATCGTTGCTGCTCTTCTTCGCGTTCACGGGGCCGGAGTCGGCGCTGGCCACGGGGGCCGAGTTCGAGAATCCGCGTCGCGACCTTCCGCGCGGCATCATGCTCGGCTGCGCCGGGATCGTCATCGTGTATCTGTGCGTGCACGTCGCGGCGCAGAGCATGCTGGGTGACGGACTCGCGGGCGCAGGCTCGACGGCGCTCAGCCAGGCTGCGCAGGTTGCGATGGGGCCCACGGGCCGGGTGATTCTCCTCATGGGTGCAGTGGTGAGCATGGCGGGCGCGGTGGCGGGCGACCAGCTGGCGATGCCGCGATCGCTCTTCGCGACGGCCGTGGACGGCCACCTGCCGAAAATTCTTGCGCACGTGCATCCCAAGTTCAGCACGCCGTGGGTGGCGATCGCCACGTACGGTGGGCTCACCTGCTTCTTTGCCATTGCCGGTGGCTTTGCGGCGCTGGCTGCGCTGGCGAGCGCGGGGCTGCTCCTCGTGTACTTCGGCGTCTGCATGGCGGTGCTGCGCGAACGCGCGCGCACGGTTCCGGGCACGGAGGGGTTCGTGATTCCCGGTGGACCTACGGTGCCGGTGCTGGGCATGCTGCTGGTGGCGGCGCTGCTCGCGAATGCGAAGGCCGAGGAGTGGGCGCCGCTCGGCGGGCTGATGGGGGTGGCGGCGGTGTACTACGTGATCCGGACAGCGGCGCGGAAGAAGCCGTCATCCTGAGCGAGGCCGACCACTTTGCGCAGACCTTCGCTCGCGCTGCACGAACGGAGCGGTAGATTGAGCCGCGGTGTGCAGCACGACGACCCGCCGCCCTCGCTCCCCGACGCCATGCCCGAATCGATCGCGTTCGCGAAGGCCCTGCAGGATCGCTACGAGATCGAGCGCGAGCTCGGACGCGGCGGGTTTGCGGTGGTCTACCTCGCGCGCGACGTTCGACACGACCGGCGTGTGGCGCTCAAGCTGCTGCACGAGGACGTGGGCCATTCACTCGGGCGCGACCGGTTCGAGCGCGAGGTCAAGCTGGCGGCACGGCTGCAGCATCCGCACATCCTCGGCGTCTTCGATTCGGGGGAGCTCGACGGACGGCTCTGGTTCACGATGCCGTTCATCGAGGGGGAGTCGCTGCGCGCGCGCCTCACGCGTGAGCGCCAGCTGCCGGTGGCTGACGCCGTGAACATCACGCGCGAGGTGGCCGATGCGCTCGACTACGCGCACCGCCAGGGCGTGGTGCATCGCGACATCAAGCCGGAGAACATCCTGCTCACGGAGCAGCACGCGATGGTGGCCGACTTCGGCATCGCGCGCGCCCTCTCGGCCGGTGAGCAGTCGCTTACGCAGACGGGTATCTCGATCGGCACGCCGGGTTACATGAGTCCCGAACAGGCAACCGGTACGGCGCAGGTGGATGCGCGCACTGACGTGTACGCCCTCGGCTCGGTGCTGTACGAGATGCTCGCGGGCGAGCCGGCCTTCAGCGGACCGACGGCCCAGGCCGTGATCGCCCGCGTGATCACGGAAGAGCCGCGCGCGATCTCGACGGTGCGACCGGGTCTGCCGTACAATCTCGAGCCGGCAATCCGCAAGGCGATGGCGAAGGTGAGCGCCGACCGCTACGCGACGGCGGCAGAGTTCGCGGCGGCACTCGCGCAAGGCAACGAAGGGGCGCCGGGCGCGTTCGGGGCTGCGTACCCGATGCAATCGGCGGCGCACACGGCGGGATCGCTCGCGAGTGCTTCGTCGGTCGGCGCGGGTGGCGCTCATGGCGCAGCGGTGCCGGCGGCGAGTTCGCGCACGGGCGCCGGTGTGTCGCGCGCGCTCTGGGTGGCAATCGGCCTGCTCATCGGCGGAGGTGCGCTCTTCGCGTGGCGGCGCACGGCGGGCCCGGTCGACGACGGCACGCCGGCGCTCGTCGTCATTCCGTTCGAGAGCACTGGCACGGCCGAGGACGCAACGTTTGCCGAAGGGATCACGGAAGAAGTGCGCGGCAAGCTGGCCGCGGTGCCGGGGCTGCGCATCATCGCGCGGGCATCGAGCAACCAGTACAAGGGCAGCACCAAGTCGCCCCGCGACATCGGTGACGAACTTGGCGTGCAGTATCTGCTGACGGGCACGGTGCGATGGTCGAACGGTCCCGGTGGCACGCGGCGCGTGCGCGTCACGCCGGAGCTCATCCGCGTCAAGGACGGGGTGCAGCGCTGGTCGGCGCCGTTCGACGACGAGCTCAAGGACGTCTTCAAGATGCAGTCGGACATCGCGGCAAACGTGGCGACGCAACTGAATGTCGCCCTCGGCGCCGCTGCGCGCGAGCAGATCGCCGCGCGTCCGACCGACGACCTGCCGGCGTACAAGGAGTACCTGCTCGCCGAGCAGATCACCGAGAACCTGTCGAAGAACGACCGCCTGTCGTACAAGGTCGGTCTCGAGCACTACGAGAAGGCGTTGGTGCTCGACTCGACGTACGCCGATGCGTGGGCGCGGAAGGGGTGGATCCACCTGCAGACGTTCAGCGTGGGTTACTCGCGCGACGAGGAGGAGCGTGCGCGCGAGGCGCTCACGCGCGCCGAGCGATACGGTCCCAAGGGGGTGCCGACGCGGCGACTGCGCGCCCTCTGGGTGATGCTTGCGGAGAAGGACTTCCCGAAGCGCGCAGCGCTGCTCGAGTCGCTGACGCAGGAGGCGCCGAGCAATCCGGACGTGCTCGCGGATCTCTCGGCGGCCTACGTGACGCTCGGCCGCTGGAACGAGGCGCTGACCGCGATCAAGCGCGCGGTGCAACTCGATCCGCGCAACACCGCATTGCTGGGCCGCTACGCGCGACTGCTGCACGGTACCCGACGCTATGCCGAGTGCGATTCGGTGCTGGTGCGCGTGATGGCGATGTCGCCAGGTAACATCGCACAGTCGCAGTCGCGCGTGATCAACCTCTTGTCGACCGGCGACACGGCGACGGTCCGTCGTGTCGTCGAGGAGACGCTCGCAAAGTCCGACACCAACGATCTCATCGCGTACTACGCGCTCTACCAGGAGATGATGTGGGTGCTGCCGCTCGAGCTCCAGAAGCGGCTCACCACGTTGACGCCCGTTAATTTCTTCAACAATCGCCAACAGTGGGCGCTCAAGGTCGGGCGCCAGTGGATGCTGCTGGGCGACGTGGCGAAGGCACGCGCGTACGGTGACACCGCCGTGCAGATCGCACGGGCGCAGCAGGCCGAGTTCCCGAACGACGCGCAGATCCACGAGCTGCTCGGCCGCTCGTTGGCGCTGGCCGGCAAGAACGCCGAGGCGATCGTGATGGCGGAGCAGGCGCTCAAGGTCCGCGAGGCGACGCTCGACAACACCAACGGCCCGTATGTGCGCTACCAGACGGCACGCGTACTGATTCAGGCGGGCGCGTACGACAAGGCGCTTGACCTGATGGAGCCGCTGATGACCGCGTTCTACAGCGAGCTCACGCCAGCGTGGCTGCGGCTCGAGCCGGTGTTCAAGCCGCTCAAGGGGAACCCGCGCTTCGAGCGGCTGCTCGCGGGGAAATAGCAGCCACGCGCGGCGTCCAACAACGGTTTTCGGCAACCCCCTGTCCAACGTGGCGAGACCGATGGACAGCCGAGTCGCCGGGTCACCCCCCGCATCCCGAGAGGCAGAACGAGCCCTGATCGCCCGCGCGGCGAACGGGGACTCGCGGGCAGCACGCGAGCTCTACGACGCGCATGCCCTCCGCGTGCACCGGATTGCCTTCCGGATGTGCGGCGACACGGAGCTGGCCAACGACCTCACGCAGGACACCTTCATACGCGTCTTCCGACAGCTCGGCCAGTTCCGCGGTGAGTCGGCATTCGGCACCTGGGTGCACCGCGTGGCCGTCTCGGTGGTGCTGAACGCGCGCGTGCGCGTGAAACGTCACCAGCAGGAAGTCGCACTCGACGATACGCCACTCTATGCCACGGATGATCCGCTCCTCCGCATTGACCCCGACCTGCGCGACCGGATGCACGCCGCGATCGATGCCTTGCCCGATGGACTACGACTTGCACTCCTGATGCACGCCTTCGAGGGCTACACGCACGCCGAGATCGGCGCCGCGCTGGGGATCGCCGAGGGGACCAGCAAGACTCGCGTGTTCGACGCCCGCAACCAGGTGCGCGCCGCACTCGCCGACTTCGTCAAGGACTGACCCATGAAGGATGACCGGCTGGACCGACTGTTGACCGACGCCGAGGCGACGTATCGCGTGCCGCCCGTGCCACCGCTCGATGCGATCTGGGCGAGCGTCGAACGCGAAGCGTTCGCGCCTTCGGAACGCGAGGCGATTTCGTCCGGTGAACGCGAAACGAGCGCGCCCATGGAACGCGACGTCCTGCCGTTCCGTCCCACCGCGCACCAAGGCGCGCCGCGCGCTACTCCCGCCTGGCGTACCATCGGCATGGTGGCCGCCGCGTCGCTCACGATCGGCGTCTTGGCAGGACGACTCATGGTGCCGCGCACCTCGCAGTCCGAGATTGCGAGCGTCACGCCGACCGCGTCCAACGCGCTCGACACGAGAGCGACGGCCCTCGCGCCGGTGGCCAATCGCGCCGACCCGGGCGATCGCCTCACCGAGGAGTTGCTCGGGCGGACGGCGATGCTACTGGCGTCGCTGCCGCGAGACGCGGCCGCCAAGCGCGGTGATCCGCGCCTGAGCGAACAGGCGGGACGATTGCTCTCCACGACGCGTCTGCTGCTCGATTCGCCCAGTGCGGCGCGCCCGCAGATGCGCGCGCTGCTGCAGGACCTGGAACTGGTGCTGGTGCAGGTCGCGCAGTTGCGCGCGCCGCGCGCCAGCGATGACCTCACGATCATCAAGGAAGCCGTCGAGGAGCGCGCACTCGTACCGCGCATCCGCTCGGCCGTGGCCGACCTCGCTGGAGGAAGCGAATGATCCGCCGCGCTGTACTGCCCGTCCTCGCGAGCCTGTCCGTCGTCGCCCCGCTGGCGGCGGCGCAGGATCCCACGCCGCGTCCTGCACCGGGTCCCGCGCCGGCCGAATCGGCGATGCCTGCCTCACGCGTGGCACCGACGCCGCGTCCGGCCGTCGCCGCGCGTCCCGCCATGCTCGCCACTCCGGCATTCCCCACGATGCCACTGATGGGACCGCTCTCTGAATTCGACAGAGCGGCACGGTTCGAAATGCGCGAATCGCTGCGGGAGACAATGCGCGAATCGCTGCGCATCGATACCCGCAGCGAGACCTTCACGCAGATGGCGCGCGTGCAGGCGGAAGTGGCCACGTCGTCGTGGTCCACGAGCGGCGAGCGTCGCTACGGCGGCGATCCCGCCGACTCGCTCTACCGAATGGCGCGCGAGCAGCTCAATCGCGGCGACTACCGTCGCGCGGTGGCGCTCTTCAAGGACGTCGCGCAGCAGTATCCGCAGTCGGCCTACGCCGCCGAGGCCGCGTACTGGCAGGCGTTCGCGCTCTATCGCATCGGCGGCACGGTTGACTTGCAGGAAGCGCTGCAGCTGCTCGATCAGCAGCGCGCCAAGTACCCGGCCGCACGCACGCAGTCCGACGCCGCCACGCTCGCCACGCGCATTGCCGGCGTGCTCGCAAGTCGCGGCCAAGGCGACAAGGAGCTCGTCAAGCGCGCACTCGGCAACAGCGGCCCGGTCTGCGACCGTGAAGACCTTGCCGTGCGCGCCGAAGCGCTCAACGCGCTCATGCAGAGCGAGCCAGAGACGGCGTACGGCATGGCGCAGAAGGTGCTCGCGCGCCGCGACGAATGCTCGAGCGACCTGCGCCGGAGCGTGGTGTTCATGCTCGGCAATCGCAAAGACGCGAACGCGGCCAACCTCATGATGCAGGTCGCGCGCACGGAGCCCAACTCCGAGGTGCGCGCCGACGCCGTGAGCTGGGTGGGCAAGCTTCCCGGTGACGACGCGCTTGCGGTGCTCGAGGAGATCGCGGCCAAGGGTGACGACGAGCGCGTGCAACGCGCGGCGGTCCGCGCACTGGCTGCGCACCCCAACGCTCGTGCCCGCACGGCCACGCGTGCCTTGCTCGAGCGCAACGATGCCAACGAGAAGATCCGCCTCGCGGTCGTGGACGCCTTCTCCGGCGACCGGCTCACGGCCGAGGATGCCGCGTGGCTCCGCACCCTCTATCCCAAAGTGGAGAGCCCGCGCGTGCGCTCGCGCATCCTGCAGGTGCTCACCAGCCTCAAGGGCGACGACACGCAGGCGTGGTTGCTGTCGATTGCCCGCAATCAGGCCGAACCGCAGGAGGCGCGCATGACGGCGCTCCGCGGTGCTGGCCGCACGCTCGACATTCCGCAGCTCGGAAGGTTCTACGACGGGCTTGGTGATCGCGCCTTGCGCGAGCAGGTCATCGACCTGCTCGGCGACCGCAAGGAGAACGAAGCCACCGACAAGCTCATCGAGATCGCGCGTGCGGGCACCGATCCCAACCTGCGCCGCTCCGCCATCAATGCACTCACGCGCAAGAAGGACCCGCGCACGACCAAACTCCTCCTCGAGATCATCGACAGGTCATGACGATGCCTCGCACCATGATGCACGTGATGGCGCTCGCACTGGCATTGCCAGTTGCTGCGTGCGCCCAGGGAATCGATCGCAAGGTGTCGGGCGCTCCAGACGGCACGGTCAGCTTCCACTTCGCCTCGCGTGCCGGCGTCTGCGGCAACGGCAAGAGCTATCTCCGCATCGATGACGGGAGTTGGCACGGAAGCTGGAACGACGGTATGCCCGGTGATCCGTGCACCGCCGGCCCGGTGCGCGTGGTGATCGAGCGTGCCGGCAAGGAGATCCTCAAGATCAGCGCCTATGCAGGTCCGCTCGTTGCCGATTCGGTCCGCGATCTGGGCGTCGTACCGGCGCGCGAAGCGGCGGCGTATCTGCTGCAGCTCGCCGCCAAGCTCGACGGACGACCGGCGCGCGAGGCGATCTTTCCTGCGCTGCTCGCTGACAGTGCGGCGGTCACCCCCGCGCTCGCGTCGCTCGTGCGCGACGTTGATCGGTCGCGCGAGGTGCGCCGTACCGCGATCAGCTGGCTCGCGCGCCGACGCGCCGAGCCGGGCGGTATCGGCGCCGCCGCTGCCGACAAGCTGCTCGACCAGCTGCTGCGCGACCGCGGCGAGACGGAGTCGGTGCGGAGTCAGGCGCTCTCGTCGCTCGGACGCACCGACGTGGCCGATGGCGTGCCAGCACTCATCACGTACGCGGGCAGCGACGATGCGTGGCTCTCGCGCAAGGCGTTTGGGATGCTCGCCAACGGTGGCGACCCGCGCGCACGCGCCTTCATTCGCCAGCAGGTGCAGCGCACCGACCTGGCCGAAGAGCAACGCGTGGAGGCCATCCATGGCCTCGGCGGCGAGTACGGCACCGGGTCAGACCTGTCGGCGCTGCGCGAGCTGTACGGCAAGCTCAACTCGGATCGCGAGCGCGATGCAGTGATCGCGACGGTTGCGAATGCGGGCGGCCGCACCAACATCGACTGGCTGCTCGAGATTGCGCGTGCGCCCACCGAGTCGGTGCAGCGGCGTCGGCGCGTGCTGTCGCAGCTCGGGCGGGTGGATGACCCGCGCGTGCGCGAGGCGCTCAGAGCGATGGTCGAGCGGTAGCCCACCCGCCGGGATAATTTCCCGGCGTGACCCCCCCGCCACGGCACGAGCCACCGAACCAGTTCGCGCTCCTCACGCAGCGCCGCTTCGCGCCCTTCTTCTGGACCCAGTTTCTCGGCGCCGGCAACGACAACCTGCTCAAGTTCGCGTTCACCGTGCTGGTCACGTACCAGCTGCGCGTGAGCTGGCTCCCGGCCGAACTCGCCGGCCCCGTCATCGGCGCGCTGTTCATCTTCCCGTTCCTCGTCTTCAGCGCCACGAGCGGACAGCTCGCCGACAAGTACGACAAGGCCACGCTCATCCGGCTGGTCAAGTCGCTCGAGATCGCGATCATGCTCGCGGCGCTCGCCGGTTTCTGGATCCAGAGCGTGCCGCTGCTCATGCTGTGCGTGATGCTGATGGGGCTGCACAGCACGTTGTTCGGCCCCGTGAAGTACGCATACCTGCCGTATCACCTGAGCGAAGGCGAGCTCACTGGCGGCAACGGCATGGTCGAGATGGGCACGTTCGTGTCGATCCTGCTGGGCAACGTGGCGGGTGGGCTACTCGTGGCCGTGCCCGGCATCGGCGACCGGCTCGTCGGGTTCACCTGCCTGGGGCTCGCCGTTGCCGGCCGCATCACGGCGCATCTCGTGCCCACCACGCCCGCGGAAGATCCCGGACTCGTCATCAACTGGAACCCCGTCACCGAGACGCTCCGCAACCTCAAGCTCGCCAGCACGAACATCGTCGTTTTCCGCTCGCTGCTTGGCATCTCGTGGATGTGGTTCTTCGGCGCGGTCTTCCTCACCGAGTTCCCGGCTTTCGCCAAGGACGTGCTGCAGGGCGACGAGCAGGTGGCGTCGTTGCTGCTCGTGGTCTTCTCGATCGGCATCGGCACCGGATCGCTGCTCTGCGAAGTGCTCTCGCGCAAGCACGTCGAGATCGGACTCGTGCCGCTCGGCGCCATCGGCATGACGCTCTTCGGCGTGGACCTCTACTTCGCGTCGTCCGCGGCCTTGGGCACCGTGCCGGCCGGGACGCTCGTGGGCGCCATGGCCTTCGTGAAGATCGCCGCCACCTGGCGCGTCATGGCCGACCTCGCGCTCCTCTCGCTCTCGGCGGGACTCTTCAGCGTGCCGATGTACGCACTCGTGCAGCTCCGATCGCAGCCGACGCACCGCGCGCGCGTCATTGCCGCCTGCAACATTCTCAATGCGCTCTTCATGATCACGAGCGCGGTCATGGCCACGGTGCTGCTCCAGGCCGGGCTGACCGTGCCGCAGCTCTTCCTCGTGACCGCCATCCTGAACGCCGTGGTGGCGGGCTACATCTTTCTTCTCGTGCCCGAGTACGTGCTGCGTTTCGTGGCGTTCATTCTCTCGCGCGTCATCTACCGCTATCGCGTGGTGGGCGACGACCACATTCCCGCCACCGGCGCCGCGATCGTCGCGTGCAATCACGTGAGCTTCGTGGATGCGGTGCTGCTCATGGCGGCGAGCCCGCGCCCGATTCGCTTCCTCATGGATCACCAGATCTTCAAGGTGCCGGTGCTTGGCTGGCTCTTCCGGCTGGCCAAGGCCATCCCGGTGGCTTCGCACAAGGACGATCCCGCCACCTACGAGTCGGCGTTCGCCGAAGCGCGGAAGGTGCTCGCCGAGGGCGACCTGCTCGGCATCTTTCCCGAGGGCGGGATCACGAAGGACGGCGCGCTGCAGCCATTCCGCCCCGGCATTATGAAGATTCTCGCCGATTCGCCGGTGCCCGTGGTCCCGGTGGCGCTGCAGAATCTGTGGGGCTCGTACTTCTCGCGCGTCGAAAAGGGGGTGGCGATGGTCAAGCCGTTCCGGCGCGGATGGTTCAGCCGCGTGGGGCTCACGGCCGGTGAGGCAATGCCGCCGGCATCCGTGACGCCGGAGCTGCTGCGTGCACGCGTCGAAGCACTGCTGTCGTCCTGAGCAGAGCGAAGGAACTGCTTGTGACCCCGTTTCGTGCACTGGCCGTCGCGCTCGCTGCGCTGATCAGCGCCCCGCTCTCAGCGCAGACCACGCAGTGCGGCGTCGAACGCTGGCCGGTCAAGATTCTCGCCGACAGCGACAGCGGTCGCGTTGATCTCGTGGCGCGCGATACAACGATCGCGGGCCTAATCGCGATCCCGCGGCCGGCTGGCCCCTTTCCGCAACGCGCACGAGTCGCGCCCGACGAACTCACCACGTGGCGCGTGCGGGCTATCCTGTGGGAAGTTCGCATTGAACCGGATGGCGACCTGCACCTCGTCCTCGCCAGTCCGGATGACACGCAGGTGCGCATGATCGCGGAGGTGCCGAATCCCGACTGCGCGCTCACCTCGCGACACGCGCCAGTCTACGCACAGGTGCGAAGCGATCTCCGCCGCCTGGGCCGCCGAGCGCTGGTGTGGGTGACGGGCGTCGCATTCTTCGACCGGCCGCATGGCCAACGCGGCGCGGCCGCGAACAACATCGAGCTCCACCCCGTGCTCAAGATCGAACCGGCGCCCTGAGCGGAGCGAACGACCTGCTTGTGCGGTTGGCGACAAGCAGGTCCTTCGCTCCGCTCAGGACGACTAGTCGTCTGACGGCGCCCCGCCGCTCCGCGCCACCTGATCCGCCTTCACGTTCGCCGGGTTGAAGCGACGCGCGGCGCCCAGGATCTTCGCCATCGTGTCGTCGAAGTCCGGGTGCTTCTCCTTCACGAAGCGCAGGTGGTTGATGCGCGCCACCACGAAGGCCTTGAGATAGGGGCTCTCGAGTCCTTTCTCCTTGAGCCTCTTGACCGCCTCGTTCACGTGCTCGTTGAGCTCGAGCAGCTGCGCGGCGCGCGCCTCGCGCACCACCAGCGCGGCCAGGAGCTTGGCCCCGAGGAACTGGTCGATGCGCTTGAGAATCGGGTGATACGCGCCACCCGAGAAGCGACCATTCTGCTGGTAGCAGAGCCCGAGCGTGATGAGCGCCGACTCTTCGAACACTTCGGCATGCGACTTCTCGGAGCTGTCGTCGAGTGCGGCGAGCGCCTGCGCCAGCCGCGACACCTCGAGCGAGCGCTCGCGCAGGTTGTGCGCCTTCTCGGTGTTGAGCGCGAGAATGCGGTGCGCGACCTCGGGCTCGGGTACCACGAGCGCGACGATAGTCTTGGCGCCGAGCTGTCGCATGGCACCCAGACGATGGTGGCCGTTGGGGGTCCAGTACGTGCCGTTATCGGCCGGCACGGCCACCACGGGGTCGAGGAACCGGTCCAGCTTGTCGATCGCGTCGGCCAGCTTCGCCACGTGCGCATCCGACAGATCGCGCTGATACGGCGTCGGCTCCACAATGTCGATCGGGAGCGCCGCCAGCAGTTGCCAGCGGCTGCCGAGCGGGTCGCGATAGGTGGCGAGCACGGTGCCACCGTCATGATCAATGCGGCTCGCGAGCGCCGTGACCGCCGCCGGCGGCTGCGCGCTCGCGAGCTTGGTGGCGTCGAGTCCGCGGGTCTTGGCCGCGCCGGCCTTCTTCGACTTCTTGGCCGCGCGCTTCTTCTTGGCAGCTGCCATCATCACGACCTCTAGGGGACCACCTTCGGCACCGGTGTCTTCAGCGAATCCGGCACGTTGGGATACGGAATGCCGAGCTGCTCCAAGTACGACTTGTACTTCTTCGGGTCGTAGTAATACTTCCGCATCTCGTCGCGGTACTTGGCCATGATCGTCGCGTTCAGGAACGTCGGCGGCTGGTCCGTGGGCGAGATGAACGGCTTGTACTTGATCGTCTTGGTCTGCACATCATTGAAGTACGCCCACGCATCGGCCACGAGCTTCGGCTTGAGCAAAATGTCGATCATCGTCATGGCGTGCACCTTGGCGCCAGCCACCGCGCCCTTGTGCGAAATGGGTGTGCCCATAGCAATGCCGTCCGCCCAGTTGTGCCCAGGCGTTCCCGGGATGTTGCTCGGAAACCCCATGAAGATCGTCGGCACGTTCCAGCTGATGTCACCCACGTCGTCCGACCCCGAGCCGCCGCCCGCCATGAACGCGGCCAGCAGCTGCGGCGTCAGCAACGGCGACGGCTTGGTGGCGAGCCCGGAGTCGGGCTGGCCCAGCATGCGCTGCACGCCGCGCGCGAGCGCCTGGTCCTTCTCGTCCCACGCGGGCATCCCCACGGCCTTGATGTTCTCGTACGCGTCCTCGGCAATCGGCTTGCTCAAGTACGGTGCCCAGCCGGAGCCGATGATGGCGACGGTGTCGAGCTTCGTGTCGGTCATCAGCGCCGCGCCCGCTGCAATCCGCTTCGCCGTCTCGAACAACGCCAGCGTCTTCTCGTAGTCCCGCTCGCGGAAGTAGAACCAGATGCTCGCGGTGCTCGGCACCACGTTGGGCTGGTCGCCGCCGTCCTTGATGATGTAGTGGCTCTTCTGCGAGAGCTCCAAGTGCTCGCGCTTGTACTCCCACCCCATGCCCATCAGCATGGCGGCGTCGAGCGCGCTCTTGCCGCGCCACGGCGCACCGGCCGCGTGGGCGCTCTGCCCCTTGAACTTGAACTCGGCGCTGATCAGCGCCACAAAGGGCGACTGCCCGTACATCATCATGAAGTTGCTGCCAACGTGA
>JAYTVE010000300.1:0-5311 GCA_043744185.1 Gemmatimonadota bacterium | reverse complement strand
ACCCCCTGGTTGGTCATGGTCCATCCATTGATCGCGGTACTTCCGTTGGAACCCAGCAGGTAGGTCGGGCAGCCCTCGAAGCCCCCATTCACCAGCTGAGCACCGGCGCTCAGGGGTAGAGCGAGCGTCAGTGCCAAGCACCGCAGGACCGACCGAACGCGTGTTGGAGGCATGGGCGTGAAGGATTGGGAGGGGGGTTTTGCTGGTGGCGATTTGCCGGGCAGACTGAGTTCAGGATGGTGCCCGCGCGCTGAATCAGGCCGCGGCGGAGGTGGTGTCGCGCGACGCCTTGCGACGCCGTCCCACGAACGAGATACCGGCGAGACCCGATGCGAGGAGCACGATGCTTGCGGGCTCCGGCACGGTGCTCATGGCGCCATCCACCGACGCGTTTTCGAGGAGCACGCCATCATAGATGCCGTTGACGGTCGTGGTTCGGAACTCGAGCTCATTGGTGCCGGCGAGGAAATTGCTGGCGCCGGCCACCGAGAAGGCGTGCAACAGCTGCCAGTTGGCGTTGGGCGGATACGGGTAGCTGGTTCCGCCAATGAGATTTCCGTTGAGGTACATGCCGATCAGACCGTCCATCACGGACCAGCTCCCGCTGAGACTGACGGTGGACAGGTCGTAGCCCGTCAGGTTGAAGGTTCGGCGCGTGTAGATGGTGTCGTAGATTGTCCACGAGGACTGGATCACGCCGGTCGCATTGATCCACTTGCCGGATAGCGCGTTGGGCAGGATGCCGCAGCCGCAGGGCGTGTTGAAGCCGTCGCCCAGCACTTTGGCGGCGGTGAAGTTGGCGCCACCAACCCAGGTCACCCAGAACGGATCCGAGGTTCCGTCGGCCAACGCGACCCCCGTTGGGCTCAGGCCAGTGCCGAGGTTGATGGATTGCGCTGCGGCCGGGCCAGCGACCCAGAGCGCAGCGGCAAGTACGAGGGCGCTGACGGAGAGGCGTCTCATGAGCAGAATCCGAGAATACGGGAAAGCGTGACAGCCAGTGTGTCTATCCTGTCGGTACTGCATACCTCGTTCCACCCCACAGCGGCTTTGAATCCGCGTCGGGCTTGGGGAAATAACGGTCCGAGCGGCCTAGGTAACGGATCGCCTAGCATTCCGCCGTGGCGCGCGCAGGGCAGTGTGTCGCATCGACGCGACAGACGCAGCCGCCGTCACTTGCGTCCGCGAGGCTGCGTCGTCAGTTATTCACACCCTCGCCCGGAGCTCCAGTGGACCCGATGATCATCCTGCTCAACCTCGGCTACGCCGTGGCCGGCGTCGCGCTGATGTGGCTGGCCTATCGACTCTTCGACAGGCTGACGCCTGAGGTGGATTTCGCCGAAGAGCTCAAGAAGGGCAACGTGGCCGTGGCGATCTTCATCGCGGCGCTCTTCATCGGAATCGCGATGATCGTCGGTCGCGCGCTCAACTAGGAGCAGACGCATGCAGAGCACGCGTCGCCGTCCGGTCTGGTTGCTTGCCGCCTTGCCGCTCCTGCTGGCAGCTGCGCCCATGGCGCGTCTGAGCGAAGAGACACCGGCAGATTCGGGCGTGGTCGACGACCTGGCGCGAGCCGCGCGCGTGCGAGAGGCGGCGCGGATCACCGGCAAGTACGACCCGTGGTTCAAGAAGTACACGAAGCGCTATTTCGGAATCGGCACCGATTGGCGGCTGTTCAAGTCGCAGGGGATTGCCGAGAGCGAGCTCAATCCCAACGCGAAGAGCTACGTGGGCGCGCGCGGACTCATGCAGCTGATGCCAGCGACGTTCGCGGCGATCTCGGCGAGCCGCACGTGGATGGCGAGCATCGACGCGCCTGAATCCAACATCGCGGCGGGAATCCTGCACGACCGCGACCTGTGGGTGATGTGGACCCCGAAAGTCGCGGAGGACGAAGTGCCGCGCTTCACCTTCGCGAGCTACAACGCGGGCGAAGGCACGATCTTCCGCGCGAGCGGCGTGGCGGCAGCGGCCAAGCTGGACCCAACACGGTGGGACAACATTGCGCAGGTGGCGCCGACGGTGCGCAACTGGCGCCACGCGGAGACGCTGGGCTATGTGAAGAGGATCGAATCCACGTACGAGACGCTGCGGGCGACGCGCTAGCGTCGGCGGGCGCTCAACTGCCGGCGAGTTGGCTAGGCGGCACGTCGTCGGGCAGGTGCGCCTCACCGAACGCGCGACGCAGCGCCTCGGCCGCATCCACCATCAGCCGATGAAGCAACGCCGACGCCTCCGCGATCGCTTGATCGCGATTCTTGGGTATGGCGGTCGAGAAGCTGAGCAGTTCGCGCGCCATGCGAGGACCCACGGCTTCCTTCGGATTCCGGGCACGAAAGGCCTCGCGATACGCAGAGAGCCGCGTGTTGAACTGCGCCAGCGCGACGTCGACCTTGTCAGACGCAACGTTCGGATCGCGCTCGAGCGCGGCCTCGAGCGCATCCGCCACCAGCGAGGGGGTGCGGTCATCCAGCGCGTCTCTATCGGCAACCAGCAGTCCCACGGCGCGGCGCGCGTAGCGCAACTCCCAGCGCGCGTGATCCTCGTCTTTGGACAGCATGATGTTGGCGAGCCACACGACGTCCGCGTCCGGTGGATCGCCCACGAGGTGCGCGACGTAACCGGCGGCGGCCCGACGATCGGGGGCGCCCTTGCCCTGTAGGGCCCGGAGAATGTCCCGCTTCAAGTCCATGCTGAGACCTTACCTCGCGCCCGCGCTGGCGACAAGCGGCGTGTTCATCCGCCCGCGGAGGCGCCGTGTGATCCGTCGGGTACGCCGATCTCGGTCATGCGGCGCAGGTCAAGCACGGCGTCCACCAGGTCGTCCGGCAAGATCTGCTCCTGTTTGACGAGGTCGCGGATCAGGATACCGTCCTTGACCGAGCGCTTGGAAAGTTCGGCCGCCTTGGCATAGCCGATCTGCGGCGCGAGTGCGGTGGCCAGCGCGGCGCTGCGTTCCACCCAGTACGCACACATCTCGCGATGTGCCACGATCCCCTTCACGCACTTGTCGGTGAGGACGTCGATGGCGCTCGTGAGGATGCGCATGGACAGCAGGATGTTGTGCGCGATGACGGGCATCATCACGTTGAGTTCGAGCTGGCCATGCTCCGAGGCGATGGCGACCGTGGCGTCGCAACCGATGACCTGGAAGCAGACCTGGTTGACCATCTCCGGGATGGAAGGGTTGATCTTGCCGGGCATGATGGACGAGCCCGGTTGGACGGCCGGCAGTCCGATCTCGTCGAGCCCGGTACGCGGCCCGGAGACCATCAGTCGCAGGTCGCTCGCGATCTTGCTGAGGTCCAGGGCAACGCCGCGAAGCGATGCGGAGAAAGCCGCCGCGTCGCCCATGCTCTGCATGAGCTGGATGCGATTCGCGCCGACGCGCAGTGTGAGACCAGAGATAGCCTGCAAGTGCTTCTGCATCAGGCCCGGGTACTGCGGCTCGACCGTCACGCCGGTGCCCACCGCAGACCCACCGATCCCGAGGTCGCGGAGGTAGTCAGCCGCTTCCACGACCCGGCGACGGCAGCGCGCCATCGTTCCGGCGTACGCGGTGAACTCCTGACCGAGACGAATCGGCATGGCGTCCTGCAGGTGCGTGCGCCCCGCCTTCACGACGTCATCGAATTCGACTCCCTTGGCGAGGAGCACGTTTTCGAGTTGTTCGATGGCCGCCACGAGCGCGGGCAACTGCCGGAGCGACGCGAGGCGGATGTTGGTGGGGATCGTGTCGTTCGTGCTCTGCGCCATGTTCACGTGATCGTTCGGATGCACGGGCGTGTACGTGCCGCGCTGGCCGCCGAGGAGCTCGTTGGCGCGATTGGCCAACACCTCGTTCACGTTCATGTTGTGCGACGTACCGGCGCCGGCCTGGTACGGGTCGACCACGAATTGGTCGCGATGCTGGCCCGCGATCACTTCGTTTGCGGCGGCGATGATGGCATCGGCGCGCGTCGCGTCGAGGCGCCCGGTCTCCTTGTGCGTCATCGCGGCGGCCTTCTTGATCCACACCTGCGCGATCACGAAAGGCTCGAACGGCCTTTGCCCCGAGATCGGGAAGTTCTGCACCGCCCGCAGCGTCTGGATGCCGTAGAGGGCATCGGCCGGTACTTCGAGCGAGCCGAGCGGATCCGTTTCAGTGCGCGTTGCGCTCATGCAGACCTTCCGGTCAGGGCGTCGTGGCGGGCGCTGCGTGTCGGGCAGCGATGGCGTGCGCAGCGATGGCCACGAGCACGGCGAGAATCGCGAGGCCGAGCCATCCGACGGATATGGCGTGGAGCAAGCCGAAGGCGCGCCGCTTCGGATCATCGACGCTGAGCGCCTCGATGACGGGGCCCAAGTCGGCGCGCAGCGCCTGAATGCGCGGTGCGATGAGGAACTGTGCCGTGGCGTTGGCGATGGCGGCGATGATGAGTGCCCCGCCCCGCCAGCGGTCCAGCGCGGTGCGGGCGTACGGCATGTCGATCAGGAAGGCCAGCACGGCGACCGCGAGGCCGGACACGAACACGATGGGAAGCACGCGGCCGACGAGCGCGCCCGCGAGCGCGCGCGCGGGACGCACGGCGAATGCGGCAGGGGCGACAGCGGCGGTGAAGAGCGCCGCGGCCCCGACCCATGCTGCGAGGAGGAGGTTCGAGAGGAGGGCGATCATGGAGTCAGAATGCAGAACCTTCGCGGGCTCAGGACGACAGCGGGCGCGCGACGCCCGTGAGAAACGGATTGGTGGCGATCTCCCGGGCAATCGTGGTGCTCGGCCCATGCCCCGCATGCACGACCGTCTCCGGCGGGAGCGCCGCGAACTTCTCCAGTGACTTCATGAGATCCATGCTACTCGCAAACGGAATGTCGGTGCGACCGATCGAGCCAGCAAAAAGGCAATCGCCGCCGAACACCACGCCGTGTCCGAAGAAGGCGACGTGGCCCGGCGCGTGGCCCGGTACGTGGATCACCTTGAAGCTGAGCCCGCCGACCGTCATCACGTCGCCTTCCGCCATGCTCTTGTCGAAATCGGGTGGCTGTTCGATCTCGAGGCCCCATCGTTCGGCCGATCGATCGGCCACGCTGTACAACGTGGCGTCTGCCGGGTGCAGCCAGATCGGTGCCTCATGCTCGCGCCGCACGCCGGCAATCCCGCCGACGTGATCGAAGTGCGCGTGGGTCAGCCAGATCGCCTCAAGCTTGCAGCCGGTCTGGTCGACCGCAGCGAGAATGCGGTCGGCTTCGTCGCCCGGATCGATGAGGACACAGGCACGCGCCGCCGGATCGGCGACGAGCCAACAGTTCTCCTCGAGGAGTCCGACGGTCA
>JAYTVE010000299.1:0-5315 GCA_043744185.1 Gemmatimonadota bacterium | reverse complement strand
TCGACGTGCTCTCGGTGTCGATGGACACGCATGCGGGCCTCGTCGCGCGCTTTCGCGCACGCCGCCACCCGATGCCGTGGCAGCACGCCTTCAGCACGCTGCTCGATGACCTGCCCGTCGTCTTCGGCATCCGCCAGGTGCCGCGCGCCATCCTGCTCGGGCGCGACGGCACCATTCTCTCCATGGATGACGACCTGCGGGGCGACGCGCTCGAGGAGTCGGTGCGCGCCGCCCTGGCCCGCCCTCGCTAGAAGCGGATGGACACCAGCGAGTGGTGTCCCGGCACGCCACTCGCGGCCATCAGCGCACTCGACATGTCGAACTGCACGGCACCCGCCTTGGCCACGCTCGTGTGCGTCGCCCCCATTGCCGGCTTCGATCGCATTGTGCCCGGCGCGAAGTTCGAGAGCTGCGTCACCCCCCACGCGCCCAGCAGGCCGCCTACCGTCGCCACGCTGAAGAGCACGCCTGCATCGCGCTGATTGCCGAGCAGAAACGGCGCCGTGAGCACCGCCGCGCCGGCCATCGTCCCGCCATTGAGCAGCCACCCCTGTTCGTTGGTCATGTCCCAACGGCGCACGAAGAACCAGTCGCCCGCCACGAGCCCTGCCGCCATCCCGATCGTCGTGAGCGTCGCCGAGGCCGTCACGCTCGCCGAACTCGTCGGCTTCGCAATCGCGAGCCCCGCGAGCACACCAATCAGCGCCGGCGAGGCGAGCCCGGTGAGGTCGCCCGACGTGACGGTGTATGGCACGCGCGCGGAATACTCGTGACCGATGATGCCGCCCGTGGCTAGTCCCGCGAGCGCCATCGCGCCGATCAAGCGCGCATCGCCCTTCGCTGTTTCACCCTTGGTGGCCGTGAGGATTCCGGCGCTGAACAGGATCCCCGCCCCCGCGCCGAAGTTGATCCCCTCGGCTTCCGCATCGGTCATCGGCTTGCCGAGCACCGTGCCCGTGAACGCGCCGGCAAAGGCGCCCGCAAGGGCGAAGCCGAGCGTGGACTTGTCGGCAATGAACGCCTTGTTCGAGTTGCCGAGCCCTGTCACGTACGAGAGCGATGCACCGGCAACCGCGCCGCCGATCGCCATGCCCGTTGCCAGCCGGTTCTGCGCCTTCGTGAACTTCCCCTCGCGTGCGGGACGCACCACGGCGAAGTACGTCGCGGCAACCGTGGCGATGTACGCCGCGGTCGCGGCGGCGCCGTCTTCGACGAGTGCCGCGGTGAGCGGCGCGTACAATCCAGCCGCGAGAAGGAGTTGATTGCGCGCGAAGTCGGCGCCCGCTGGCTGCGACGGCTCGATAGCACGATACGCGTAGGCGGGGTTCACCTCACCCGACGGCGCGATGCGCGGCGCAGACGGCGTTGCCGAGGGCGGGATTCCCGCGGTTCCGCTCGTGGACGGCACACTCGGGGCACTCGTCGCACTGGTCGCAGTTGTTGCACTCGCTACCGCGCCTCCAACCGGCGGAGTCACGGCGGGCACGACGGCGCTCGGCGCCGCAGCGGCCGGTGCGACCGTGCTCGCCGCCGGCGCGGCACTCGACGTTCCTGCCAGCACGCTCACGCGCGTTTCCACCTCGAGCCGAAGCGACTCGAACTGCTCCGCATCCATGGGCACGCGCTCCATCGAGCCATCCCCCTTCTCCACCACAAGCGCGTACTTGTCGCCCTCAGTCTTGAAGACGCGGACCTCGCGGTAGTCGCCCTGCACGCGCCAGCCGGGTGGACGGAGCCCCATCCGCTCCGCGTACCCGCGGCTGATCACGGGCACCATCCCCGCGCGATCGAACGAGGTGGCGACATCGGCGCCCTGCGCGCCGAGCGCGCTGGCGGTGGACACGGAGAGCAGCAGCGCGACAAGAGGCGCGCGGAGCATCGTGCGAATGAATCGGGTCACGAGAGCCTGGAGAGAGTTCGGGTCATGCGGTCGCACCCTACGGGAGCGCCCGCTACATGACGATTACCCGCCGCACTCAGTTGCGGGTCCCGCGCGCCGAGTCGAAAAGCACCGACCGGCGACACTGCGGGCAGAGCAACCACTCGCGTCGCCGCGCGTAGCCGAGTCCGAATGACCCACCCCCGAGTGCCCGCGAGGTCATGAGCACGTGGCAGCGCGGGCATTCCACCTTCTCACCGCGCGCATGTGCCGCCGCGATCGCACGCTCCTCGACAAGATCGTAGCGCGCCTTTGACGCCGACTCGTCGGTCACCGCGGCTCCGCCACCTGCAACACCACCTTCCCCATCTGAGCACCCGCCTGCAGCCGCTCGTAGGCGGCGCGCGCGTCCTCGATACGGTGCACTGAATCCACCGGCAGGCGCAGTCGGCCATGCACGAACTCTTCCGCGATCGCGGCGTACTCGGACTCCGTTCCCATGGTGGAGCCCATGATCGTCCACTGGTTCCAGAAGAGCCGTCGCACGTCGGTCTGAAGCATCGGGCCGCTCGTGCCACCACAGGTGACGATTCGCCCGCGCCTGCCCAGCGACATCAGCGACTGCGTCCACGTCGCCTCGCCCACCGAATCGATCACGACGTCCACGCCGCGCTTGGCCGTCTGTGAGCGCACCACCTTCGCCACGTCCTCCGTCTTGTGGTTGATCGTAACGTCGGCGCCGAGGTCACGTGCCCGCGCCAGCTTGTCGTCGGAACTCGACGTCACCCACACGCGCGCGCCGCGCGCCTTGGCGATCGCCAGCGCCGCCAACGCCACGCCGCCGCCGATGCCCCAGATCAGCACCACGTCGCCAGCCTTCACCTGCGCGCGCGTGACCACCATCCGCCACGCCGTCAGCGTGGCGAGCGAGAACGCCGCCGCCTCGGTAAACGGGATGTCGCGCGGGATCGCGACCACGTTGCGCGCCGGCACGAGCATCGCCTCGACGGCAAAGCCGGGCCGGTGCTCCCCGAGAATGCCGAACTTCACGCAGAGCGGATGATCGCCGCTACGGCAATACTCGCACCGGTGGCAGCTGACGCCCGGATTCACGATCACGTGGTCGCCGACCATCACGTTGGTCACCCCGGCGCCAACCGCATCGACGATCCCCGCGCCGTCCGTCGCCACGACCCACGGCGGCTGGATCGTGACCCCCGGAAGCCCGCCCACCAGCCAGACATCCAGGTGATTCAACGCGGCGGCCTGGACGCGCAGCCGCACGTCGCCAGGACCGGGCATCCCGGGATCGGGAAGGTCGGTGCGGAACTGCAACTGCTCGAGGCCGCCGTGTCCGGCGAGGGTGAGTGCACGCATGGACCGAATGCTAGAACCCCCTCCGGACTCGGGCCACTCGCCGCGCACGACCACCGCCGGGTTCGCGCCCTATATTCCGGTACTCAACCGAAAGCGCGAGCTCTCGCATGGTGCGTGCGCCGCGCTCCCGGTCCGGTCCAGCCCCTCTGTTCGCGATGACTGCCATCAAGGTGCCACCGCTCGGCGAATCGATCGTCGAAGCGACCATTTCGCGCTGGCTCAAGAAGGAGGGCGACGCCGTCGCCGCCGGCGACACGCTCGTGGAACTCGAGACCGACAAGATCACGGTCGAGGTCCCTGCGATTGCGGCGGGTACGCTCACGAGCCGCGCCAAGCGCGAGGGTGATGTCGTGGCGGTCGGTGAAGTGCTCGGCGAGCTCGGTGCCGCCGGTGCCGCCGGTGCCGCTGCCAGCGTCCCAGTCGCAACGTCTGCCGCCGCGAGTGCGCCGGTTCCGACGTCTACCGCACCAGCTGCCGCTCCCATCGCGAACGCTCCCGTCGCGCCGGCTGCCCGCAAGCTCGCCGCCGAAGCCGGCGTCGACGTCGCGAGCGTCAGCGGCTCGGGCCGCGGTGGCGCCGTCAACAAGGGCGACGTGATGGCCGCGGGCGCGGCGCTGGCGGCGCCCGGTGCGCCGACCGCCCCGAAGCCTGCCGCGCCAACTGCGCTGGCCTTCGCGTTCGCACCGCCCTCGGGCTCCACCGGCGCACGCGAAACGCGCGAGAAGATGTCGACGCGCCGCAAGCGCATCGCCGAAAACCTGCTCCAGTCGCAGCACGCCACCGCGCACCTCACGACCTTCAACGAGATCGACATGACGGCCGTGTCGGCGCTCCGTGAACGGCTCAAGGAACGCACCGAGAAGGAGCATGGCGTGAAGCTCAGCTTCATGCCCTTCTTCGCGAAGGCAGCAGTGATGGCGCTCAAGGCCTTCCCCACGGTGAACTCGCAGATCGACGGCGACACCGTGGTCTACAAGCACTACGTGAACCTGGGTATCGCCGTCGCGAGCGAGCAGGGCCTCGTCGTGCCGAACGTGAAGGACGCGCAGGCCAAGGGGATGCTCGACATCAGCCGCGACATCGTGGGGCTCGCCAAGCGTGCGCGCGACGGCAAGCTGGGCATGGATGACCTCACCGGCGGCACCTTCACGATCACCAATGGCGGCGTCTTCGGCTCGCTCGTGTCGACGCCGATCATCAACTATCCGCAGGTCGCGATCCTTGGGCTGCACAAGACACAGGATCGTCCCGTCGCGATCGCGGGCAAGGTCGAGATCCGCCCGATGATGTACATCGCGCTCTCGTACGATCATCGCATCATCGACGGGCAGCAGGCGGTGCTCTTCCTCGTGCGCGTCAAGGAACTGATGGAAGATCCGGGCATGATGCTCGTGGATTGAGCGCGCGGCGCGCACACGTTCCGAGGGCCACACTGCACGCGCGGTGTGGCCCTCGTCACATTCGAACGAACGGTGCACCGCGGCGTCCAACGGGGTGGCGCGGTCCGGCGTAGTGCCACGTCGGACTCGACTTTCCCCCGTCCCCGCCGCATGCCGTCTGCGTCGTTCGCATTGCATCGCCCGCTCAGCCGCCACGTCCGCTTTCTTGTCGTGCTGGGCTGCGCCATCGCGCCATCGCGTTCCGCGCAGGCGCAGTCCGCACCCACCACGCCACCGCCGCGCACCACGTTCGAGTCGGTGCGCTATCGCGAGGACTGGTCGCGTGCGCCGCAGGGTGATCCGCTGGATCCGCTCAAGCACATCGCGCTCGCCGACGACACGTGGTTGTCCCTCGGCGGCCACGTGCGCGGTCGCGTCGAGCGCGACGACAACTTTCAGGGCGGCGGCCCCGGCACGCGCACCAATAGCTTCGAGCTCTTCCGCACGCACGTGCACGTCGACCTCCACGCGACCGCGCACCTGCGCTTCTTCGTGGAAGGGCGAATGGCGACCGCGCGCGATCGCGACTTGCCCGGTGGCATCCGCGTCACGGACCGCGACGACGCCGACGTCCTCAACCTGTTCGGTGAGGTGAGCGCCCTGCCCGTCGCCGATGCGCT
>JAYTVE010000298.1:0-5319 GCA_043744185.1 Gemmatimonadota bacterium | reverse complement strand
CCAGGTCGTCGGCGTAGTACGAAAAACGGCGCGGCAGCAGCTCCTTGAGCGCACTCTCGGACATCGGGCGCGTTTCTCCCAGCAGGAGCGGGGCGATGTCGGCGTCGGTGAGCTGCGCGGTGGGGGCCGCGTTGCCCGCTGCGTCGCGCAACGCGCGCAGGCGAAACACGGTGTAGTCCTCCGTGACACGCGCCAGTTGCGGACGCTCAATGGCGGGGCGGATGCGCTCGAGCAGCAGTTGCACGTGGTGATCGAGCACAGGCACGTTGGCGCGTTCCCCCTGCACCGCCATGCCGAAGTGCACGTAGTCCTCCCAAGGCAGATCGGTGGGGGCGCGCACCACCAGACGCAGCGCGGCCACGCCAAACTCGTAGATGCGCGCGCCGATCTCGACGTCGCGCTCCTCGCCGCCGATGAGCACGCGCTCGACGCCGAGGAGCACGGAGACGGGCGGATTGGCGATGCGCAGGGCCTGTGCCTCGCCACGCACGAGCTTGATGCGCTCGGGCGCGCTGGTAGCGAGCAGGTCGAGCACGGCATCGAGGCGGACTTCGTCGCCGATGTCGTAGAGGCGGTAGACGACGGCGGCGCCGTCAACGCGGAGGTCGGAGATGGTCATGGAGTCGGGCGCTTCGGCCCTGCCGAAAGCTACCGCCGCCCCGGGAGCAACGGTTCGGAAACCGGCGTTGTCACAGTCACGTACGTTTGGCCACTGCCGCTTGCCCGTGCGGCGCCGCGCCCCCTCCGACGCCGTGACGATGCTTCGCCTTTCCTTCGCCCTGCTGCTGGTCTGCGCGGCCGCCGCGCCTGGCCGTGCTCAAGGCGCCCCCGACCGGCTCCGCGGTCGCGTCATCAACGACTCGGCGCAGGCCGTGGTCGGCGCCTCGGTCTTCATCACGCGCGGTCCCGATCGCAAGCTGCTGCAGACCACCACCGACTCGAGCGGCCGCTGGTCGCTCACGTTCGAGAATGGCACGGGCGACTACCTCGTGGCGGTCACCGCGGCGGGCTATGCGAACGCGCGCCGTCGCGTGCAGGAAGACGGGCCGGGCCCGCACACCTTCACTGCCGACTTCACGCTCGCACGCGACATGAGCACACTCGCGGCCGTGCAGGTGACGGCGAAGAAGCCGGAGCGTGCGGAGGACCGCACCAGTCCGTTCTCACCGGAGACGGGCGCGAGCGAACGCTGGACTGATGGCGTGGAGGGACAGCTCGCACCCGGTGCGCAGGGCGACCTGAACGCGCTCGCCGGTAACAATCCGGGCGTGACGGTCGGCGCCAACGGACCTTCCATTCTCGGAAGCGGCGCGGCATCCAACCTGACGACGCTGAACGGGATGGCGCTCCCGGGCGGGAGCATCCCGCGTGCGGCGCGGCCGCAGACGCGCGTGACGGGGGCGACGTACGACGCGACGCGCGGCGGATTTGCGGGTGCCAACATCGACGTGCAACTCGGCGCCGGCGACCGCAACTTCCAGCAGCGGCGCGCCTTCCTCACGATCGACCAGCCGTCGCTGCAGTTCACCGACGCAGCGGGACGCGCACTCGGCGCGCGCACCAACAATCGCAAGGGGAGCGTCGGGCTCGACGGCGAACTGATCCGTCAGGCGCTCACGTACAATGTTTCGGTCGAGGCGGGGCGGACGGAGAGCGACCCCGCGACGCTGCTCAACGCAGATGCGGCCACTTTCGCGCGCGCCGGCATCTCGTCGGATTCAGCCGCGCGGCTGCGCAGCGTGGCAGGCACGCTCGGCATTCCGCTCTCGGGGCTCGGCATTCCGCTGTCGCGCGAGCGTGAGTCGATCACGTGGCTGGGCCGCCTCGACGACACGCGCGATTCCCTCAACCAGCGCACGCTCACCACGTACGTGTCGTACGCGCGGGCCGGCGCGCTCGGCTTCGCGCCGCGCAGCGCGCCCGGTGCCAGTGGTGCCCGCACCGATCGCGCGCTCAGCGTGCAGCTGCAGACCTCCGACTTTTTTGGTGACGGGCGCCGCACGCTCAACCGCGGAAAGCTCGCCTTCAGCCAGAGTGCGAGCGAGCAGTCGCCGTATCTCGCGCTGCCGGGCGCCAACGTGCTTGTGAACTCGCAGGCGCCAGATGCCACCGGGCTCACGACGCTGTCGCTGGGCGGCGACTCGTTCTTTGCCACGAACGACCAGCGCTGGACCGCGGAGGGGTCGGATGAGTTGATGTGGACGGCCGGTGGCCGCACGCACCTGTTCAAGGCGCTGGCATGGGGGCGCGTGGACGGGCTGACGCAGTCGGGCCTCGCGAACGCGGCCGGTTCGTACTCGTTCAACTCGATTGGCGACCTGGCCGCGGGCACACCCGCGAGCTTCACGCGCACGCTCGTGCAGCCGGAGCGCTCGGGGACGGTCTGGAACAGCGCGCTCGCGTTCGTGCACCAGTGGGCCCCATCGCGGACCTTCAACGTGATCTACGGGGCGCGCGCGGAGTTCGACGGCTTCGCGAGCGCACCCGCGCGCAATGGTGCGATCGAGTCGGCGCTCGGCGTCGAGACGGGTGCGGCACCGATGCGCTGGCACGTCAGTCCGCGAGTGGGGTTCTCGTGGACGTACAGCCGAGACAAGGAGAACGGGAACGGGATGAACAACTCGCCGGTGGGCAGCTTCTATCGCACCACGACGGGGGTGATCCGCGGCGGCATCGGCGAATTCCGTGACCTTCTGCGCCCCGACATGCTGGCGGATGCGTCGTCGCGCACCGGGTTGATCGGGAGCACGCAGCAACTCTCCTGCGTGGGAAGCGCGGCGCCCTCTCCCAACTGGAGCGGGTGGGTGACCAATCCGGGTTTGATTCCGACCGCGTGCGTGGGAGGTGGCGGCGTGCTCATCGACTCGGCACCGCCCGCCACGCTGATCGATCGGTCGTTCGACGTACCGCGCAGCTGGCGCGCGACGCTCGACTGGAGCCAGAACGTCGGCAACTTCCTGCTCAAGGTGAGCGCGCTCGGCTCGTACGACCTGAACCAGCCGGGAACCGTGGACGCGAACTTTGCCGGGACGCAGCGGTTTGCGCTTGCGAGCGAGGGCAATCGCCCCGTCTACGTGCCAACGACAGCGATCGACACGGCGAGCGGTGCGCTGTCGAGCGCGGCCTCGCGCCGATCCAGCAGCTTCGGCAGCGTTGGCATGCGCACGAGCGACCTGACGGGGTACGGCGCGCAGTTGACGTTTGTCCTCGCGCCCGACGTGTTCAAGATGCGGCAGGTGTTCGGCAACGGGTTTGCGTCGCTCGCGTACACGCTGCAGGAGTCGCGGCGTCAGTATCGCGGCTTCGACGGCGCGGGGTTCGGCGATCCGCGGACCGTCGAGTGGGCGCCGTCCGCCAATGATGCGCGGCACATCGTGGTGCTGCAGGCGGGCACGTTCACGGAGAAGTTCGGCACGCTGACGATGTTCATGCGGGCGCAGTCGGGGCTGCCGTTCACGCCGCTCGTGGAGGGGGACGTGAACGGCGACGGGCGAGGCGGCGATCGTGCGTTCGTGCCGAATCCGGCTGCGACCACTGACACCTCGCTCGCCCGGCAGTTGCGGAGCCTGCTCGCCAACGGCTCGGCGACGGCGCGCGAGTGCCTGACGCCGTTCCTGGGCCGCGTGGCGGATCGTGGCGGCTGTCGCACGCCGTGGAGCGCGACGCTCAACATGCAATACCGACTGCCGATGCCGGGCACGCTCGGTCGGCGCTTCACGGCCAGCCTCTACCTCGACAACGTGCTGGGCGCGGTGGACCAGCTCGTGCACGGCAGCAGCGGCATGCACGGCTGGGGCGGGCCCGTGAACCCGGACCCCGTGCTGCTGGTGCCGCGCGGCTTCGACTCGGTGTCGAAGACGTTCCGATACAACGTGAATCCGCGCTTTGGCGAGACGCGACCCGCGCTCACGCTCGACCGGATGCCGTTCCGCATCACGCTCGACTTCCAGCTGCGCTTCCACCAGGACTACGACCTGCAGACGCTCAATCGCGCCCTCGAGCCGGTGAAGGTAGACCGGCAGTGGGTGCGGCGTTCGGCGGACTCGCTCGCAGCGTTCTACCTCAAGAACACGTCGAGCATTTACAAGGCGATGCTCGAGGAGTCCGACTCGCTGTTCCTGACGCGCACGCAGATG
Source organism: Gemmatimonadota bacterium (assembly GCA_043744185.1). Taxonomy (GTDB): domain Bacteria; phylum Gemmatimonadota; class Gemmatimonadetes; order Gemmatimonadales; family Gemmatimonadaceae; genus JACPPC01. Next base: position 1,183 of record JAYTVE010000298.1, on the reverse strand, counting down.
ACGGCGCTGTCGCGGGCGGATTCGGTGTACTCCTCGCGCGTGCGCGCCGTCTTCGTGCCGCTCGGGCGCTACCTGGCGCAGTTCGGCGAGGCGGCGCCTCCCAAGGAAGCGCTGGACTCGACGACAGCGGCGGAAAAGACGTACCAGAAGATCTTCTGGGAGCAGCCGGAGATCGCGGACTCGCTCATCAACAGCACGCAGCGCGACCTGATGCCGATGCTCGTGGGCATGCTGAGCATTCCGAAGAAGGACCGCGAGAACTCGCAGTGGCAGTTCGGGAATCCGGTGATGCTGGTGGACAGGCCGGGCAAGCAGCCCAAGGTGATGTACAACGTGCCGCCGCCCTCGCGATAGACGCGCTCACGGATAGGTTTGGCGCGTGGAACTCTCGCGCACTATTCCCCCCGATGGCGTGCGCGCGCGATGACGGCGCCGCGCGCGCAGGTAGAGCCCGATCACGACCCGCTGCGCTGGCGCGTGCTCGCGCTGCTGTCGGTAGCGGAGTTGCTGGGGATGTCGCTCTGGTTCGCGGGGAGTGCCGTGGCGCCGCAGCTCGCTGCGCAGTGGGGGCTCGCGAGCACGCAGCTGGGATGGCTGACGTCGTCGGTGCAGCTGGGGTTCGTGCTGGGCACGGCGCTGATCGCGGTGTTCAACTTGGGCGATCTGGTGCCGGCGCGGTTGTTGTTCGCGGTGTGCGCGGTGGCGGGCGCGGCGGCGAATGCGCTCGTGCCCATGGCCGACTCGGCCACAACGGGGCTGCTGCTGCGCGGGCTCACGGGGGTGGCGCTCGCGGGGGTGTATCCGCCGGCCATGAAGATGGCGGCCACCTGGTTTCGTGCGCAGCGCGGCATGGCGGTGGGCACGGTGGTGGGAGCCCTCACCATCGGCTCGGCGAGTCCGTGGCTCGTGCGCGCGCTGCTGCCCGAAGCAGACGTTGGCCCCGTGATGGCGAGTGCGAGCTTGGCGGCGGTGGCGGCCGCGGTGCTGGTGGGAGGGCTCTACCGCGACGGCCCGTATCCGTTTGTGCCGCGCCCGTTCTCATGGGGGTTGGTGGGCTCGGTGATACGCACGCGGAAGTGGCGGCTCGCGACGGGCGGGTACCTCGGCCACATGTTCGAGCTGTACAGCACGTGGACCTGGCTCGCGGCGTGGATGACGGCGAGCCTGCTGGCACGCGGGCACG
>JAYTVE010000297.1:0-1678 GCA_043744185.1 Gemmatimonadota bacterium | reverse complement strand
CGTTCTCGTTCGATGTGTCTGTGTGGGAGTTCTTCTGGCCGCTGATCGCGGGCGCGCGTCTCGTGATGGCTCGGCCCGGTGGACATCGCGAGACCGCGTACCTCGCGCGGGTGATGCCGTCGCGCGGCGTCACGGTGTGCCACTTCGTGCCGTCGATGTTGCGCGCCTTCTTGTCTGATGCGGCCGCGGCGGGCTGCACGACGCTGCGCGCCGTGATGGCGAGCGGCGAGGCGCTCGCGCCCGACGTGGTGGCGACCTTCTACGCCGCGCTGCCGCATGCGAGGCTGCACAACCTGTACGGCCCGACCGAGTGCGCGGTGGACGTGACCTACTGGCCGTGCCCGCCCAGTGCGGTACCGCCGCCGCTGGTGCCGATCGGTCGACCGGTGGCGAACACGCGGTTGTACGTGCTCGACGCCGCGGGGCGCGTCTGTCCGATCGGTGTTCCCGGCGAACTGTTCCTCGCCGGCGTGCAGGTGGGCCTCGGCTATCACCAGCGGCCCGAGCTGACAGCGGAGCGGTTCGTGCCCGATGCGTTCGCCCCCGCGAGCGAACCCGGCGCGCGCATGTATCGCACCGGCGATCAGGCGCGCTGGCGCGCCGACGGCACGGTGGAATACTTGGGGCGTCTCGACTTTCAGGTGAAGATCCGCGGCTTCCGCATCGAGCTGGGCGAGATCGAGGCGGCGCTGCTCACGCATGCGCGCGTCGCGGACGCGGTCGTGACGGCACATGCGACGGGCGGTGAGGACAAGCGCCTGGTGGCGTATGTGGTCGCGCGCGGAGCCTCGCCATCGTTGAGCGAGCTGCGCGAACAGTTGCTCGCAACGTTGCCCGACTACATGGTGCCCGCGCTCTTCGTGTGGCTCGACGCGTTGCCGTTGTCGAGCAACGGCAAGGTGGATCGTCGCGCATTGCCGGCGCCCGAGGCGGCGCGCGCTGACGAGGCACGCGCGGTCGTGGCACCTCGCACCCCGGCGGAGTCGGCGCTGGCCGCGATCTGGGCCAGCGTGCTCGGGCTCGAGACGGTGAGCGTCGAGGACAACTTCTTCGAGCTCGGCGGCGATTCGCTGCTGGCCATCCAGGTCATATCGCGCTCCGCGCGCGCTGGCCTCGCCCTGAGCCTCACCGATGCGCTGCGGCACCCCACCGTCGCGGCGCAGGCGCGCGTGGCGCGCAACGTCGTGCCGGCGTCGAGCGACGATGCCGCTCTCGCGCCGGTGCCGGCAGGAGCGGTGGTGCCGCTCACGCCGGTGCAGGCGTGGTTCGCGGAGCTCGACCCCGCGGGGCCGCAGCACTGGAACCAGGGGTGGGTGTTGGACGTGGCGGCCACCCTCGAAGTGCCGCGCCTCGAGCGTGCGCTCCGCGCGGTGGCGGCGCATCACGATGCATTCCGGCTGCGCTTTGCACGCGGCGCCGATGGCGCCTGGCGGCAGTGGTACGCCGCCGACGCGGGCCTGGCCGTGGACGTGGTTGCACTGCCCGATGGCGCACCGGAGGCCGCGATCATCGCTGCCGCCGATGCGGCCCAGCGCGCGCTGGACCTGGAACAGGGCCCGCTCGTGCGCGCCGTGATCATGACGGCGATCGGCGCACCGGTGCGCGTGGCGCTCGTTGCGCATCACCTCGTGGTGGACGGCGTCTCGTGGCGTGTGCTGCGCGAGGACATCGATGCGGC
>JAYTVE010000296.1:0-5356 GCA_043744185.1 Gemmatimonadota bacterium | reverse complement strand
CGCCGAGCGCATCGCCATCCACCGGCGCCGCGTCCGCAGCGAAACCGTCCGTGAGGGGCTCCACTCCCTGCGCCAGCGGTGGCGTGAGCGTCGTGCCGTGCGCGACGTCTTCCCACACGCCGGCCGCCTCGGGGCGATGCGTATCACGCAGCGCCGGACGCACCACCGTGCCCGATCCCAGCTCCGCGCGCAGGCGCGCGAGCGCGGCATCTGCCGCTGCGGGATCGCGCCACGCGGCATCGAGCAATCCGCCCTGCTCACCGCCCATCGGCGCCGTCGCCGTGATGGCGAGTTCCACTGCGAGCACCGGCGCCGGCAGCGTCCAGGTGTCGAGCAGCGCACGACACCGTTCGAAGAGCGGCGCCAGTCGTGCGAGCGGCTTGGGGCAGCGCACTTCGCGCGTGACCGTGTGCGCCTGGCGGCGTTCAGGGAGCGCGCTGCGCCCATCGTCGAGCGTGAGCGTGATGGAGACCACCGCGGCCGCGCGCGCGTCGGCCACGAGTTCGCCCACCAGCCGATCCAGCGCTGCGCGCACCAGAAAGAGCACGGGCTCGAGCGTCGCCGCCGGCACCGGCAACTCCGCCGCCACCGCACGCGGCCGCTCCGCGCGCACGAGCGACGGACGGCGCGCATCCTCGCCGCGCGTGAGCCGCCACGCCGCGAGCCCTTCGTCGCCCCAGCGCGCTTCGACATCGTCGGGGGTGAGCGCGGCAAACGCCCCCGCGCTATTCAACCCCAGCGCGATCAGGCTCTCGCGCACTTCCGCGTCCATGGGCACGAGCGCGAGCGGCGCTGGCGCGAGATACGCCGCACCGGCGCCGGCGTGCACGATCACGCTGCGACGCCCTGCGCGCGTGGCCACGCCGCGTCGCACTGCATCGTCGCTGTCGCCCCACGTGGCCGCACGCGCCACCACGCACGCATCGGCAATCGCCACGCGCGCGTCCGGATGCCACGCGTGCGCGATGCGCTCGAGCGTTTCGGCCAACGCCACTTCGCCACCAATGCCATCAAAGCCCGTCGCGCCCACCCACCACGTGCCGGGTGCCCCCGCCGCGGGCGTCACTTGCGGACTCGCGCCCACGAAGGCGGCCGTCACGCGCAGCACCGCGTCGGTGAGCACGGTCGCGTCATGCGGCACCAGCGTGAGATCGGCGCAGCGCGCGCGCGCCTCGGCCACCGTCATGCCCGCGCGCAGGCGCTTCGATGCGGCCGCGGCCGACACGGCCGTGAGGCGCTGTGCGTCCACGACGGCCACGGGGGTGGTGTCCCACTCAGGCTGTCGGAGTGGGCGCGAACGTTCCGTCGTTGAGCTTCGCTTCACCGCATCGCCGAGCGCGAGCGCCAGCTGCCACGCGCCCACGACGCGCGCCACGGGCGGCTCCGGCCGCCACAGCGCGGCGATCGGGAACCTCGGGATGCGCACACAGGCGACGCGCCACACGGATTGCACGGTCCACCTCCACCGATTCGAGTCGTCCCCCTTTCTCCACGCGAATGACCACGGGGCGCTGGGCCTCGCCGGGCGGGGATGCCCCCGGCGGATCCATGGGCGCCAAGCGCAGCGCTGGCGGCGCGGGCCCCGTGCGCGCGAGCCGTTCGCGCGCGAGCGATCCCAGGTGCGGCCACGCCGAGCGACTCGCACCGCGTCGTCCGGCGAGCACGTCCGCGTTCACGCGCTCCACGCGCAGGCGCACCGCGCCGCCCATGTGCGTGGCCTGTCCCGGCGCGCCGCTCACCACGAAGGCCGCCTCGCGTTCGCGCGCGAGCCCCATGAGGCGCACGGCAATGGCGCGGGAGACTGTGGGCGCGCCGTCGAGCACCACGAGGGCGAAGGCGCCGCTCCGAAGCAGCACGTCGGCGCACCAGGCGCCACGCGCGGCATCGGGTGGCCGCACCACGATCAGGCGCGACGTGTCATGCGCCACGCCCCACGCCGCGGCGCCGCCCGCGCGCACCTGCGCCGCGGGGATCACGCGCGTGAGCGCGCTCGGCACCCAGTCGCGCGGATCGAGCGTGCGTGCCGCATCGACGATGGCCACCGCGGCGCCCTCGGCGATGGTGGCGGCCACGAGGCGGCGCAGCACGGTGGTGCGTCCGCTCCCGGCGGCGCCGACCAGTTCGGTGAGGCGTCCGCGCGGGAGACCGCCGGCGAGGAGCAGGGCATCGAGCGCAGGTACTCCGGTGGGGAGTCCCGGCGCCGCGGGCCGCTCCGGGGCGACGACCGTGGCGAGCTGTGCTCGGAGAAGGGCGAGTGACGACATGACCAGCGGCCGCGGTGCGCCGCCCGTGTGGTGCGAGGTAGGTCTGTGCTGCGCCCGCGCGGCCCGGATTCACGCGCGGGGGGAGGAGAATACCGAACAAATACCGAAAGTCAAGCGATGGCAGAATCGCTCGCCGAGCCATGCAGGGAGCGCACGGATTGTCAGTCGGTATTTGTCTTGATTGTGGCTTTTTTGTGCGCTATTGCTGGCTGTTTACACGTCGCCAAACGACCCAAACGCAGACCGCCGCCAGTACGCCGACCACCCCGGCACCAGCCCAGATCGCCGGCAGCCCCTCCTTGGGCACCTCCACCAGAAACGGCACCGACAGCACCAGCGTCGTGTTCGCGACCCCCCACGCCGCCACCGCGTACGGCGCCCACGAGCGCCGCCGCCACACCGACACCAGGCAAGCGATCGCCGTCGCGAGCGTCACCACGTGCCAGAGCACGATCGCCCCCGGATCGCTGTCCTGCCCCCGCAGCCACTGCACGATCAGCACCACGTCGCCAGCCGCTGCCGCCGTGAACACGGCAGCCAGCGTGTACTGCCATGGCTCGCGCGGGCGCGGGGGAACGGGCGCAGTCATGCCGAACGGTAGCAGCCAAACGCGTGCGCGTCACGAGGCGTGCACGCGCTCACCCGCGCTCGCATCCGCTCACCCCCGCGCGAACAGCTCCCCCTGCTCCCCCATCAGCTGCACGCGCAGCTCGACGCGGTCGCCCCCGTTCCGCTTCGCCACGAACATCGCCGCGTCCGCGCTCGCGATCAGGCCATCGGCCGTCGGCGTCGCGCCCACCGGCGATCCCATCGCCCCCGCCACCACCGCGCCCACGCTGAACGTCACCGGCCAGTGCCCCGCGTGCATCGCGTGCGCGAGCGCCGCGCGCGCCTTGGCTAGGGCGACAATCGCTTCATCGCGCGACGTCTCGGGCATCAGGATCGCGAACTCGTCACCGCCCAACCGCGCCACGGTGTCCGTGCGTCGCATGACGCTGAGCACCGTCGTCGCGATCGCGCGCAGCACGCGGTCCCCTTCGCCATGCCCGCGCGAGTCGTTCACCCCCTTGAAGCCGTCGGCATCGAGGTACGCGAGCGTCAGCGCCGCCCCGGTGCGTGAGGCGCGCGACAACTCCGCCGTCATGATCTCGCGGAAGGCGCGCGCATTGACGAGCCCCGTGAGCGGATCGTGCCGCGCGATCGTGCGCTCGCGCTCGAGCGCCGCCTCGAGCGCATCGAGCGTCCGGCGCAGCGAACTCACGGTCAGCGCCACCGTCAGGCAGATGAGCGAATGGCTCACGAGGTTGCGCGTCGCCAGCGCCTCGATCCCGATCGTGCTCCCGGCGCCAAGATCCGTGATCAGCCACGCCACCGCCGCCACCAGCGCGACGATCAGTCCGCTCGAGCGCCCCGCGCTCCACGCCGCCGCCGCCACGGGCACCAAATACAGCACCGAGAGCCCGATGCGCGTGCCGATCGTGTGGTCGAGCCATCCGAGCGTGATCACGATCGCCGTCAGCCCCGCCGTCACCAGCGGGGCGGGGAGTCGGTCGAGCGGCGACAACGGTCGCAGCAGGCGCAGCACGGGCGCCGTCCTGGGCGGGGGGAGAGGAGCGTTCTCGACTCTATACGCCTCACGCAGGCGAGTTGGCTGTCACGCCACTGGCGGCATTGTGCACGTCGTCCGGAACTGTCGTCCTGAGCGAAGCGAAGGACCTGCTTGTGGAACGGCAGAAGCAGGTCCTTCGCCGCGCTCAGGACGACAAAGGGTCCTCCGCTTCGCGCAGGACGACGGTAACTTCCCTCACATGTCCCTCACCGCGATCCTCGCCGAGTGCGCCCGCCTGGCCGCGGGCGGCGGTGCCGGTGCGCTGGCCACCGTCGCGCGACGTCGCGGCTCGCTCCCCATGTCCGCCACCGCCAAGCTGCTCGTCACGGCGGGCGGTGCGCGCCTCGGCACCATCGGCGGCGGCTGCCTCGAGGGCGATGTCATCGAGCAGTGCCACAACGTGCTCGAACGGCGCGTCCCCATCGTCTCCGAGCACACGCTGAACGCCGAACTCGCCGGCGACTACGGCCTCACCTGCGGCGGCACGGCCACCATCGTCGTCGAGCCCGTCTACCCCGACGAGTTGCTCGCGCGCATCTACGCCGACGCCATCGCCGCCATCGCCAACGGCGAGCGTCGCGTGCTCGTCACCAGCCTCGACTGGTCGCGCGGCCCGGCCAAGCGCATCGAGCCGGTCGGCGAATTCACCGAAGACGCGCTCGACTTGCTCCCGTCGCTCGACGCGCACGCTCTCACCGAGCTCGTCACGGGCGCGCCGCGCCTCGTGGTGTTTGGCGGTGGCCATGTGGGCGGCGCGATCGCGCGCGTGGCCACCACCGCCGGCTGGCGCGTGACCGTCGTGGACGACCGTGCCGAATTCACCGACAAGGCGCGTCATCCCACCGCGGCCGCCACCATCACCTGCGACTGGCACGACGTCGGCAGCACGCTCGACCTCGACAGCGCCACGTACGCCGTCGTTGCCACGCGCGGCCACCAGCACGACGCCCTCATCGTCGACCAGATCGCGCGGCGTGACCTCCGCTACCTCGGCATGCTCGGCTCCCGTCGCAAGGTGGCGCTCACGTGGGAACTGCTCACCAGTTGGGGCGTGCCACGCGAGCGGCTCGACGTCATTCATGCGCCCATCGGCATTCCCATCGGCGCCGACACCCCCGAAGAGATTGCCGTGAGCGTCGTCGCCGAGATGATCGGCGTGCGCCGCGCCGGCACGCGGCGCCGCGGCGGCGCCCTCGTCACATCCGAGACCTCCGACCATGGCTGAGCGACTCTCCGACATCACGATCCAGCGCGCCCTTGGCACGATGCCCGGATGGGCGCGCAAGGGCGACGTGATCACGAAGACGTACGTGCGGCCGGGCTTCCTCGACGGCATCGCGTTCGTGCAGCGCATTGCCATGGAGGCGGAGCACGCGAACCATCATCCCGACCTCGACATCCGCTACACGAAGATCGTCGTGACGCTGTCCACGCATGATGCGGGCGGCATCACGCAGCACGATCTCGATCTCGCGGCCAAGAT
>JAYTVE010000295.1:0-20246 GCA_043744185.1 Gemmatimonadota bacterium | reverse complement strand
GTGTCGTGTGCGCTGCAGACGAGCACGGGCGGCGCCGTGTCGGGGGCGAACGGCGACATCTCGATCGATGATTGGCGCCCGGCAGGGCCGAGCAGCGGCGCCGTGACGGTCGTGAGCACGCCCGGCGCATTCGTGCCGACAGGCGGCGGCGTGTACACCTACGCCATGAACACCGGATCAGCGCCGTACCTCGCCGGGCATCTCTACCGCATCACCGCCCGCTGGAATGACGGAACGACGGTGACGGTGGGGTGGATCTACGTGCAGTAGTGCGCCGCGCCAATCACGAACAAAAAGCGGGGCCCGGCGAATGCCGGGCCCCGCTTTCGTTTCGTGAAGCTCCCGAGGAGGGACTCGAACCCCCGACAGGGTGATTAACAGTCACCTGCTCTACCACCTGAGCTACTCGGGAATAGGCATGTATATTACTCTGGAGACCGATGCGACTCAAGGGAATCCCGCCGACTGCGACAGCCGATCTGCCGGCCTCGGACCTTCGGAGCGTCGAGGCCCGGATCGTGGGGGAGCTGTGCGGGGTGCCGCGCCTCTCAGCGGTAGAACTCCAGTCGTTGGCGGCCGCGGCCTCATGGCGTCAGGTGGCGACTGCAGCAGGGCGCAGACTCTGGCCGTTGCTGGCTTACCGCGTCCGCGAGCGCGGCGTTCGAGTCCCGGTCGACGTGCTCGCCCTGTTCGATGGAGCGCGACGGGGCAACGCGATCGCCTGGATGAGGCGCCGTCGGGCACTTGTGGAGGCGTGCGCCCAGCTGAGCGCGGCAGGCGTCGATGTCACGGTGCTCAAGGGCATGGCCCTTGCAGCAGTGGTGTATCCGTCGCCCGAGTTGCGAACGATGTCAGACATGGACATCTGGGTACACGCGCCGACCGCCGAGCCGCTACCTGAACTATTGGCCTCCCTCGGGTGGCGCGAGGGGCATTGGCGCGCGAACGGCATCGTCGATCGCCGGCTAACGGCCGGCCTTGCACTCGGCGATCCACCACTCGTGCTCGAGGCGCACGTGGCGCCCGGATCATTGGCGGAGACGGTGCCGGAGCTCTTGGCGAGCATGCGCGACCGTCGCACGGTTGCCGCAGAGTGGCCCGTACTCGCGCCCGGTGATCAACTGCTGCACGCCATGGCCCACGCCGCGGTGCATCACCGGTTCAATGGGGTGCTCCCCGGCGTTCTCGACGTGGCGCTTCTGGTGTCGCATGCGCGTGAACGAATCGACTGGCCAGCGTGGGGCGCAGAATGTCGGGTACACGGCGCAGAGCGCTTTGCGGCAGCCTCACTCGCGGCGTCCGCACGGCTTTTCGGGGCGCCGGTGCCGGAGTCCGCTTGGCGCGCGCTCGACGTTGCGGATGCACATGCGCTCGGCCTCGCAGCGGCAGAAGGTCTCTGGTGGGCGCATGTCACGGGCGAAAACCCGGAGGCGGTCCTGTCCGCCCGTGGCGTCGGCGGCGTGGCGCGCGCCACTCGCGCGCAGGTCGCGAGGGTGCTGCGCGACCACAACGCCGGTCGGCCGGGCGCCGCTGGTCGCCTGTTCAGCCGCGTCTGGACGTTCGCACGGTACATCGCGCCGCGGCACCTCGCCTCACTGGCGCGCGGCGACCGGTTCGGGCCGGCCGGCGCGATGCGGCGCTCCGTGCGGGAGCGCCACGAGGCCCTCATGCGCACGCTCGCGCCGCGGACCGGCGTCGATCGCGATGCTTCCTACGTGGCGGGATCGTGGCCCGTATCGGACAAGACCTGACGCAGCGCGCGCCGCATGGCACTGCCAAGCAGCGCTGGCGAATGATTCTGCAGGAACGGTTCCGGCGGGTCCACATACAGCCAGAAGATTTCCATGCACTGCGCATCAGTCAGTTCGTCGATCCAACTCCATCCCGTTTCGTGCGGCGCGATCTCGGTCACGGTCGGATGTTCGAGGTCATGGACTGCGGGTGTTTCGCTTCATCCGAACGTAACGTGAAACTGGTCGACCCACTCCGCGAAGCTCACGCAGCGCCAGAGCAGGTACGGATCACCTCCCTCTGCACCGGCTAGGAGCGCGGCGCGGCGCATGTGCATCATGCGATGGTCGAGGCAGGGCAGCTCCGCCGCCCGGACCAAGCGATCGGCCAGCCAAGGGCGCAGGGCGTCGAACCAGTCGAGTGTGGGCACCGAAAATCCCCGCTTGTCGCGCTGATCGATGATGGCGTCGGGAACCAGACCACGCATGGCACGCCGCATCACTGCTTTCCGAGTGCCGTCGGCGGCGACCAGATACTCCTCCGGCAAGCTGAACAGCAGCTCGACCAACGGTGGGGTCAGGAATGGCACGCGGTTCTCGATCGAGAAGGCCATCGCACTTCGGTCTTCGTAGCGCAGCAGCGCCTGCACTTGCGACTCGAGCAGGTTGTGGGCCATCATCGCGCGCAGGACGCGGCGCCCGCGCGCCGTCCATTCGGGGCGGGGGCCCACGCTTCGCGATGCGAACCAGTCGCGATTGAGCCACGGCATCGGCGTGCGTCGCGCCCGTCGCCCGCCGATCAGGGCGCGCTGCCAAGAGGCGGGGAGCGCGCGCGCGACGGCGCTGCGCATCGTGGCCAGCGGCGTCCCCGCGACCGGGCTGACGCTGCGGAACATGAGCCGTGCTGCGGCGAGGGCGCGCCCCTGCCGCAACAGCGAGGCGGCGCGGGCGACGAGATAGCGGTCGTAGCCACCGAGGATCTCGTCCGCGCCCTGTCCGCCGAGCAGCACCTTCATGCCGCGCTCGCGCGCGAGTCCGAAGATGCGATACTGCGCGAAGATCACGGGGCTCGAGAACGGCTCGCCCTGAGTGGCAGCGAGCGCCTCGATGTCGCGGCGTAGATCCTCCGCCGTCAACCGCAACGGGTGCAGCAGCGCCCCTGCGGCGCGTGCCGTCGCGGTGGCCATCGCGCTCTCGTCGATGCTCGGCTCGTCTGCCACGAAGGTGAAGGCGTGCAGCTCTGCCTGCGGTCCGAGTAGGTGACGAGCGCCGAGAAGCACGGCGGCGGAGTCGAGGCCCCCCGACAGCGAGAAACCGAGGGGCGCATCGCTTCGCAGGTGCAGGGCGAGGCCGGCGAGAAAGGTCTCGCGCACGAGGTCGGCCGCTTCTGCGAAGCCGCACGATCGCTCGCGCGTCAGGTCCAGCTGCCAGAAACGGTGCGGGGTGATGGCCCGCGGGTTCGCGAGCGGCACCGTGAGCACGTGCGCGGCAGGAACCTGGCGGATGCCGGCAAAGAGCGTGTCCTCGCCGTAATCGCTCGCACCGAGCGCGAGGAATGACCACGCGTGCTCGGCATTGACGTCGCGACTGATCCCGGGGAACTCGAGAAGCGCGGCCTGCTCCGATGCGAACACCAGCGCGTCGCCGGCAAACGAATAGTAGAGCGGCTTGATGCCCATGGGATCGCGCGCGAGGTAGGCGAGGCCAGCGTGCCGATCGACTGCCGCGACGGCAAACATGCCCGTGCAGCGGGCGAAGGCGGCGGTGCCCCACGTCGCGAGCGCCACGAGCAGCACTTCTGTGTCACTATCGGTGTGACAGGGAGATCCCAGTTGCGCAAGCTCCTCGCGGAGCTCGCGAAAGTTGTAGATCTCGCCGTTCTGCACCACGGTCCAGCGTCCGTCGGCGGTGCGCATCGGCTGATGGCCGGCGCTGGTGAGGTCCACGATGGAGAGGCGCCGGTTGCCCAGCACGGCCACGGGGGCGTCCACCCGCTCGCCAATCCGGATGGTGTGCACGCCGCTGTCGTCGGGGCCGCGGTGACGCAGTCGATCCAGCGCTCGATCCAGCGCGGCATGTAGCGGCGCGCGGTCGCCCGGGGAGAGGATGCCGACGATGCCGCACACCGTCAGGGCTCTCCGTCGTCCGGCGCTCCCTCGAGCGCGCCGACGAGCGACACCCAGCCGTCGCGACAGGCTAGGCGCCAGCCGTCAGCGCTGCGCTCCACGCTGCCAGGCGGCCCCCCCGGCGCGCCGAGATCGAACTGCCGCACGCCGACGTACGTTGCGCGCGCGCCATCGTGCGTCCAAAGCGGCTCGGTCCAACGTGGCGAGAGGCCGGCCAGGAAGTGCCAGACGCGCTCGGCTCCCCACGTCGCGAAGTTGATCATGGGCGTGCCGGCACGTACCCACGGCGCATGCGTGGCGCGCGCGGCATCTTGTGGCTCGCGGCGCGACGTACCAGCCTCGATGGTGGTGATCGCGAGGCGCATGAGCGACGCGCCGCGGGTCGCGTTCTCCCGGTTGAGATCGTCCACCGGACGGCCGCGCGCAAGCACGAACGACTCCTGCGCCACGATGTCGCCCGCGTCGGCCTGTTCGGTCGCCCAGTGCACGGTGACGCCCGTTTCACGATCGTCGGCGCGATAGATCCAGAAGAGCGGCAGGATACCGCGGTGGCGTGGCAGCAACGCCGTGTGAACGTTCAACGCACCGAGTCGGCTGGCGCCGAGCGTTCGTGCGTCGAGGAGCCACGGGAAGCCGGCGAGCGCGATGATGTCCGGCCGCCATGCGTCGAGCTGGCGGGCCACCTCCGCGAGAGTACCACGCGGCACCGCCAAGTACGTACTGCCGTGGGCGCTGGCCATGGCCTCCAGTGAGCGCCCGCGTATTCGCCCGAGCACCCGATGCAACGGTCCCGGTCGCGCAACGCCTGCGCGCAAGGGCGCCACGACCCCTGCAATCCGGTGCTCCTGCGAGAGGGCGGAGAACGTTGCGCGCCCGAGCGCGCCATCTTGCGCGAAAACAACGAGCTTCACGCGAGGGTGGAGCGAGGGGAGCCGTGCGCGGCGTGCATTGACATGCCCTGCAGAGTAGTCGAATTTCTCTAGGTCGCCAGCGCTGAATGACCCACGCTCACCGGAACACGCCGATTCTCGAGAGCCCGTTTTTCGATCGCGTGACGGATGCACTTCGCTTCGTTGGCCCTGCCACAGGGCTTTCGAATGGCGTCGCCGCCGTGTTGGGCACGTTCCTGCCACCGCCGATCGTCGCGCGATGGATCGAGGCGACGCAGCTGACGCAACTCCTCCGGTCCACACTCCAGACATCGGTGTTGGTCGGCGGCCTGTTTATCGTGTTCTTCTCTGCCGAGCAGCTGGCAGGTGCCGGGCGCGCGCACTACCGCACGCGCGTCTTCGCGCGCGACGTACTGTACGCGTTCTTCTATCAGGGCGGCCTGTACGTTGTGCTGCTGTGGGCCGGGCTCGCCAACCTGCTCGGCGACAAGCTGGCCGTCCTGCGCGTCGAGGCGCTTGCCGGACTGCCCGGCTGGGTGCACTGGCTGGTCTACTGGATCGCGGTGGATTTCATCACGTACTGGTGGCACCGCGCGCTTCACAGTTGGGGTCCGCTCTGGGCGCTGCACAGCGTGCACCACTCCCAGGAGGATATGAGCTTCATCAGCTCGTACCGGCTGCATCCGCTGGAACAATTGTTCCAGAACCTGATCATGGTGGTGCCGCTCCTGCTCATGGGCGTACCGACCTTCCGATGGCTGCCGCTCTATGCGGTGATGGCGCTCTTCGAGGCGGCCCAGCACTCGGCGCTGCCGTGGGGCTACGGCGCGCTCCACCGCGTGTTCGTAAGTCCGATCTTCCATGCGGTCCATCATTCGTCGGACCCGAAGCACCACAATCGCAATTTCTCCAAGATCTTCAGCGCGTGGGACTTCCTCTTTGGTACAGGCATTCGTGAGGCCTCGCGCCCGGAGCGGTTCGGCGTGGATGGCATCGCCTCGCCGCAGAGCGTCTGGCAGCAGCTGATCGCCCCCTTCCGCTTGTTCGGTGGTGGAGTCGCTTCGGTTGCGCGGACTGCGCACGACGAAGCAGGCCGATCGTCACCTCTCAGTGGCCAGTCGCGGCCGACCGGAGTCCGGAAATGAGCACCCAGTTTCGACGTTCGCATGGCATCGAAGCTTCGCCGATGCAGGACGAGTCCATTCTCTTCGATCCGACGTCCAATCGCTTCTGTCTGCTGAACCAGACGGCGGCGTTCTTGTGGGATCGCCTCGAGCAGCCCGCCACGGAGACCGAACTTGCGGCGGCCGTGTGCGATGCCTTTGACGCGGCGGAGCCAGCGCGCGTCGCCTCCGATGTACGTCAGGCCCTCGAGCGCCTCGCCGAACTCAGGTTTGTCGCTACCGAGGTGAACGCGTAGTATTCTGAAGCGACCTTCCCCCCTTACACGGAGCCCCGCACATGGCGCAGCGGAATGTTGATTCGAACAGCACGGACGGTCAGGCAGGCAAGCCCAAGTACCAGCCGCCCGAGATCATGGTCATGAACGAGACCGAGGTGCTCAAGGTCTTCCAGATCACGAGCGCCGGCGTGTCCTGGTGGGCGTGAGGTCTGCCGTCGTCCGTGCGCCGCGGAGCACCGCGGTGCAGGACGACGTAGGCGAGAACGCGGGACACGGGGGCGACGGTCGCGACTGGCTCGATGCTCCCGTTCGCGCCTCGGCGATAGCGGCGCAGCCGGTCGCAGCCACGACCGACTGGTATCGCCTCGGAGACGGACTGCTCGGCTGCCGCTCGGACGACGCAGCGTTTCGGGAGCGGCTCGCGCTTCTGTACCGGGAGTGTCGCGCTCACGGCGACGAGTCCGCCCTTCCGCGCGTGATCTGTTCCGTGCGCGTGGGGCCCGACGGCTGGACGCTCGTCACGATCGCGGATGCCGAACCTCTCGACCAGGTTGCCTTCGCGCTCGAGCTCTTTCCCGACCGCGGCTATCGTGCCGGGCCGGACGCGTCGCCGGGGTGGCGCACCCTGTGCTTCGGGCCAGAACCGGACGCCCTTCGCATCGCTGGCCACGGAGACGATCTGCTGGTCGAAACCGACGGGCCATGGCGTGCGCTGGTCGGAAGCTTGGCGGTGAGTCGCCTTCTCCGACTGCAAACGGGGCTGCTCTTCCTCCACGCGGGCTCGGTGGGCGTTGCCGGCCACGGGGTCTTGCTTGTGGGTCCGAAAGGCGCGGGCAAGACGACACTGAGCCTCGCGCTCGCATCGCGCGGCCACGCATTCCTCGGCGACGAGATTGCCGGCGTCCGAACAGCCTCGCGCGAACTGGTGCCCATGCGGCGATCGCTCGCGGTGCGTGACGGACCGAGGGCGAGAGCGGTCGCCGACGCGCTGGACGTCGTTGCGCGCGAGCGGTATCCGGACGGGAGCCACCGGGCACGCGCGCACGCCGATCGACTCTTTCCGCAGGCGTCGGCGGAGCCCCTGCCGCTCAGGCACGTCGTCTTCCTTCGCGGCTTTGGCGCCGAACCACAGTGCGTGCATCGGGCACCACGTCGGCAGGATCTCGGTGATCTGACGCCACTCGGCGCAACGCTGTGGGGCCGGTCGCCGATCGCACGCGCCCGCGACCTGCTGGCCCTGCTCTCCAGCGTGCGCTGCCACGATGCCATTCTGGGCGATCCCGACCTCACCGCGGCGGTGGTCGAGCAGATCACGGAGCACTGATGGGATTCACGATCAGGCAGAAGGCCGACCGCATCGGCGCCTTCCGGTTCGTTTCGGTGTTCGCGATGGAGACGCTCGCGCGCTGGGTGCCCACGACGCCGGAACTCGAAGTGAAAGTGCTTTTGGGGCGCCACGTCTGGGATTTTGCGCAGCACGCGGATCTGCTGGGACGCCGCACGGGGGAGCTGCGCGCGCCCCTCCAATACTCGCATCAGCCTGCCGACGGCTATCGGCGCGTACTCGACACGATGGCAGCGGCCGAAGCGACGCTCGATCGGGTGGTGGCCTTCTACGACGTCTTCCTCCCGGACTTGGCGCGTCGATATCGGGACCACATGGCTGCCACGGACCCGATCGGCGACGAGCCGTCGATCCGCATCATCGAGCGCATCCTGTTCGATTTTCCGCGCCATGCTGCAGAGCGGGCACGCCTTGCCTCGGAGCGACCGGATTTGCCGCCAGCCAACGCTCAGTGGCTCGCGGAGTTCGCCCGGTTGGTGGACGGTGAACGCAGCTTCGTGTCCGAACGCACTCCGCGCGCGGAGGCGGGAGCGACATGAGGGAGAAGGCGACGAAGGTCGTGGGCGGTGTCGTGCTGCACCGCGACCCCGCGCGTGAGCCGTGCTTTCAGGTGGTACAGACGGACGCCGAGATGCAGGACTGGCCCGACATGTCGGCGGTCTCGCGACGGGAGCGACTGCACCGCCATATGAACAACGAGACGGGCGCGATGGAGATCGCCGCTCGTTGCCTCGTGGATTTTCCCGATGCACCGTGGGAATTGCGTCTCTCGCTCGCCCGGCAGACGTCGGACGAGGCACGGCACGCCGCGCTGTTACATGCGCGGTTGCGCGAACTCGATGGTCGCAAGGGCGAGTTTCCGGTGGCGAACTTCGAGTGGGGGGTGACGCTCATGCTCGACGACTTGCCCGGACGGCTGGCCGTGCAGAACCGGACGTTCGAGGCCGGGCTGATCGATGTCCTCGGCAGCTTGCGCACGCGCTGGCGCGAAGCGGGTGACCATCAGACGGCCGACCTCCTCGAGACGATCCTGGCCGACGAGGTCACCCATGTGCGCTTCGCCAATCGGTGGATCAAGAAGATGACCGAGGCTGACCCGCGGATCCTGCTGCGCGTGGCCATGGCGGTGCGCTTCCTGGGACGCGTGAACGCGCAACTCGCGCCACAGCCGGGCGACGTGAATGCCGTGGGTGTCGAGTGGACGGCCGAGCGCCGACAGGCGCCGTCCGTCAACGTCGAAGACAGGCGCGCAGCGGAGTTCACCGAAGACGAGATCGCCGAGGTCCTGCGCCAAGCGGGTTTTCGCTCGATCGTGCCGTCGCTCGCGTCCGGGGATTGAGGCCATGACGGCGTCGTCGTCTCCGCTCGACCCAGCGCTCTTCGCCGAGGGCCCAGCGCGCGACGCTCGCTTCGAGGTGCGCGAGACGTGGGCCGAACTCGTGAACCTGCCGCCCGACCATCCCGATCGGGAACGGGAGTACCTGCACCGGCAGATGAACGAGGAGGCGTGCGTGATGGAGAACGCCGCGCGCAGCCTCTGGCAGTTTCCCGATGCCGAGTGGTCGGTGCGGAAAGGGCTCGCTCGCCAGTGCGCGGATGAAGCGCGCCACACCATCAACTACCGCCGACTGCTGGAGGCGCGCGGTGGACACGTGGGCATGTATCCCGTGATGACCTTCCAGTATCGCATCCTCGGACGCATCAACACGTTGCTTGGGCGGCTCGCCGTGCAGAACCGGAGCTTCGAGGCGGACGGTCTCGATGCCGCGACGCATGCACTGGCGCAGGCGAGGTCGTCCGGCGACACAGTGCTCGCGGAGATGTATGACGCGCAGCAGGCGGACGAAGTGCTCCACATCCGCTTCGCGAACGATTTCATCCGGATGAAGATTGCCGAGGCGCCGGTGAACGCGATGCAGGTGGCGCGCGGGCTCAACCGAGGTGCCATCGCCTTCGCGCAGGTCTTTGCGCGGGGCGGCACCAACGTGGACGACTACGGCGTGGCGGTGGAGGCGCGGCTCGAAGCGGGCTTCTCGCGCGAGGAAGTCGACGTGGCGGTGCGAATGTCGGACGAACGGCGCGCCCGAGTGCGCGCGGCACGGCAGGGCGAGTGACGGGGCCCGATGTGACCGGTCTGCGCTCGCTGGCAGAGCAGCTGCACCTCGGGCCGCTCGCGAGGTCGGCGGTGTGGGCCGTGGCCGTATACGGCGCCTTTTCCTCGGTCGTGTTCCTGATCGAGCGCCGCCAAGGCCGGGATCTCGCACGGTATCGCACGAGGAATTTCGCAAACGACGTGCTCTACACCCTTTTCTACAAGGCATCGTTCTACAAGGTGCTCGTGCTGGCGGCGGTGACGAATCTCGTGGACAGCCGTTTCCCCGGCCTCAAGCTCGGCCTGCTGGCGGGAATGTCATGGCCTGTCGGGCTGGCGGTGTTCTGGATCGGCGGTGACTTCCTCACGTATTGGTGGCATCGCTGGCAGCACAGCAACCGGTTCCTGTGGGCGCTGCACAGCGTGCACCATTCGCAAGAGCAGTTGACGCTCCTCTCGGCGTCGCGGCGGCATCCGCTCGAGAACCTGAGCATGGACGTACTGATCTACTTCGTCGGCTTCCATCTGCTGCTCGGCGTGCCGACGCAGGGCTGGGCACCGTTGCTGGTCGGCGTCACCTCGTTCGCGGCCATCCAGCACGCACAGCTCGACTGGCGCCTCGGTCCCTTCGAGCGCGTGCTCGCGGGTCCGCACTTTCATGCGTTCCATCACTCGGCGGATGCGACGCATGCCAATGCGAACTTCGCGTTCTTGTTCAGCTTCTGGGATCATCTCTTTGGCACGGCCGTGGACGCGCCGCAGCGGCCGACCCGATACGGGGTGCCCGACATCGACTTCGGTGAATCGCTCACGCGACAGTTGCTGCTGCCGTTCGCGCTCATGTGGCGCTGGCGGCGGGGCCCGGTGGCGACGCCGACGCCGGCGTCGCCGGAACTGGGGCCAGCGGGCGTCCCGGCGCGCGCCCCGAGCCGGCTCGAGTTACCGTGAGTGACTCCGCTCCGACAGCGTCGAGTGCGGAGCGCGCGGCCACCCGAGCGCAGGCCGCGCAGGAACTCGTGGCACGCAGCGGACGAGCGCTGGTATCGGAAGTTCGTGGCAGTAGCATGCAGCCGACGCTCACGTCCGGCGCGCGCATTCGCATCGAGGCGACGGAGCCGTCAGAGATCGCCGTTGGCGACGTCCTCGCCTTTCGCGCAGGCGACGTGCTGATGGCGCACCGCGTGGTGGCGTGCGTGCGCGATCGTCACGGATGTCAGGCGTGGATTCCGCGGGGAGACGCGCTCACGCTCTCGGATCGTCCTGTCGCTCTGGATCTCGTGGTCGGCGTGGTGACAGGCGTGTTGACAGACGGCGCATGGGAGCCGGTGCGCCCGGCGCCGGACTCGCGCAGGATCGTGGCGCGAGCGTTCACGCTCGCGGCGGTGTGGCTCGCGCGCGTTGACTTGGGTCTGTCGGCCGCGTGGTCTGAGGGGTGCGTGTGGCTGGCCAACCGGACGGTGCGTCGGATGTAGCGGTGCTCACCGCCGCCCGCGCTCCGCACGCGCCGGCGCCGGTGGACGCGCAGGGCGGACGCCCGCGCCCAGCAACGGCGCCAGATACCGCCCCGTGTGGCTCTCACACATCTCTGCCACCTCCTCCGGCGTCCCCATGGCCACCACGTGCCCACCGCCTTGGCCGGCCTCCGGCCCCATGTCGATGATCCAATCCGCGCTCTTGATGACGTCCAGATGGTGTTCGATGACGATCAGCGTATGCCCGGCGTCGAGCAGCCGATCGAAAACCCCGAGCAGCTTGCGCACATCCTCGAGGTGGAGCCCCGTCGTCGGTTCGTCGAGCACGTAGACCTTCTTGCCCCCCGCCTTGCCGGCAGTGGCCAATTCGCGCGCGATCTTCACGCGCTGCGCTTCGCCTCCCGAGAGCGTGGTGGCCGCCTGTCCGAGCCGCAGGTAACCGAGCCCCACCTGCTGCAGCTCCCACAACCCCTGCGCGAGCTTATCCTCGCGCGGGAAGAAGCGGATCGCTTCGTCGACAGTCAGCTGCAGCACGTCGTGTATGTTCTTGCCGAACCAGGTGACTTCCAACACCTCGGGGCGGAAGCGCTTGCCGCCGCACTGCTCGCACGGCACATACACGTCGGCCATGAAGAGCATCTCGACCTCGATGGCGCCGGCGCCCTCGCACGTTTCGCACCGGCCCCCCTTTACGTTGAACGAAAAAGTGCCCGGTGAGTAGCGACGCTGCTTCGAGAGCGGCACCGAGGCGAACAACTTGCGCACTTCGTCCCACGCCTTCACGTAGGTGACCGGATTGGAGCGTGGCGTGCGGCCGATCGGCTCCTGGTCCACCAGCACCACGCCGGTGAGGTCGGCGAGTCCGCTGATCTTGTCGTACGTGCCGACCTGCTCGCCCAGGTGCTGCTTGGCGGTGTGCTCGCCGGTGAGCTCCATCTCGAGCGCGCGGAAGAGCACGTCGTGCACGAGCGTGCTCTTGCCGGAGCCGCTCACGCCGGTGACCACCGTGAGCGCACCGTGCGGGACCTTGATGTCCACGCCATGCAAGGTGTGCGCGCGCGCGCCCGAGAGCGTGATCCAGCGCGGCCCCGCGCTGCGCCGGCGTGCGGGCACGGGAATCGACTTGGCTCCCGTGATGTACTGGCCCGTCAGCGGACTCTCGCTCGCTTGGCTCATCGGGCCCGTGAAGACGATGCGGCCGCCCTTCTCGCCAGAGCCCGGCCCGAGCTCGACCATCCAGTCGGCGACGCGCATCGCCTCGAGATCATGCTCGACCATGATCACGGTGTTGCCACCGGTACGAAGGCGCGCCAGCAGCGAGAGCAGCCGATCGAGGTCGCGCGGGTGAAGGCCGATGCTTGGCTCGTCGAGCACGTACAGCGTGTCCACGAGGCGCGCGCCCAGCGCGTTGGCGAGTCCGATGCGCTGCGCCTCGCCGCCGGAGAGGGTGCGCGTGGCGCGATGGAGCGAGAGGTAGCCCAGTCCCACGTCGTCGAGGAAGTCGACGCGGTCCTGCGCCTCCGCGATGACGTGCGACGCCACCTGTCGTTCGAACGGGGTGAGCACGAGCGCGCGCATCCAGCCACGCAGGTCGCTCACCATCATCTCCGACACCTGGGCGATGGTCATGTCATCCACGCGCACATTGAGCGCGTCGGCCATGAGCTTGGTGCCGTGGCAGGTGCCGCACTCCTTGGCGCTCTGGTACTGCCGCAGGAAGACGCGGATATACTGCTTGTAGCGCTTCTCCTCGAGCGACTCGAGATGGACGAGGATCCCCTGGAAGCTCTTGCCCTTGGCGTTGAGCAGGCGCTCGCGGTGCTCACGCGTGAGCTGCGCCCACGGCACGTCGAGCGGGATCTTCTCCTTCTTGCAGAACTCCGCGATCGCGCGGCGCTTGTTCTCGTAGCGCGGCTTGGTCCACGGATCGATGGCGCCGCCGGCGAGCGTGCGCTGCGCATCCGGAACGATGAGCGCTTCGTCGTACGCAAGCACCGCACCGAAACCGTTGCACGTGGGGCAGGCGCCGCGCGGATTGTTGAACGAGAAGAGCTGCGGCGTGGGCGCCGGCGCGCGCGTGTGGTCCCACGCGCATTCGAAGCGTTCGGTGAAGGGGAGGCGGGTGACCGGTCGTCCTGAGCGAAGCGAAGGACCTGCTGGTTCGGGTGGCGAGACAAGCGGGTCCTTCGCTGCGCTCAGGACCACAGGCGTGGCCATCAGCATCACGCAGTCGCCGTCCCCCTCGCGGAACGCGACGCCGACCGCATCCGCGAGTCGTCCCGCCGACTCCAGCCCCACCGCGAGCCGGTCCGCGATCACCAACACTTCCTTGGCCGCCGCGAGATCCGGCGCCTCGCCTTCCTCGAGATGCACCGCAACGGCATCGACCACCAGCCGCAGGAACCCCTGCTCGCGCAGGTTGTCCGCCAATACCTCATGCGTGGCGAGCTCCGATCGCTTGAGCGGGAAGGCAACGCTGAAGCGCGTGCCCTCCGTCAGCGCGAGCATCACGTCCGTCACCGACTGCACGGTGTCGGGCTTCATCTCGCGCCCGCACACCGGGCAATACGTGCGCCCGATGCGCGCCCAGAGCAGGCGCAGATAGTCGTAGATCTCGGTGGCGGTGCCGACCGTGGAGCGCGACGTGCGCGTCGGGTTCTTCTGCTCGATCGCGACGGCGGGGGAGATCCCCTCGACCGAATCGACGTTCGGCTTTTCCATCCGCTCGAGAAACTGCCGCGCGTACGCCGACAGCGACTCGACGTACCGGCGCTGTCCTTCAGCGTAGATGGTGTCGAACGCCAGCGACGACTTGCCCGATCCCGACGGACCCGTCACCACCGTGATCGCGCGCCGCGGAATTTCGAGGTCGAAACCGGCGAGGTTGTGTTGCCGCGCTCCGCGGACGACAAGGTGTGACTTCACGCAGTGAAAACTAGCAGGTGTACGCCGCGGTTCCTGCCGCACGGTCAGAGGTGGCCGCTCAGCCTCCGAGGCCGAGGAGGCTGCCACTCCCGTCGTCGCCGCGCGGTCGCGTGAGCGGCGGCGGGGGCAGCTCGCCGAAGATGTCAGCCGAGCGCAACGACATCTCGATGGCGCCGATGGCGCGATCGAGTTCGGACTGTGCGGTGCGCACGGCCCATCGGTAGTACGCCCGCCAGCCGATCATGGCAGCGCCGCCGCTGAGCACCCCCACCACACCCATCCCGCCGCCGAAGGCGAGTCCGATGATCGCGGCCTTCTTGAGAATGGCGGCGCTGATGATGCTGCCCACGACGCCGCCCGTGGCACCCAGCGCGCCCGATCCCCACAAGTTGGCCGTGAGACCGGGCCGCAAGTCGATGTAGAGCGTGACCTCGGTGGCACGCGGATCGCTCGCGATCGGTCGCACCGTGGCGCGCACCTGATTGGCGTACACGCCCCATCGCACGTACGTGAAATGACCGGTCGTACCTGTGGTAGACAGCTGCATCGTGCCCGGCAGGTCGAAGACCAGGATGCCACCGTCGAGTGGATGACCGCCGACCTGGTCCTGGAGCGACAGCGAATACGGGCTGGCCTGCAAGGTGCGGCCCAGTGCCTTGAGCACGTCGCGCGGAGGGTGACGGATGATTCGCGAGGCCGAGAGCGAGCGCTGGTCGGTGCCGAGCATCGTCGTCACCAGTCGATCACGCGCGGAGCCATCCTCGACGATGGCGGGGACGCTCGTGCCGGGCTCGCGCACCTCGGCCAGGGCGAGCGCGACGAACCGCTGCGAGATGCCGGCTTCGACGGCGGCCTGCTCGACGTCGCGCGCGCGAAACCCCGACGTTGGCGAGGGTCCCTCCACGCGTCGAGACGCTTCGGCCGCCGACGATTTCTCGAGCCGCGACGCGGCCTCCGCCTGCAGCTGCGCGGCGCGCCGCCAGATCGCCGCCGCTTGACCTTCCGAGAGCACGACCTCGCCGCTCGCCTGCCCGCTGGACTCAAGGCGCGCCATCGCCTCGCTCGCGCGCGCGAGCGCGTCCTCGAAGGCTTCGGCCGACGCGTAGCGCTCCTCGCGGCCCTTCCGTAGGCAGCGATCGATCACTGCAACGAGTTCGCGCGGCACCTCCGGCGCCACGTTCGCGAGCGAGGGCGCCGGCTTGGTGGCATGCGCCACGAGGAGCGCTGACGCGGCAGCGGACTCGAAGGGTAGGCGTCCAGCGAGGGCGTGGAACCCCACGACCCCGAGCGAATAGAGGTCGCTGCGCCCATCGAGCGACTCGCCGTTGACCTGCTCCGGGCTCATGTACGCCGCAGTACCGAGGATGTGGCCGTCTTCGGTGAGGGTGCTGCTCTGCTCGACGCGCGCGATGCCGAAGTCCGAGATGAGCGCCCGCGACGAGGTGCGCTCGAGGAGGATGTTCTCGGGCTTCACGTCGCGATGCACGACGCCGGCCGCGTGCGAGGAGCCGAGGGCGAGCGCGACCTCGCGCAGCCAGCGCACGACATCGGCAGCCGGGAGCGCGCCGCGGTCACGGATCCGCTCGCCGAGCGATTCACCCTCGATGTACGCCATCACGAAGAAAGCGACGCCACGCAGTTCGTCCGCGCGATAGACGGGAACGATGCTCGGGTGCGACAGCTTGGCAGCGGTGCGCGCCTCGCGCACGAAGCGCTCGCGGATCTCGTCCTTCACGGCGAGCAGCGGCGGCAGCACCTTGATCGCCACGCGCCGGTCGAGCTTCACGTCGCGCGCGAGGTACACGATGCCCATGCCGCCGCGACCGAGTTCGCGTTCGAGGGCGTACTGCCCGTCGAAGGCGGATTGGTACGCGGCGGTGTCGGCGTTGAGCGGGAGCGGAGCGGGCACGGGCGTCGTCACGGTGGGGAACGATTACCCTGCGCGCGACGCAACGCTAGGATTCGTGACAATGGCCGGTTTCCACGAAGACGACGCGATTGCGAAGGGATACGATGGTCGGTTGATGCGCCGGATGCTGGCGTACACCCGCCCATATCGCGGTCTCGTGGCCGGCGCGCTTGCGTGCCTGATTGTCGAGGGGGCGCTTCAGTTGGTCGGGCCGCTGCTCACGCGCCGTATCATCGACGTGGCGATCCCGAACAAGGATGCCGCGCTCGTCGGCACCTCGGCGGTCCTGTTTGCTCTTGCCCTCGTTGTGCAGTACGGCGCTGCCTTCGGCGAGACGGTGCTGACCGGCCTGCTGGGGCAGCGCGTCATGCAGGACCTGCGCACGCAACTGTTCACGCACCTGCAGCGGCTGCCGATCGCGTACTTCGACCGCACCCCCGTGGGACGGCTCGTGACGCGCGTGACGAGCGACATCGAGGCGCTGAACGAGTTGTTCACGGCCGGCGTCGTGGCGGGGCTCGGCGACCTCTTCACGCTCGCGGCCATCGGCACCGTGATGCTGTACACGGACTGGCGCCTCGCGCTGGCTTCGTTCGCGGTCATCCCGTTCGTGCTCGGCGTGAGCTGGCTCTTCCGCGTGAAGGTGCGCGAAGCGTATCGCGACATCCGGGGACGGCTGGCGCGCATCAACGCCTTCGTGCAGGAGCGCGTCGGCGGCATCCGACTGGTGCAGCTTTTCGGCCGCGGCCCGCGCGAGATGGCGCGCTTCGACGGGCTCAATCGCGATCATCTGGACGTGCACCTCAAGTCGATCACGATCTACGCGCTCTACTTTCCCGTCATCGAGGTGCTCACGACGGTGGCGCTCGCGCTGCTGCTGGTGAGTGGCGCATCGCGGGTGCTCGGGCACACCCTCTCGGTGGGCACCGTGGCCGCCTTCCTCCAACTGCTCCGCCGCTTCTTCCAGCCGCTGCAGGACCTCTCGGACAAGTACAACACGCTGCAACAGGCCATGGCGGCCTCGGAGCGCGTCTTCACGCTGCTCGACACGCCGGCGGGCGAGTCGGCGAGCGACGTGTTGCCTGGGGCGGTACCGTTGCCCTCGCTGCCCGGGCAGCCGGTGTCGGTCACGTTCGAGGACGTCTGGTTTACCTACGACGCCCGCCCGATGGCCGAGGGCAAGGAGCCGGAGTGGGTGCTGCGCGGCGTGTCGTTCTCGGCCAATCCGGGAGAAACACTGGCACTGGTTGGTCACACGGGCGCAGGGAAGAGCACAATCGTGTCGCTGCTCCTGCGCTTCTACGAGCCCACGCGCGGCCGGATCCTGCTCGATGGCGTGGACGTGCGCACGTTGCCGGTCGAGGCGCTGCGCGCGCGCATCGGCTTCGTGCAGCAGGACATCTTCCTGTTTGCCGGGGATGTCACCTCGAACATCCGGCTTGCCGCAGCCATTTCCGACGATGCGGTACGGAATGCCGCGACGCGGGTGGGTGCTGATCGCGCGATCGCGAAGCTGCCCAACGGCTATGCGCAGGAGCTGGGCGAGCGCGGGGCCTCGCTGTCCGTGGGGGAGCGGCAGCTTCTCTCATTCGCGCGGGCGGTGGCGGCCGACCCGGCCCTGCTCGTGCTTGACGAAGCCACGAGCGCCGTGGACTCGGAGGCCGAGGCGGCCATCCAGTCGGCCCTCGGTGCACTGATGCGCGGGCGCACGACCATCGCCATTGCGCACCGGCTCTCGACGATCCTCGCGGCGGACGAGATCCTGGTGCTTCATCACGGGCGCGTCGTGGAGCGCGGACGACATGCGGCGCTGGTGGCCCGTGGGGGCCTCTATGCTCGCCTGTACCGCCTGCAAGTGGGCGATTTCGCCGAGGTGCAAGCGGAGGGCCGCCCCTTGCTTGCCGACCCGTGGACCGCCCCCTAGTTTCGAATCATTGAAGGTCCCTGTGACGCACCCGCGTCGTCCCGTTCCCGGGATGGCAGCGCGACGCCACGCCTCCTCATTGCATGGCTTACTTCCAGCTCGCCGACAAGCAAGTGGCCCTCCATGCAGGGGAGATGACCGTCGGCAGCGGCGCGGGCATGGACATTCCCGTGGCCGGAGCTCCGTCGCCGAATGCGATGGCCGTGGTGACCATGAAGGGTGATGGGGCCGTGTCCGTGCGTCGTGGCTACGAGGGCGCGCCGGTGAGGGTCAACGGGGTGCAGCTGGGCGTCGAGCCGACGCCGCTCATCCATGGTGACAAGCTCGAAGTCGCCGGTCACGAGCTCCAATTCGGCGACGACAAGAAGAGTGGCAGCACGCAATTCCTCTCGGGCACCGAGTTGGCGGAACTGGCCAAGCTGCGTCAGGCCGTTGCGAGTGCCGCGAGCGCGAAGGCCGGCGTGCCGACCGCGAGCACGGGCGGCCGCCTCGTGTCGCTCACCGACGGTCGCGAATATCAGGTGTCCGCCAAGGGGCTCTCGTTCGGTCGTGATGCCAGCTGCGATGTCGTGATTGCCAGCGGGGAAGTGTCGCGCAATCACGCCGAAATTTCCTCGGGACCCGACGGGTACTACATCATCGACACGAGCACGAACGGCATCTGGGTCAACAGCAAGCGCGTGGATGGCACGCAGACGTTGGGCCGCGCTGACGTGATTCGTGTCGGCCCGGAAGAATTCCGTTTCTACGCCGACAAGGCCTCCGCCACCGCAGGTGTGGCGACGGTCGGGTCGGTGCCAGCGACCGCGGCGCCGGTGGCTCCGCTGCCCGCACCGGTATTTGTGGCTCCTGTTGAAGAGACGCCGGTGGCTCCGCCGCCGGTGGCGCCCAAGCCGGCGCCGGCACCTGCACCTGTATCCGCGTCTGTCGCCGCCCCCAAGGCAGCGCCGTCCGCACCGGCCCCCGCTGCTGAAGAGAAGAAGGGGTCGCCGCTCGTCTGGATCATTCTTGGCGTCGTGGTTGTAGCCGCGGCCGCCTACCTCCTCCTCAAGTAGCCCGAGACTCAGCGCGCGTGCATCTCTCCGTTGCGGCTCGCACAGACGTCGGCATGATTCGGGCCGGCAATGAAGACGCTTTCTTCGCTGACGCGAATGAACAGCGCGGCGTGTTCATCGTTGCTGACGGCATGGGAGGCCACGCCGCTGGAGAAGTCGCCAGCGAAATGGCCGTCCAGATCGTCACGCGCGAACTCTCCAGCATCCTGAGCCTGGTCGGCGAGGAGCCAACCAACAGGGTCGCGGCCTCGCTGCAGTTGGCCAATCGCGCCATCTACGAGCGCACGCTCGCCGAAGTCGACAAGCAGGGGATGGGCACCACGTGTTCGGTGCTCCTGCTCGGCGGCAGCCGCTACCTCATAGGTCAGGTCGGCGACTCGCGGATCTACATGCTCCGCAATGGCGTCCTGCATCAGGTGACCAAGGATCACTCGTACGTGCAGGAGCAGGTGGACGCCGGTTACCTCACGCCGGAGCAGGCGCGCTACCACCCGTACAGCAACGTGATCACGCGCTGCGTCGGCGCGGGCGACTCAGTTGAGCCGGACACCTACGCCGGTCAGGTGCTCGCGGGCGACCTCTTCCTCGTCGCCTCCGACGGCCTGACGGGAATGGTGGATGACCGCCGGATTGCGCAGCTCCTGCTCGCGCGCACCACGCCGGCCCGGATGGTCGAGAACTTGATCCGCGAGGCGAATGGGCGTGGCGGGCTCGACAACATTACGGCCATCGTCGTGCAGGTCATGACCGTGGACGAAGGCGACGAGGGGCCGACCACGCAGGTGTTCGTGCCGCCGCAGATTGGCTGACGAGCCCGGGGTTGCCGAGCTCTCGCAGCTCTACCTGGGCAACATCCTGTTCTCGCTCGAAATGACCGCGAAGGCCCTCGAAGGTGAGGGAAAGCCGGGCGATGCTGCGTTCTATCGCGGCATCGCCCGTAAGCTTGCCGAGGCGCGCGGACGCGAGGTCCGTGGGGGCGCGGCCAGCTAGTGGCGGTCGGACCCGGCCAGCGGCCGGATCAAACGCAGGGCCTCCACAAATCGAGCATCGGCGTCGCCGCCAATCCGGCGCCAGCCACGTCCGGCGGCCTTGAGCTCTGCCTCAATGCGCCGCAGGTGCTCTTCGCGCCGGTTCTCCAGAACCCGGGTCCCGTCAGCTTCCCACGGGACATCGTTTTCGAGTACCAGCACCAGCGCATAGCGCCGTTCGCGGGCGGCGGCCGTCATCCAGTCCGGCCGAGTGCCGGTGACCAGATCTGCCCAGGTATTGGTGGTGTGGAGCTCCGTATCGCAAATCAGCACCCGGTCGGCGCTGGCTGCGGCGGTATCCTCCCACGCGACCTGCCCCCAAGCGATCGCTTCGAAGTCCGGGGTGGT
>JAYTVE010000294.1:0-1693 GCA_043744185.1 Gemmatimonadota bacterium | reverse complement strand
CCACCCCCGCGACGGCTGCCTGTGGTGCGGGCGCGCCGATCCGCAGCCACACGGCGAGCGCGCTCGCGCGCGTCACGAGTCGGGTGCCGGCACCACCTGGCGTCCAGGCGCTGGCAGCAATCCACCAGAGGCGCGCGTCGCCGTGATAGGTGGTCACCTCAACCACGGCGCTGTCGGCGGACGCCAAGGTGGTGACTACCTCCCCGACGGAGTCGCTGGCGTGCCGCACGCCGTCCCAGGCGCGCCACGTCTCCACCACGGCGGCTTGGGCCGCGGCGCGCGCGACATCGCTGCGCGCCGTCGTGCGCGACGATTCGACGTGCGCGAGCGCTCGTTGCGCGAGAGCGGCCCCCATCGTGGCGAGGAGCACGAGTGCCAGCATGACCGCGAGCAGCGTCGATCCGGTGCGCGAGAGGAGGCGTCGCATCAGGGCCTCCGCCGGATCGCGGCCACGATCGGCGTGCGGTCCGCGGCGTCATCGCCGAGCATGGCGAGCTGCACCTGAAGGAGTGCCGCGCT
Organism: Gemmatimonadota bacterium; assembly: GCA_043744185.1. GTDB lineage: Bacteria > Gemmatimonadota > Gemmatimonadetes > Gemmatimonadales > Gemmatimonadaceae > JACPPC01. The sequence continues at coordinate 1,174 of JAYTVE010000294.1, read as the reverse complement.
GGCGAGCGGCGCCGATGCGCTCAGCGGGGCGCCGACCGCGTCGAGCAGCGCGAACGGCCGCGGTCGTCCGGCCGATGCGTCCAGCGGTCCAGCCGCTGGCTGCACGACAGCCCACGCGCCGCTCGTTCGCTCCCGCACCCCCAAATACCAGCGGCCGTCCGAGGCCCGATAGGCGTTCCACCGCACACGCCGTCGGACGGCCACGGGGGCGCCGATCGGAATGTCGGCCGCGAGGGCGCCCGCGAGCGTCAATGAGCGAGCGGAGCCCGCCAGCGGGCCCGACGGACAGCTGGACGCGGATGCCGAGACGACCAGCGCTCCGGTCCACGATCCACCGAGCGGATCGAATCCGATCACCGAGTCGCCGGCCGCGACGGCGCGGCTCCAGCCGTCGGCAGCAACTCCGGCCGCATTCGCCCCTGCGGCGACCACGATGGCATGCGACCCGGCACGAGCCACCCGACATGCGACCGCCACGCCGACATGGGCGTCGAGTTCGATGGCCGTATCCTGCACGGTGATCAACCGCGACGCGCCCTGCCCGATGGCCGCGAGGTCGGCATCGAGTGTCGCGCGCGCCTCCGCCCACTGCGCCCGAGCGGCACTCCGCACGAGCGCCTCGGTGCCGGCGGCGCCCTGCCGGACGCTGAGCGCGATGAGGCTGACGCCGAGCAGCGCGGCGACGACGAGCCCGACTAGCGACTCGGCGAGCGTGACGCCGCGTCGCGATCGGGGTGGCGGGCGGCGGGCTAGTCCACGCACGGTGCACCATCCGGACGAACGGTCGCGGCGCGCGAGACCGAATCGGTCCACGTGAGCGAGAGGGGCAACACGCCGCGCGCACCGGGGGCACAGGGGGTGCTGGCCGCGACGGCGCGGCGCGCCTGGAGCGCGTCGCGAGTGTGCGCGAGTTGGGCGGCGCGGGCCAACCGACGCGCAGACCATGCGAAGAGCGTGGCCGCGCCGAGGGCGCCAACGGCGAAGACCGTCAGGGCGACGAGTGTCTCGACAAGCGAGTGTCCGCGGCGTGACCCACGCGGAGCCTTTGGATGAGTGTGCATGCGCGATGATCGCACACGCGCCCGGCGATCACTTACCCGCGATGTTGCACCCCGGGCTCAAGCCTTGCCTTTCAAAGCAGCGCGGGCCAGGGGAAGTCCCCGGGCCCGCGTGC
>JAYTVE010000293.1:0-5413 GCA_043744185.1 Gemmatimonadota bacterium | reverse complement strand
TTGAGGGCCGATCGCTGTGGCTCACGGCATAGCCGGCGGCCTTCGGGACGACGTACGCCACGAGTTGAGGATCGGCGCCATCGTCGATACGCACGACCACGACAGCCTGCGCCACGCCGGGATTCGCACGCAGCACCTGCTCGATCTCGCCGAGCTCCACGCGATAGCCGCGCACCTTCACCTGGTCATCGGCGCGCCCGAGGAACTCGATCGCGCCGCTCGCCAGCCGACGCACGCGGTCACCGGTGCGATACGCCAGGCGTCCGTCCAGCATCGTGAACTTCTCCGCCGTGAGGTCCTCGCGGCCAACGTACCCGCGCGTGACGCCGGCGCCGCTGATCCACAGCTCGCCCGGCACCCCCACCGGTACTTCACGTCCAGCGTCGTCCACCACGACGGCCCGCGTGTTCATCATCGGTCGCCCGATGGGCACGGTCTGCGCCCCCAACGACTCCGCCTCGGCGAGCGACGCGGCCGTCGCCTCGTACGTGAGCACGCCCACCGTCGTCTCGGTCGGGCCGTAGTGGTTGAGCACGCGACACTTGCCCGCCGCCAGCAGCGACCGCGCGATGCCCGGCCGCAGCGCCTCGCCGCCGAGCACCAGCCACTGGCGCGGCAGCACCTCCGCCAGTTCGCTGCCAGTCTTTCCGGCAGCAAGCGCTGCGAAGTGATTCGGGGTCATCTTCAGCACATCGAGCTGATGCACCGCCATGTACTGTGCAAAGCGCGCCGGCTCCGTCGCGACGTCCTTGCCCAGCACGTGCAGCGTGGCGCCGTGCAGGAGCGCCGGAAAGAGGCAGGTGTTGCCCAAGTCTGCCGCGAGCGTGCTCGCCAGCGCGAATTGCCGGGCACGACCATCCGCCGGTTCGTCGTCGCCGAGGCCGAGGACCTGCGACACCGCGCGCGTGTAGTGGATCGCGTTCGCGTGCGTCACCGCGACGGCCTTGGGCACTCCCGTCGAACCACTCGTGAACAGCACGTAGGCCAGCGAAGCCGGCGACACCGCCGACTCGGCGTTGCCGTCCGGATGTGCTTGCAGCGACGCCGCCTCGGTGTCGAGCGCGACACGCGCGACTGTTGCCGGAACGCGGTCCGCCAGCGCCGACAACGTCACCACCACGCGCGCGCCCGCATCCGCCACCTGTCGCGCAATGCGCGCCGTGGGCGCATCCACCGACAGCGGCATGTAGGCGCCGCCCGCCTTGAGGATCCCCATCAATCCGACGATCGCGTCCGCCGAGCGATCGAGCAGCAGGCCCACCGGCGCGCCATCGGTCACGCCCAGTGAGCGCAGCCGGTACGCAAGCTGGTTCGCGCGCGCGTTCAGTTCCTGCCAGGTGAGCGTCACGCTACCGGCCACGGATCCATGTGCGGCGGCCGCCGCTGACGGTGCCACCACCGCCACGCGCGTGGGCACGCGCGCCGCCTGGCGCTCGAACTCCGCGACCAGCGTCGTCGCCGCGCCCTCGTCCGCGTCCGTCGCATTCCACGCCGCAAGCTGCGCACGCTCGCTCTCCGACATGAGCGACAGCGACCGCAGGTCGGCATTCGGGTTCGCCACCACGCCCTCGAGCAACTGCCCGAGCTGGCCGAGCAACCGCTCGGCCGTCGCACCCGTAAAGAGGTCCGTGCGGTACCAGAGCGCGAGCTCGAGCCCCTCCGCGCGATCAGTCACCAGCAGCGTCAGGTCGAACTTGGTGCCGCTCGCTTCGACTTCGATCGGCGACACCGCCGCGCCCCGCAGACGCAGCTCGCTGCCGAGCCCCTCCTGCATCGTGAGCACCACGTTGAACAGAGGCGCATGCGACGGCGTGGCCGCAGCGCGCTGCAGCGAGAGCACGAGCGATTCTACCGGCACGTCCACGTGCTCGAACGCGCCGAGGACCGTGTTGATCACGCGCGGCAACAGCGTCGCGAACGAGTCACCCGGTTCCGCGCGCACGCGCATGGGCAGCGCCTGCGAGAAGTACCCGACCATTCCCTCGAGCTCGCGACGGTCGCGCGCCGCCACGGCGGAGCCCACCACGAGGTCGTCCTGCCCGGCAAAGCGGCGCAGCACCGTGGCGTAGCCCGCGAGCAGCGTCATGTAGAGCGTGGCGCCATGCTGCTGGGCGAGCGCCTTGAGCGCGGCGACCTGCGCCGGTGCCAGCACGCGCACCCGTCGCGCGCCCGAAAAACCAGGCGTCGCGGGTCGCAAAAAATCTGTCGGCAGCACCAACTCTGCCGCTCCGTCGAGCGAGCCGCGCCAGTACGCAAGCTTCTCCTCGAGCGCGGGCCCGTGCATCGTCGCGCGCTGCCAGACAGCGTAGTCGCCATACTGGAGCGGAAGCGAAGCCAGCGCCGCCGCGCGCCCATCGAGCGCGGCCTCGTACAGCGGCGCCAGATCCGCCATCATGACGCCGAACGACCACGCATCCGACACGATGTGGTGCGCGACTAGCAGCACGATGTGATCGTCGTCGCCGAGCGTGGCCACCGCAGCGCGAAAGCCGGGCTCGACGGCAAGGTCGAACGGCGTATCCACCACCGCGCGCAGCGCGGCGAGCGCGGCAGCCTCGCGCCGCTCGGCCTCGACCGCACGCACGTCGTGCACCGGCACAGCCACGGGAGCGGGCGGCAACACCACCTGCTGCGCCCCCTCACCGTGCGGCGCGAACACTGTGCGCAACGCCTCGTGGCGCGCCGCCATCGCAGTCACGGCCGTGCCAAGCGCCGCCAGATCGAGCGGCCCGCGAACGCGGCGCGCGACCGGCGTGTTGTACGCCGCCAGTCCGGGCGTCGCGCGGTCGAGCAGCCAGAGGATCTCTTGCGCGAACGTGACCGGCACTGTGGCGCCGGCCGCACGCGGCTCGATGGCTGCATCGCTCTCGCCTTCGAGCCCTTCCGCGGCGAGCAGCTCGGCCAGGAGGCGCGCACGCTCCCCCGCGAGATCGGATCCGGACGTTGATTCGGGGCTCACGACGACACGACGGGTACAGGGTTCGCGGAATGCGACGCTACCGAGGCGCGAAGCTCCTCGGCCGACATTCCTTCAACGCGCAGGATCAACTGGGCGATGCGCAGCATCTGGCCGCGCTTGCGCTCGCGCGCCACGAGCGCACGAGCAAACGATTCGACGGTCGGCGACTCGAACACGGTGCGCACCGGCAGCTCCACCTGGAAGCTCTCGCGCACGCGCGCCACCGCCTGCGTTGCCGCGAGCGATGTCCCTCCGAGCGCCAGGAACGACTCCGTCACGCCCACCTCGTCGAGCCCGAGCAGGGATGCCCACTGCCGAGCCAGCACGCGCTCCACATCGTCACGCGGAAAGACGATTGGCGCGCGCTCCACGGCACGGATGATCCCCTTGGGCGCAGCCGGCAAAGCATCGAGGAGTACGGCGAGCGTCGACTCACCCACGTCGGCGAGCGCGTGCAGCGCCGCATCGAGTTGGGCGCCGAGCGACTCGGCGAGCGCGGGCGCAACCCACCGTTCGTCGCAGCGCAGCATCAGGCGCAGCGTCTCGCTTCCGGTGGCCAGCAGGGTGATCGGTAGCGCGGTCTCGGTGGGCGTCACCGCATGCGTGACCGCGATCGAATGCCCGAACCAGTCGCGCATGCCGGCCTCCGAGGCGGCATCCTGGAAGACGACGAGCGACTCGAAGAGTCGCCGCCCCCAAGCCATGCCGCTCCAGCCCTGCAACGCATCCGGCGCCACCTGCTCGACCGCGCGCATTCCGGCCTGCCGCAGCTGCAGCGCGGTCAACCACGCCCCCGCGCGGTCGTCAGGGTGCATGCGGACGCGCACCGGCACGTTATTGATGAGCACGCCGACGATTTCGTCAACCGAGGCCACGTTGATGGCGCGCCCCGCCACGGCGAGCCCGAAGCACACATCCGCTGCGCCGGTGATGCGCGCGAGCGCGAGCGCCCATGCCCCCTGCACCAGCGCATTGAGGCTCACGCCAAGGCGCCGCGCCTCGCGCACGAGCCGCGCCGTGGCGTCGGCGTCGAGCAACACGTGCGCGTCATGCCAGGTGACAGCGGCGGCCAACTCTCCAACCGGCGCGCCGAGCACGCGCGCCATGCCCGCCATGCCGGCCATGCCGGCCAGCTCGGCGCGCCAGAACTGCTCGGCGTCCGGCGTGGGTGGTGCGATGATCGCGCCCACGGCATCACGAAACGCGGGGGCATTCAGCGCCGGGGCCGGCGCATCGGCGCGACGCGCGGCGTACTGCGCGCCCACCTGCCGGAGCACGCGCGGCCACGACCAGCGGTCGAGTATCAGGTGGTGCTGCGTCCAGACGAGCAGCGTGCGCGCGGGCCCGAGGCGCAGCAGCGTCACACGCGATAGCGGTGCCGCGGTCGGATCGATCCCGCGCGAGCGATCCTCAGCGAGCCACAAGGCAACCCAAGCCTGTGGCGCACTCACGTTGGCCGGCGCGTGCACCACGGCAAACGGAAGCGTCACCGTCCCCTCGACCACCTGCAGCGGCGGGCTGCCGCGCACGAAGCGCGTGCGCAGCGCCGGGTGTGCCGCGACCACGTCGGTCCATGCGGCACGCAGCGCCGGCTCGTCGAGCGCGCCGTCCAGCGTGAACACGTATTGCTGGAAGCCCGTGTCGGCCGCGCCGCCCGCCCCGTCGAGGAAGAGCCGTTGCACGGGGGTGAGAGGGTACACGTCATGGCCGCTGCGGACCGTGCCCACCAACTGGTCGATTCCCGCCTGATCGAGCGCCGAGAGCGGAAAGTCCGACGGCGAGTAACCGCCTGCACCGGGCGCCGTCGCATGGGCGATGAGGCCGCGCAGCGCGTCCGCGAAGGCGATGGCAAACGCCTCGATCGTGCTGGCTTCGTGACGAGATGCGGAATACGCCACGCGCAGCTCGAGCACCCCGTGCTGCACCTCGCCGTTGATCTCGAGCTCGTGACGGCGACACGCCGCGGCGCTGCGCCACGTCCCCGCCGATTCGTTCGCGAAGCGGAAGAGCGACGACCCCGCAACCACCGAGTCGAACTGCCCGAGATAGTTGAAGAGAATTGACGCGCGCGCCCCGGCGGCCAGCGTGGCATCGCCGCGCAAATAGCGCAGCAGGCCGAACCCGACGCCCTGGCGAGGCAACGCGCGCAGCCGTTCCTTCGCAGCCAGCAGGCGCTCGCGCGGCGTCGCCACGCGCCGACATGCCACGCGCACCGGAAAGACGCTCGTGAACCAGCCGACCGTGCGCGACACGTCGAGTCCCACGTCCTCGCGCCCGTGCCCCTCCATGTCCACGAGCACATCGCCATCACCCAGCCACGAGGCGAGCGCCTCCTCGAGGGCCGCGAGCAGCGCATCGTTGATGCGTGTGCCGAATGCCGCCGGCACGCGCTGCAGCAGCGCGGATGTCTCCTCGGCGCTCAGGCGCACGCTCACGATGGAGAGACCGCCCTCC
>JAYTVE010000292.1:0-5433 GCA_043744185.1 Gemmatimonadota bacterium | reverse complement strand
CCTCCGCGGCGAACCTCTCGGCGCCGTCCAGTCGCGTCCAGGCGTGTGCGCTCACTGGTGGCGCAGACGTGAGCGGCGCAAGTCCGCGTTGCTCGCTCATCGCCCCGTCGTGTTCTGCACGAAGCGCCAACCGAAGCGGCCCTTGATGCACAGGTTGCCCATCGTGATCGTGTTGTCCATGGGCGACGTTGCCTTCACGATCTCGCCGTCCTGCACGTGCAGCGTGAGCGTGCATCCGACACCGCAGTACGGACAAATCGTGTCCGTCGCCTGCTGTGCCTCCGGATGCCAGCTGCCGTCGGCGCGGAGGTCGAACTCGCGCTTGGCCATCAGTGCGCCCGTGGGACACACGGCAATGCAGTTGCCGCAGTACACGCACGCGGAGTCGCCAAGCGGGAGTCCGAGTTCGGTGGAGATGTGCGCGTCGAAGCCGCGCCCCGCGACAGCAATCGCGAAGGTATTCTGGTGGTCGGTGCCGCACGCCTCCACGCACTTGTAGCAGAGCACGCACTTGGCGTAGTCGCGCACATAGAGTTCGTTGTCCACCGTGGGTGGTTCGGCGGTGGTGGCGGCATACGCCGGGTCGGGCGGTGCGTGATGGCCGGGCACGGCGCGCTGCCGTGTGCCTGCGGCGGCGGCGGGTGCCGGCGGACCGAACCGTTCGGGACGCGCGCCGTACTCTGCCATGAGCGCCGTGAGCTCTGGCGCGCACGACAGATCAACGCTCGACGCGAGCAACTCCAGCACGAGCTTGCGGGTGAGGTGCACGCGCGGCGAATCAGTGAGCACCTCCATGCCGGGCTCCACCGCACGGTTGCAGGCCGGCGCGAGCACCCGGGCGCCCTTCACCTCCGCCACACACAGTCGGCAGGCGTTTACCGGCGTGAGGGTCTCGAGCCAGCAGAGCGTCGGAATCGTGACGCCGATGGTGCTCGCGGCGGCGAGTATGGTGGTGCCCTCAGGCACCTCGACCGCCCGGCCGTTGATGGTGCACGCGACGCTGGCCTTGGGTGCACGGACGGGACGCGAAAGCTGCACGAGCGGCGTCATGCGCGACTCCCGGCAAAGAGGCCGAGCTTCGTGATGGCCGACTCGACCGCTGCGTACGCGGTCTGGCCGAGCCCACAGATCGAGCCGTCCTTCATGGACTGGCCGAGGTCGGCGAGCAGGGCGTGCTCGTCGGCAATGCTGCCGATCGGCGATCGGTGAACGATCCGATGAAGCGCCTCCTCCTGGCGCACGGTACCGACGCGGCAGGGTACGCACTGCCCGCACGACTCGTCGCGGAAGAACGCCGCGATGCGCAGCACGTGGTCCTCGAGGTCATCGGTGTTGTCGAACACCATCACGACGCCGGACCCGAGCGAGGCACCGGCCGCGCGCGCGGCCTCGAAGGTGAGCGGCATGTCGAGCTGGTCGGGGGTGACGAACGTGGAGGCGGCGCCGCCCAGCAGCACGGCACGCAGCGTGCGTCCCGGCGCCACGCCACCTGCGCGTGCGATGAGCGCGGCGAGCGTAACCGTCATGGGAGTCTCGTACACGCCGGGATGCTGCACCGCCCCGCTCAGGCACCAGAGCCGCGTGCCAGTGGACATGCCGGTGCCCGTGGCCGCATAGGCCGCGCCACCGTGGCGCAGGATCGGCAGCACGTTGCAGAGCGTCTCGACGTTGTTGGCGACCGTCGGCTTGCCGAACAGCCCGACCTGCACGGGAAACGGCGGCTTGTTGCGTGGCTCTCCGCGACGACCGGCGATCGACTCGAAGAGCGCCGTTTCCTCGCCACAGATGTAGGCACCGGCGCCACGCCTTACTTCGATGTCGAACGCGAAGCCGTGACCGCCGACATTCGCGCCTAGCAACCCCACCGCACGCGCCGCCTCGATGGCATGCGTGACACGCACCGCCGCCAGCGGATACTCGCCGCGGATGTACACGTATCCCATCGTGGCGCCCGTGGCGAAACCCGCGATGGTCATCGCCTCGACGATCGCAAACGGGTCCTCGGTCAGGAGCACGCGATCCTTGAACGTGCCGGGCTCCGACTCATCCGCGTTGCAGACGACGTACTTGGGCGAGGCCGACTGCGCGGCAACCGCTTCCCACTTCTTGCCGGTGGGGAAAGCCGCACCACCGCGCCCCGCGAGCTTCGATGCGATCAGCTCGGCGATCACGCCACCCGGACCGAGCGCGACGGCGCGCGCGAGCGCTTCGAAACCACCGGACGCGCGATACGCCTCGAGCGACGCGGGATCCACGACGCCCGCGCGCGCCAGGAGCACGAGCGCGGACTCGCCGCGCTGCGGTCGTGCCGGCGACGACGCCGCATCCTCCTGCAATGCTCCGCCCGCCATGACCGTGCCCGCAATCTCCGCGTTCACGCGTCCCAGCAGCCGCTCGTTGGGGACAGGGCCGGCGTCCGTCACGAACGCAGCCGGCGCTTGATCGCACAGTCCGAGGCACGGACTCGTCATCCATGCGGCGCGGTCGCTCACCAGACCGACGGCGTGCCCCTCCGCTTCGTGCACTGCCGGTTGACCGTGCGACGCACGCAGCGACTCGCACAGCGCGCGTCCTCCACGCTGCCGGCACCCGATGTCGTCGCACACATGCAACACGCGCGTCGGGCGCGGCGACGTGCTGAGCAGGGCGTAGAATGTCGCCACGCCCCACCCCTCGGCTGGCGGCACGTCGAGTCGCTCGCACACGTAGTTCAGGCCGCCTTCCGACACCCAGCCGACGCGCTCCTGCAGTGACCGCAGGGCCGGCAGCAGCATCGTTCGCTCCGCGCGCCGCGCCGCGCCGCCCGCGCCGGTGTGGTAGTCACGATGCGAGCCGCGCGGACCGCCGTCCCACGCGTTGCGCGGCGCGCCGAGCGCGTGGTCCACCGCCGCGCGTTCTTCGCGGGTGGCCTGCGCATCCATCAACTTGATGTCCATCAGTCCCCCACCAGCGCGCTGACGCCAATCGGTTCGACGCGTACCGCGCATGCCTTGAATTCGGCAGTGCCGGAGCGCGGATCGGCGACGTCAATCGTGAGCAGATTGGTGGTGACGTCGTCCGGGAAGTGCAGCGTCATGAAGACGAGGTTGGCGCGCAGCGACGTGTCGATACGGCATGGAACGTCGACGGTACCGCGCCGCGATGTCACGCGCACGACCTCGCCGTCCACGAGCCCGAGCCGCGCCGCGTCCTCGGGCGAGATGTCGAGCGTCTCGCCTCGGTGCAACGGCGAGCCGTACCCCGACGACTGCACTCCCGTGTTGTACGACTCGAGCCGGCGACCCGTGGTAAGCAGGAACGGATACTGCGGATCACGCGCTTCCCAGGGCGGATCGTGGTGCACGATGGAGAAGGGGGCGGGTTTTCCGCCGCGCGGCGTATCCCAGAGTCGCGCGTGCAGGAACGTGGTGCCCGGGTGCGACTCGTCGGGGCAGGGCCACTGGATACCACCCATGGTCTCGAGCCGCTCGTAGCTCATGCCGCCGGCGAAGTGCGGTGCCAACGAGCGGAACTCGTTCCAGACCGACTCCGCCGTGGGCGTGCCCCAGTCGGCGCCGAGAAGGCGCGCCATCTCGGTGATGATGGCAAGTTCATCGCGCGCACCGGCGGGAGGCTCAGCCACCTTCCGCACGCGCTGCACGCGTCGCTCGCTGTTGGTGACCGTGCCATCGCCCTCGCACCACGTGGCGGCGGCCGGCAGCACCACGTGCGCGTACTGCGCCGTTTTCGTGAGGAAGATTTCTTGCACCACGAGATGATCGAGCCCCTCAAGGAGCGTGCCGATGCGATGCGCGTCGGCGTCCGACTGCGCCGGATTCTCGCCGATGACGTAGAGCGAGGCGAGCGCGCCGCGCTCCATGGCGTGGAACATCTGCGTGAGGTTCCAGCCGACCTTGGGCTGGATGGCGCGGCCCCAAGCCTTCTCGAAGCGCTGGCGTGCTTCGTAGTCGAGTTCGATGTCCTGGAAGCCCGGCAACTTGTTGGGGATCGCGCCCATGTCGCCGCCGCCCTGCACGTTGTTCTGTCCGCGCAACGGATTGCAGCCGGCGCCCCAGCGTCCGACATGCCCGCAGAGCAGCGTCAGGTTGATGAGGGCGAGCACGTTCTCGACCGCGTTGTGGTGTTCGGTGATACCGAGCGTCCAGCAGACCATGGCGCGCTCCGCCTTCGCGAAGGCGTGCGCGGCCTCGCGGATCACGTCGGCGGGAACGCCGGTCACGGGTTCGGCCCACTCGAGCGTGTACGACTCGACAGAGCCGGCGTACTGCTCGAACTGCTCAGTGGCGTTTTTGATGAACGCGGTGTTGGCCAGGCCCGCGTGGATGATCTCGCGCGCCATCGCGTTGGCGAGCGCGATGTCGGAACCGACGCGGAGTCCGACCCACATGTCGGCCCACTGTGCGCTCGCGGTGCGCCGCGGATCCATCACGTAGAGCCGTGTGCCGTGGTGACGGATTCCCTTGAGCAGGTGATGGAACCAGATCGGGTGCGCTTCGCGCGCGTTCGAACCCCAGAGGAAGACGACGTCGGCGTCTTCGACCTCTTCATACGAGCTCGTCCCGCCGCCCGCACCGAACACCGTCGCCAGACCGACGACGCTGGGAGCGTGTCACGTTCGATTGCAGCTGTCGATGTTGTTGGTGCCGAAGACCTGTCTCGCCAGCTTCTGCGCGAGAAAGTTCACCTCGTTGGTGGATTTCGAGCAGCTGAAGATTCCCACGGCATTGGCGCCGCGCGCTGCAATCGTGCGCTCGAATCCCGTGGCGGCTCGGGCCATCGCCTCCTCCCAACTCGCGGGGCGCAAGACGCCGTCATCGCGCACCAGCGGCGTGGTCAGTCTGGCGTACGGTTCCGGGGTGCGGCGGCGGCGCATGGATGACTCCAGTTCGCTGGAAGTGCACAAGCAGGGCACTAGAAGGGCACTATGAGACGATGCGCGCCGTGCAGGCGCGCGGCAAGGGCGCGCGCGTCCGGGATTCCCAGGCTCCGACCTCGTCGCGCCAGCTCCCACGGCCAGCAAAAATGGCGCTGGCATCGCGCACACTGCGCAATGCCAGCGCCAAAACCGCCGACGGAGCTGCGCGACCTCTAGAACGCGTCGGCCGCGAGCGCCATCACCGGAGCGGAGCCCGCCGCAATACGCGCGGCGTGCGTGTGCACCTGCGGCAGCACCTTGGCCATGTAGTAGCGCCCGGTGATGATCTTGGTCTCGTAGAAGGCCGCCTTGCCGTTGCCGCCAGCGGCCAGCTGTTCCTTCGAGAGCTTGATCATGCGCAGCCACATGTGGCCGACCGCGACGTACCCCATCATCGCGAGGTAGTCCTCGGCGGCCGCGCCCGCTTCTTCGGGGTTGCCCATGGACTTGGTGGCCACGAGCTGCGTCACCTGCTGCAGGCGGCCGAACGCTTTCTGCAGCGGCTCGGCAAATTCCTT
>JAYTVE010000291.1:0-1710 GCA_043744185.1 Gemmatimonadota bacterium | reverse complement strand
CGATGAAGCGGAAGACCGCATCGGTTCCACCGCACAAGCGAGCTTTCTCGGCACCGAGCGTCGGCAGAAGGTGAAGCTGTACGGCCGGCTCGACCAGGCGTGGAACGCGACCCAGTTCACGACGTTCCGCGCCGCGTTCTCCATCACGGATCGCGCCGGCACGGGCTCGGGGATCGTCACGCCGGAAGCGGACAACGTGACGCGCCGCATCGGCGGGCTCTACGCGCTCACGCATCGCACCTCGCTCGACGGCGGCAACGCGAGTAACACGCTCTCCGCGCAGGTGGGCACGTATCGCTGGTACTTTCCGCCCGCCAACTCGGACTTCAGCAAGCCACAGGTGACCGTCGTCGGCCCGGGGCCGTCGTTCACGCCACAGGCGGTGGTCGGCTCCACCAACTTCGTCTTCGACGAGTCCGAGCTGCAGCTCCAGCTGCGCGATGTCTACGAACGGGCGCTCGGCTCGGACCACACGCTGCGACTCGGCGCGGACGTCGTGCGCGCCGGCTTCGAACTGTTTGCCGCGGGCACCAATCCGCTCGGTGCGTATGTGGTGGTCAACACGGGCAACATCAACGCCCAGCCGGGGCGGCCGTTGCGCTACAGCGACATTCCGTCGAACGCGCAGGTGCAGTCGTACACGGTGGACGCGCGCCCGCAACAGGTGAACCTCTCGCAGACGGTCTACGGCGCGTTTGTCGAGGATCGCTGGAAGGTGAGCCCGAGCTTCACGCTCATCACCGGGCTGCGCTGGGACTACGACGACATCACGAGCCGCGGACAGAGCTCGGCCGATCTCTCGGGGTTCCAGCCGCGCGTGAGCTTCAACTGGTACGCGACGCCGCGCTCCGTGGTTCGTGGTGGCCTTGGCATGTACGCCGGCAAGTTCCCGTACGCGACCTACTCCGACGCGCAGCAGCTCGGGCCTGCGGGCAACGCCACCGTGACGTTCAGTGGCGCGAGCGCGCCGGCGTTCGGTCAGGGCCCGAACGCGGCCGCGCTCGCCACGGCTGCGGGGGCGTTACCGCCGCACGAAGTGTTCGCGCCATTCCCGCTCGGCCTCAAGATGCCGATGAGCTACCAGGCGACGCTCGGCTACCAGATGCAGGTTGGTGACGACTGGGGCTTAAGCATTGATCTCGTCGGCAGCCGTACGCTCAACCTGCCGCGCTTGCTCGACCTCAATCCCGTCAACCGGCCGCTGACCGCGGCCGACACCGCGAACCAGGTCTGCGCGTCCGCCACATCGTGCCCGGGCGATGCGTTTCGTCCGCAGAATCCGAACACGACGGGATATCGTCGTCTCTCGGCTGCGCAGTCCGGCGGGCAGGCGCTCTACGGCGGCCTCTATTTTTCTGCGCGCAAGCGGCTCGCGCGTTCGCTCACCGTGGATGCCAATTACGTGCTCTCGCGTGCCATGACCGACGCCGAGGACATCAATTTCTCCGCGACGCAGGCCAACTGCTTCGGTGAGAACCGACGCGATGCCGTGACCGGCGCGGCATGCTCGAGCACCGAGTGGGGGCGTGCCAACAACGATCGCACGCACCGCGCCACGCTGCGCGCCGTGTGGACGCCGTGGAGCAGCTGGCGCTTTGCCGTCATCTCCGACGTGCAGAGCGGACAGCCCTTCACGCGCGTGGCTGGCGTGACCGTCGGCGGCGGCCAGTCGCGCTACGACCTGCTCGGCTCGGGCCCGATCCGCGGCAA
>JAYTVE010000290.1:0-5468 GCA_043744185.1 Gemmatimonadota bacterium | reverse complement strand
ACTCGACCCTCGGCAACATCAGCCCAGCGGTATTTGAACGCAATGCAGGTGTAGCGTAGCTCACTGTCCACTCAACCCAGGACAGCTCAGCCTGTGTGGCGATCGCGTTCCGCAAGAAGCGGCGAATCTGCATGGGGTGAGCGCGAGAACTCGGCGTCCAGCTAACGGGTATTGAACAGACTAGCCTAATCACTACGTCGTGAACCGGCCGCGACCTAATCCCTAGTCTTACCCTTGCAGCCCGCACTCCAGCAAGTCCCCCCGCCCCCCCGATCACCGATCTCCAGCACGCCACCTAGTCCCGCCCACCGAATTGGGTCCGTCCGCCCAATCCAACCGCATCTCCACGCGTTCCCCCGCCCCCTCGCCCCTCAAAACCCCACCGCCAAACCCACGCTCACAAACGCATCACGCGCGCCACGGCCATCAACATTCTGGAAGTACCCCACCCACGGGCCCACTAACCACACGAACGCACGCGCCTCCACACCCCAGTACGTCTGATCCTTAGGCGCCGTCCACGGACTCCCGTACGTCCGCAACACGCTCGCCTGCAACGACGCCCCGCCACCCTGGTCGGCGAGTTGCCACGCGCCCACGCCGATCGCCACCTTGCTCGCGCTCAGCCCAGGCTCGAGCCGCACATACCACAGCTGCGTGTTCCGCGTCGTCCCGGCGCCCCAGTAGCGCTCGGCGCCAATCAAGATCGAACCCGAGATCTGCTGCGGCGTCCCCACCGCGAGCGAACCGATGCGCGCCGAGGGGTGCCACATGTTGTCCGCGCGCGCGTCGGCGGAGTCCGCGCCGGGTAATTGCGCGCGCGCGGTGGCCGCGGCCGCACAGAACAGCGCGGCGCCGCAGCAGGTGCGCAGGAGGTGGTGTGACATCACAGGTCTCCGGAGGGTTGACAAGCAGATCCTTCGCTGCGCTCACGATGACAGCAGTGCTCGAGATCGCCCACCTAGTACGTGTACTGTATCCCCGTCGCGAAGATTCGGTCCGTCGCGCGGAAGCCGGGGTCAGGCAAATTCTGGTAGCGGATCACGTAGCTCACCTTGATCCCGAACCCTGCCGACAACGGCGCCACCAGCGACGTCTCCGAGTTGATGCGCCAGTCCGGCCCGTTCTGCAGGTTCGTCAGGTACTCCGTGTTCTGCTGGGCGTAGGTCTTGTCCGTGAAGTTGTGCCGGTAAATCGCGGCCGTGCGCGCCGACGCGAAGTTGCGGTCCGGCGCCGCCGCCACCGCCTGTTGCTGGATGGCCGAGAGGCCGAGTTCGACGTCGAGCTTGTCCTCGCTTTCCGCTACCGCCTTCCACTGCGCACCCGCGCCCTGTTCCCAGCGACCCGCGATGCCCGCGAACCGGTTCTTGTCATAGTTCACCAGCCCGAACAGGCCGAAGCGCTCGGTAAAGAGGCGATCCGCGCGCACACCCATGCGCCAGATGCTCGTGTTCACGCTGTCCTTGAGCTTGCCGTACACGGTGCCGAAGTAGTGCGTCAACTTCCACGGGCCGGTCGTGATGCCGACCTTGTAGTTCGCTGACAGCGTCGTCACGTCCGTATTGCCCGACGTGTTCACGAAGCCCAGGTCCGCCGTGATCTCGAGCGGCTTGGCCGGCTTCGCCTGCGCATCCAGCGCAATTGGCAGGGCCGACAGGGTGAGGGCTAGGACAACAATGCGTGCACGCATGGGCTAAAACTTCCATCAGCTTAAGGTGGGGTGTCGCGTCCGCCGCCGGACGCATACCGTTCGGAAGACCAATGATACCCACACTGGCTCCCGCAGGCTCCCTCCCCGCCGGCCGCCGCCTCGTGACAATCATCACGGCGGCGGCACTCCTGACCGCGTCGGCCGTGTCGGCGGCGTCCGCGCAGGGCGCCGCGTGCACCCCCGCGCGAACCGCCCTCGTCCTCGGCGGGGGCGGCGCCAAGGGATTCGCCCACGCCGGCGTCTTCCGCGCGCTCGACTCGCTCCACATCCGGCCGGACATCATCGTCGGTACGTCCAGCGGCGCCATCATGGGCGCACTCTACGCAGCGGGGTACAGCGGCATCGACGTCGAGCGGATCGCGCGCAACCTCCCGCTCTCGAGCATCATCCGCGGCTACGACCCCGAGCTCCCCACCGTGATGGGAAACCTTCCGGTGCTCGCACTCTGGGAGCGCGATCCCGTGACGGGCTATCGCCTGCAAACCGGCACGGTCCGCGAGGGCGAGATCAACGCGATGATGTCGGGCATCATGCTCAAGGGAAACCTCCTCGCGCGCGGCTCGTTCGACTCGCTCCCCATCCCCTTTCGCGCCGTCGCCACGGACCTCCGCACGCGGCGCCCCGTCGCGCTCGCCAAGGGTGACCTCGCGCTGGCGGTGCGCGCCTCGTTCGCGATTCCCCTCGTTTTCCAATCCGTCGAAGTCGACGGCCTTCCGCTCGTCGACGGCGGCCTCACGGAGAACGTCCCCGTCAACGTCGCGCGCGCCCTCGGCGCCACGCGCCTCATCATCTCGGCGCTGCCGTCCAAGGGCATCGACCTCAGCGCCTATCGCGATCCGCTCACGATCGCGAGCCAGCTGGGTGAGTTCCTCTTCTGGAACGACTCGATCGCGCTCGGGCCCGATGACATCCTCATTCGTCACAGCACCGAGGACACGCCCAACCTCGACTTCTCGAACGATCGCGCCGATTCGCTCTTCACCAGCGGACGCGCCGCGGCCGACAGCGCACTCGCGCACGCGCGCTGCATCCGGCCGCTCGGCGAAGCGCGCACGCGTCGCATGCCCACGCGCGTGGGCACCATCACCGTCGCGGATGAACGCCCCGTGGACCGCATGGCGCTCCGACGCTCGCTCCACCTCGCGACCGGTGGCATCATCCACCTCGATTCGCTCACGGGCGCCGTCAACGCACTCGGCACGTCGCAGGACTATTCGGCCGTCTGGCTCAATCCCAGCGGACGCGATTCAACCGTGCGCTTCGACGTCACCGTCGACCGCACACCGTCACGCCTCACGGCACTGGGCATGGCCTATGACAACGACATGGTCGGGCGACTCTGGGTCGGCGTTGCGCAACGCGGCGTGTTCGGCACCGAGTACGCCGGCGGATTTGCCGGCGCCTTCGGCAAGTACCGGCAGGAACTGACCATGTCGATCGAGCGGCAGCAGGCGGCACTCTCGCAGGTCATGCCGCTCCGCGTCCGGCTCAACGTCGCCAACGAAGACGTGCGGCAGTTGATCATCGTCGGCACCGACCTGCTCGAGCTCTCCCCCATCAACACCAATGAAGCGCTGCTCAGCATCGGCGTCGGCAACCGCCTGAAGGACTTCGAGTGGGACCTGGCCGCCATCGGGCACACATGGATGGAGCCGACGCGCGGACGCACGATGGCCGGCGGCCTCTATGGCCGTATCCGACGCCCGCTCGACGAGGAGAACGACGTCTTCCGCGTCGAAGGATGGGTCACCAACGAGTACCTGCAAGGGACGCTCGCGCTGGGGACGACCATGACGTTCGGCGGCTTCGAGCTGCGACCGCATGTGCTCGTCGGCTGGGGGCAACGACTCCCGCAGCAGCGCTGGTTCACGCTCGGCGCGTGGGATGGCTTTCCCGGATTCCGCACAGGGGAGAATCGCGGCGAGCACACGGTGCTTGGTAGCCTCGCGATGCGCCAGAAGCTCACGAGCATCATCCGCTTGAGGCTCGACTTTGACGCCGGCATCATCTCGTTCGGTGACGTGGTGCTCGGACGGCAGGCCGATCCGCTCGCGGCATACGCAGGCACCTGGTACTACGGCGCGCGCCTCGGCATCGAGGCGCGCACACCGCTCGGGCGCATCATCGTCCAGGAAGGGCGCAACAACGATGGGCGACGCCAATTGTTCGTGCGCATCGGGCGGTGGTTCTAGTCACGCCCTGATCGCGAACCCCGCAGCCCGCAGCACGTCCGCCGCCACCTCATACTGCGGCGTGCGGATGAGCAGCCAGTCCGTGTCGTACGTGCTCACCACGAAAATCGGGATGCGCGCCGTCGCGAGTGGCCCCGCCAGCGCAGCCAGCACCCCCGTCATCGCGAACGAAATCGTCCCCTCCACACGGAGCGCGGTGAACGTGCGCTCGGCCTTCACCGACTCCGGCACCCCGGCCGCATCACACACGATGCTCAGCTCGTCGGGCGTGTACGCGATGTTGTAGAAGTCGCCGCGGGTGGCCCACGCAGGCACCGACTCGTTGTGCCCGAGCCGACAGATGGCGAGCTCGCCGTCGCGCTTCACGAGCGTCAACGGCATGCGCGCGCCCTCAGGTTGCCAACTGCATGTGGTCCATGGCGCCGACGCTCGTCTTGTCGCCCGTTACTGATCGCCGATGGTAGTCCATCTGCCCGAGGTGATACGCGAGGTGCGACAGCAGGTGCAGCAGGCCAAGTGGCAGGGGCATCGACTTGTTGTTGCCGAAGGGAATCGGTGGTGCCACGTCGAGCATGTCGGCCGGTGCCTTCGCAAGCGCCGCACTCACCTCGGTGGCTGCGGCATCGAGCAGCGCCGCCACCTCCGCGCGTGGCATGCCACGCGTCGAGAATTCCATCGGTCGATCCCGCACATACCCAGAACCGCCGATACCGAGACCGATGAAGTGGCGCAGGTTGCCCGCCAGGTGAAGCGCCAGCGTGCCACTCGAGTTCGGCAGCCCCGGCACCTCGCGCCAGAGCGTCTCGTCGTCCGGATAGCCGAGCACCTCGGCCCTCACTGCGGCGATCTCGCGAGCGAAGACTCTCGCGATGTCCTGGTTGGCGATCGGCATGTCAGGGCGTGATGTCGGGGAGTGACGCGGCCTTCAGCCGGACATTAAGTCGTGGCAGCTCCGTGCGCAGGGCCGCGTTCCACGCGCCCCACAAGTTGGACAGGTCGAGCAGCTTCTCGCGCGCGCTGGCGGCTAGTTGAGTCGTGGGCACAACATCCGACTCTTCCACCATCGCGAACAACTGCCCCAACTCGCCGCGCAAGCGCGTGAAGCTCGGCGCTGCTCCCGTGCCCGCGGCCAGCTTCCCGATCCGCTCTTCGAATGCCTTGAGCGAATCCGCGAGGTTGCCCGTCGCCTTGTCGCGCGCGCTCGCCACCTTGAAGCGCAGTGTGCGGATCGCGTCGGCCACGTCGGCCGAACGCGCGATGCCGGAGTCGAGCTGGCGTGAGAGCTGGTACGTGCGCACGAGCGCGGCGGCCGGCGTCTTCACGCGCGGATCCATGCGCACCTCGAGCGAGTGCGAAATCGCCTGGTCGTTCGCGCGCAGTGTGACCACGTAGTACCCCGGCAAGATCCACGAGCCGAGCGGGTCGCGCGGAGTGTCGCCGATGACGGCGGTCATGGGGTAGCTGCTCGACGCCACCTTGGGCGCGGCGTGGCGCAGGTCGTAGATGTAGCGGTGCATGCCGGGCGTTGTGCTCAACGCCTGGAACGGACGAATCCAGTAGTCGGG
>JAYTVE010000289.1:0-1718 GCA_043744185.1 Gemmatimonadota bacterium | reverse complement strand
CGGCACTATGCCGCGTCCCGGATTATGCCGCGTTGGGGGCGATCGTGGGGGCGCCGCGCGGCTCGGCCGGCCCGTTGCGCGGCATAATCAGAGCGCCTCGAGGAAGGCGAGCAGTCGGTCCTTCGGCTTGTAGCGCCCGGATGCCGTCGGGAGTGGTGCCGTGCGAGCGATGGCGCGCTCCTTGATGGCGAGATCGGCATGGATATAGATCTCGGTGGTCTCGGTCGACTCGTGGCCGAGCCACAGTGCGATCACGGTTCGTTCGACGCCTGCGGCCAGGAGTCGCATGGCGCTGGTGTGCCGCAGCGTGTGGGGCGAGACGCGCTTGTGCTTCAGTGACGGGCAGGTGGCGGTTGCGAGCGCGGCGTACTTGGCGACCACGCGCTCGAGGGCGTCGCGGCTCATCGGACCGCCGCGCCGAGTGGCGAAGACGGGATGCGAGGACAGCGGCGCCAGCTCGCGCTGACGGCTGCGGAGCGCGGCGACGGTCTGCGCAGTGAGCGGCGTGCAGCGGTCCTTGCGCCCCTTACCGTGGGACCGGACGTGGGCACCGGAGCCGAACTCCAGGTCCTGCCAGCGCAGCTGGGTCAACTCCGAGACACGCAGGCCAGTCTGGATGGCGAGGAGCAGGATCGTACGGTCCCTGCGGCCCAGCGCGGTGTGCCGGTCGGGGGCGTCGAGCAGGGCTTCGGCCTCGTCAGGGCGGAGATACTCGACCAGCCTGCGCTCGGTGCGCTTGGGCGGGATGGCGAGGACGCGCTGGATGGCGGCGGCGTGGGCAGGTTCCTCGAAGGCCAGGTAGTGGAAGAACGAATGGATGGCGGCGAGGCGGGCGTTGCGCGAGCGGATGGCGTTGCCGCGGTCGTGCTCGAGGTGGGCGAGGAAGGCGGACACGCGATCAGCATCGAGATCCGCGAGTGCGAGCTCGGCGGGTGGCTTGCCGTGCCGATCGTGGAGGAACCGGAGGAATAACCGGAAGGTATCGCGATAGGCGGCGATGGTGTGGGGACTGGCGCGGCGCTGATGCAGCAGGCGCTGTGTGAAGAAGCGTTCGAGCAGCGGGGCGAGCGGGGTCATGCGGATAGCCCTCCAACCCGTTCGAGCCTGCGGCGGGCGATCGCCATCAACTCGGGGGTGGCGGTGAGATACCAGTAGGTGGACGTGGGTGCGGCATGGCCGAGGTAGGTGGACAGGCGCGGCATCCAGGCATCGACGTCGACGCCCTGGCGGTACCAGCGCAGCAGGGTGGCGACCGCGAAGGAATGCCGCAGGTCGTGCGGCCGCGCCGCAGGAAACTCGGCCGCGTGCGCGAGCCTGCGGAAGGTGCGGTGGGCGTCGTTGTAGATGAGCCGGGTGCCCCGGCGCGAGACGAAGAAGGCCGGCGAGGGCGGATGTGGCCAGCGAGCGTCGCGCACGCGGGCGTAGCGTCGCAGCGCGGCCATGGTCGAGGGGTGCAGGACGACCTCGCGCGACTTGTCGAACTTGCTGTGGCGCACGACCAGCAGTTGTTGCCGCCCGTCGATGTCGTCGCGGTCGAGGCGGATGGCTTCGCCGATGCGCATCCCGGTCGCGGCGAGCAGGCCGAACAGCGTCTCGTAGGTGGCGGCGCCGAGCGGGTGCTTGAGACCACGTGCGGCGCGTAGCAACGCGGCGATCTGGCCGGCGGCGAAGAGAACGGGAACCGCGCGACGCACCGAGTGTGGGATCAGGTCGACGGG
>JAYTVE010000288.1:0-1723 GCA_043744185.1 Gemmatimonadota bacterium | reverse complement strand
TGGGCGTCGGCGGTGGCGGCGGTAACGCCGTGAACCGCATGATCGATGAACACCTCGAGGGGGTCGAGTTCATTTCGGTGAACACCGACGCCCAGGCGCTGCTCGCCTCGAAGGCGGACGTGAAGATCCAGATCGGCAAGAAGTTGACACGCGGGCTCGGCGCTGGTGCGCGCCCAGATATCGGGCGCCAGGCGATCGAGGAGAATCGCGATGAAGTCTCGCGCGTGCTGGGCAACGCCGACCTTGTCTTCATCACGTGCGGCATGGGCGGTGGCACCGGCACCGGTGCGGCGCCCGTCATCTGCGAGCTGGCGCGCGAGGCTGGCGCGCTGACGGTCGGCATCGTGACGCGTCCGTTCCTCTTCGAGGGGCGCAAGCGCATGCGGCAGGCGGAAGCTGGCATCGCCGAGATGCGCAAGCATGTCGACACGATGATCGTGGTCCCGAACGAGCGCCTCCTCGCCGTCGTCGGCAAGGGGATTCCGTTCCAGGATGCGCTCAAGAAGGCGGACGAGGTCCTGCTGCAGGCGACGCAGGGCATCTCGCTGCTCATCTCGCGCACCGGCCTCATCAACGTCGACTTCGCCGACGTGCGCACGGTCATGCAGAACGGCGGTTCGGCGCTCATGGGCACCGGTGTCGGTCGTGGCGAGAACCGCGCCACGGAAGCCGCGCAGCAGGCGATCTCGAGCCCGTTGCTCGACAACGTCTCCGTGGCGGGCGCGGCGGGCGTGCTGCTCAACATCACCGGCGGCGAGGACCTCACTCTCGGTGAGGTCACGCAGATCTCGGACATCATCCACGATGCCGTGGGCGACGACTCGCAGATCATCTTCGGATCGGTCACCGAGCCGGCGATGCAGGGCGAAGTGCGCGTGACGGTGATCGCGACGGGCTTCGATCGTGGCGCCGAGCAGGCGTCGCCGTCGGCGAACGAGACCGCAGGCCGTCCGTCGCAGGGCATGCGGTCGTCCGGTGCACCGGTGATTCCGTTTCCGAAGGCCAAGACGCAGCCCAACGCGGCGCAGCCGCCCGCATCGCGTCCGTCGCGTGCGAACACGGAGCTGGGCGACATGGAGATTCCGACCTTCATTCGTCGGCAGATGGACTGAGCGTCTTCAACTCCGACGGTCAACACGGGCCGGCGTTCCGCATGCGGAGCGCCGGCCCGCTAGCTTGGAAGCCGCATGTGGTCCTGGCTCATCGCTCTCGCTTCGGGTGCCGTCGCGGCACTCGCCGGTTACTGGCCCTTCGCCTCGCGCGCGGGGTGGGCGGCGCGCACGTCGATTGCCGCGCGCTTCGTGATCGTGTCGTTGGCGGTGGCGCTCGCGCTCGACGCGCCGGCGGCGCCGGCCTCGCGCGCAGGCGCCTTCGTGGCGCTCGATGCGTCGTCGAGCTGGCGTCGGGGCGGTGACACCGAGGCGTGGCGTGCCGCCGTGCGCGAAGCACGCGATGCGAGCGCCGACTCGATCTTCCTCTTCGGTGACACGGTACGCGCGGCGGCGATCCCTGCCTCGCCCAGCGATGCCGCGTCGCGCGCACAGCCAGCGGTCGAGCGCGCGCTCGCGGCCGGGCGCCGGCTGATCGTCGTCACCGACGGTGAGATCGCCGACCCCGAGGCGCTGCAGGCGCTGCCGTCGGGGTCGCAGGTGATCGTGCCGGCGCGGACTGCGCGCGCCGACGTCGCGATCGCGGCGCTCGAAGCGCCGTCGGCGGCGGTGGC
>JAYTVE010000287.1:0-1725 GCA_043744185.1 Gemmatimonadota bacterium | reverse complement strand
CCTTCGCGGTGAGCTCGGCAATCTCCGTGATGCGCCGCTGGATCAGCTTGCGCACCTCCGGGTTGTAGGTCCGCACCGTGCCCGTGAGTTCCACCGATCCCGGAATGATGTTCGCCCGCTCGCCCCCGCGGAAAATGCCGATCGTGATGACGCTCGCCTCGAGCGGCGGGACGTTGCGCGACCGGATTGTCTGCAGGCCGAGCACGATCTGCGACGCGATGACGATCGGGTCGATGCCGTCGGCCGGAGCGGCGCCGTGCGCCTGCTTGCCGATGACCTTGATGTAGAGACCGTCGGACTCTGCGAAGAACGGCCCCGGTGCGTAGCCCACCTGGCCCACAGGCAGGTCGGGGCTCGTGTGCAACCCGAACACGGCGGTCGGCTTGAACTCCTTGAACACGCCCTCCTTGAGCATCAACTCGGCGCCGCCTTCTTCGCCCTCCGGCGGCCCTTCCTCGGATGGCTGGAAGAGGAAGATGATCGTGCCGGGCAGTTGCGCCTTCATGGGAGCGAGCACGGACGCGACACCAAGGACGACGCCCATGTGGATGTCGTGGCCGCAGGCGTGCGCCACGCCGACGTCCTTGCCGAGGTAGGTGGTGCGCTTGGTGCTCGGCATCGGGTAGCCCGACGCCTCTGTGACCGGCAGTGCGTCCATGTCGGAGCGGATGGCGACCACGGGGCCGGGGCGTCCGCCACGCAGGATGCCGACGACCCCCGTCTTCGCGACTCCGGTGCGAACCTCGAGTCCGAGTCCCTTGAGATGCGCGGCGATCAGTTTGCCCGTCTCGAACTCGCGATTGCCGAGTTCGGGATTCTGGTGCAGCTGTTGGCGAAGCTTGATGACCTGCTCGCTCGACTGCGCCACCGCGGCATCAATGCGCGAGCGGAGATCCTGCGCACGCGCGGCACTCGGCACGGTGGCCGCGAGCGCGCACGCCGCAGCAATGAGACGGTGACTGCGGGACATCGGCAACCTCAAGTGGTGGCAGCGCCATCGCTGCGCATGAACGGGAACGCGTGGTACCGTCGGCTGAGGCGAAAGGTAGGGTGGCCCGCTGCGGGCGGGAAGGAAGGTTCGTGCGCAGCGTCACTGGCGCTCTCGTGACGTGGCACACGCGCTTAACGTCTCTCACGGTTACCTGTCGAACACGGTGAATGACGTACTGCGGCGCGCGCGCGCGTCGCGGCCGGACACCGATCTTATCGGCGGACCGATCCCGCCAGGAGACTCCAATGCGCTTCACTCTGACTCCGCTCGCCCTCGCCGCCTGCCTCATGGCGGCCGTTCCGCTCCACGCGCAGGACTCGGGCGCCCGCGCTGGACGCCCTGGCCTCGCCGCACGTGGCCGCTCGACGGAGCGCCGTGGCGAACGCATCGAGAACCGCGGGGAGCGTCGCGAGGCGCGTGGCGAAGCGCAGGAGAAGCGCGGCGAGCGGATCGAGAACCGCGGCGATGCGATCGAGAAGCGCGGCGAGGCCACGGGCAATGCGCGCATGGAGCGCAAGGGCGAGCGCATCGAGAACCGCGGTGAGCGCGTCGAGAACCGTGGGGAACGGAAGGAAAACCAGGGCGAGCGCATGGAGAAGCGCGGCGAGCGCAAGGAAGCGAAGGGCGAGCGCATGCAGAAGCGCGCCAAGCCGTAGGCCGTAGCCGCAGCAAGCGGGTCCCTCGCTCAGTTCGTGCTCACGGGGCGGCGTCGGCTACGGCCGACTCCGCCCCAT
>JAYTVE010000286.1:0-5501 GCA_043744185.1 Gemmatimonadota bacterium | reverse complement strand
GTGCGCTCGCCGCACTCGCCGCCTGCGGCACGGGCGACATCGCTCCGGCTGCCGCCAAGGACATCGCGCAGGTGGTCACGGTCGAACCGGGCGGTGCGCGCATCTCGCTCGCGGCCAAGGATGCGGAGAAGTTCGCGACCACCCCCGCGACGAGCCGCGACTTTGCGGTCAACCTCGTGGCGCCCGCCCGCGCGGTGGCCACCGTGGTGGCCGCGACCGACCTGCCGACGCCGCTCGTGCTCTTCGAGACGCAGGAGGAATCCGCGCTCTGGAGCGACTTCACGAAGAATCGCGCTGCCTACGCGCGCGCCGACCTGCAACGCAAGCGCATCGGCGAACTCGCCACGCGCGACGCCGTGGCCGGCAAGGACGTGGTGGACGCAGAGACCGAGCTGCGTACCTCGGAGGCATCGCTGCGCGACACCGACGCGAAGCTGCGCCAGATCGGCTTCGATCCGCAACAACTGCTGACCCTCTCGGCGGGCTCGCTCCTCGTGGTGGCGGATGTGCCCGAGGCGCGCATCGGCGCCGTGCAACTTGGCGAGCGCGCGACGTTCGACTTCAACGCCTTCCCGGGGCAGAGCTTCACGGGACGGGTGACGCGCATCGCCGATGCGGTGGACCCGCAGACGCGCGCGATCCACGTGACGATCACGATGGACGCGCGTGAGGGACGGCTCAAGCCCGGCATGTTCGCGCGAGTGAGCATCGAGGAGCGCACCGAACGCGCGCTGCTCATTCCGCTGCCGGCGGTGATCTCGGTGGAGGCGCGCACCTTCGTGTTTGTGCGCAGCGGCGCCACCACCTTCGAACGGCGCGAGGTGGTGCTCGGTCTCGACAACGGCAAGGACGTGCAGGTGAAGTCGGGTCTCGCGCCCGGCGATCAGGTGGTCACCAGCAACACGATCCTGCTCAAGGGCCTGAGCTTCGGCTACTGAGGCCAGCCACACATGCTTGATTCGCTCCTGCGCCTCGCCCTCCGGCAGCGCTACCTCGTGCTGGCGCTCGCGACGCTCCTCGTGGCGCTCGGCGTGGGCGCCTGGGGTTCACTGCGCCTCGAGGCGTACCCGGACGTCGCTGACACGGAAGTCGTGATCATCACCCCGTATACGGGGCGTGCGGCGGAAGAAGTCGAGCAGCAGGTGACGATTCCCATCGAGCGCGCGGTGAACAACGTGCCGCGCGTGACCGCGCGTCGCTCGCGCACGATCTTCGGCCTCTCGATCGTGAAGCTCGGGTTCACCGAGGGCACGGACGACTACTTCGCACGGCAGCAGGTGCTCGAGAAGCTCAAGGACGCGACGCTCCCCGACGGCGTGCAGCCGACGCTCGGACCGCTGTCGACGCCGGTGGGCGAGATCCTGCGCTACATCGTCGAGGGTGACGGCACGCACTCCGTGATGGAGTTGCGCGAGCTGCAGGACTGGGTGGTGACGCCGCGCCTGCAGGCCTCGCCCGGCGTGGCTGACATCACGAACTTCGGCGGGTTGGTGCGGCAGTTCCAGGTGATCATCAACCCCGGCTCGCTCGACCGCTACGGCATCACGTTGCAGCAGGTGGCCGACGCGATCAGCGCCAACAACAGCTCGACTGGCGGCAACGTGATTCCGTACGGCGCGTCGCAGCTCGCGGTGCGATCGGTCGGGCGCATCACGAAGCGCGAGGACATCGAGCGCATCGTGCTGGCGACCAAGGGCGGCACCCCCGTGTTCGTGCGCGACGTCGCCTCGGTCGAGATCGGCGCGCTGCCGCCGTCCGGCATCCTCGGCTTCTCCGACCCGGTCAAGGGGAGTGACGAGGACAACGCCGTCGAGGGGATCGTGCTGATGCGGCGCGGCGAGAATCCGTCCGACGTGCTCGCCGGCGTGAAGGAACGGATCGCGGAGCTCAACGCGCGCGGACTGCCCAAGGGCGTCTCGCTGCGCATCGCGTACGACCGCACCGACCTCGTGCAGACGACGCTCAAGAATGTCGGGCGGACGCTGTTCGAGGGCGTGAGCATCGTCGTGATCGTGCTGCTCCTCTTCCTCGGGTCGCTGCGCTCCGCCCTTGCCGTGGCGATCACGATTCCGCTCTCGCTCGCCTTCGCCTTCGTGGCCATGAAGCTGACGGGGATTCCGGCCAACCTGCTCTCGCTCGGCGCCATCGACTTCGGCATCATCTGCGACGCGGCCGTGGTCATGGTGGAGTCGATCGCGCGGCAGATCGGCCACGCGAGCGCCGACGAGCGCGAGCGAGGCACGCGCCGGCTGATCTTCCGCGCGGGGGTCGAGGTGCAGCGGCAGATCGTGTTCGCCGTGGCGATCATCGTGCTGGCGTACCTGCCGCTCTTCACGCTGCAACGCGTGGAGGGCAAGCTCTTCTCGCCGATGGCGTACACGCTCGCGTACGCGATTGCCGGGTCGCTGCTGCTGGCGCTCACGCTTGTGCCCGTGGCCTGCTCGTTCCTGCTCGGGCCGACCTACAAGGAATGGCACAACCCCGCGCTCGCCTGGCTCGAGGTGCGCTATCGCGCGCTCATCACGCGGATCCTCCGGCGGCCGCTGCTGACGTTGAGTGCGGCGGGCGCACTCGTGGTGCTGACGCTCGCGGCGGCGTCGCAGCTGGGTACCGAGTTTCTGCCCGAGCTGGACGAAGGCGGCTTCAACATCCGTTGCATCCTGCCGTCGGGCGTGGGGCTGCAACAGGCGCGCGTCTATCCCGACCTCATCCGCAAGACGATCGCCGGCTACCCCGAGGTCAAGTTCGCGATCTCGCAACTGGGCCGGAACGACGACGGCACCGACCCGTACGGGCCGAGCCGCATCGAGGTGCTGGTGCAGCTCAAGCCCTACGAAACATGGACGTCGGGGCGTGACAAGAAGGCGCTGCTCCGCGTGCTCAAGCGCGACCTCGAGCACCGGCTGCCGGGCGCCTCGTTCTCCTTCTCGCAGCCGATCCTCGACAACGTGGCCGAGGCGGTGACAGGTTCGGCGGCCGACCTCGCAGTGCTCGTGGGGGGTGACGACCCCGAGCAGTTGCGCAAGAGCGCCAACGAGATCCTCGCCGTGGTGAAGACCGTGCGCGGCGCAAGCGAGAGCGGGCTCGAGCAGGAAGGGCCGCAAACGCAGCTCGTGATCGACCTCGACCGCGAGACCATGGCGCGCTTCGGTATCAACATCAAGGACGTGAATGCGGTCATCGAGCTGGCCATCGCAGGCAAGCCGGTGAGCGTGGTGTACGAAGGGGAGCGCCGCTTCGACATCGCGCTCCGCTATACGCGCGACCAGCGCTCGAGCCCCGAGGCGATCGGCAACATCCTCGTCACCAACGCCAACGGCGCCAAGATTCCGCTCAGCCAGGTGGCGCGCATTCGCGAGGTGCCGGGGCTCACGATCATCGCGCGTGAAGACGGACGCCGGCAGATGGGGGTGCGCACCAACGTGCGCGACCGCGACCAAGGGAGCTTCGTGGCCGAGGCGCAGGCCAAGGTGACGGCACAGGTCAAGCTGCCGGACGGGTACACGCTCGACTGGGGCGGCCAGTTCGAGAACCTCACGCGCGCGAAGAAGCGGCTCACGCTGGTCATCCCGATCACGATCGTGCTGATTTTCTGCGTGCTGTTCATCCTGTTCGATTCCGATCCGTTGCACGCGGGCGTCGTGCTCATGAACGTGCCGTTCGCACTCGTCGGTGGCGTGATCTTCCTGATGATCCGCGGCATCAACTTCTCGGTGTCGGCGGGCGTCGGCTTCATCTCGCTCTTCGGCGTGGCCGTCATGAGCGGCGTGCTGCTCGTGTCGTACGTCAACCTGCTGCGACAGGAACGGCTCGTGCGGCTGCGCCGCGCGGTGGTCGATGGCGCCGTGACGCAGCTTCGCCCGATCCTGATGATGATGAGCGTCGCGCTGATCGGGCTCATTCCCGCGGCGCGTGCGAGCGGGATCGGCTCCGACATCCAGCGCCCGTTGGCAACGGTCATCGTGGGCGGGCTGCTCTCGGCGCTCGTGCTGACGCTGCTGGCGATGCCGGCGCTCTACTTCGTGGTGGAGCGGCGCCGATTGGTGGCGGCGCGTGCGGAGAAGGCGGAGAGGCGCCGGGATGGGCCGATATCGAGCTTCACGTCGGAGATGCGGTTCTAGCAGGCGTGACCGCTGCCGGTTCGTCCCCCGCACCCGCCTCGTCCTTCTTCCGCTCGTCCGAGAGCTCGGCCGCGATCGCGGCCGCCTGCGCCGCCGGCATGCCCTGCGTGAGGTCGGCGTAGAGCGAGTCGCCGCGATTGTCGTTTTCGCGGCGCTCGTTGCCGGCGTCTGATACAGGCTCACCGGGAAGCTCGAAGCCCAGCTCCTCCGCCAGCATCACGAGCGCGGCCGCCACGGGAAGCGCCAGCAGGGCGCCGAGGACGCCCATGAGGGTGGTACCCACCAGCAGCGCGAACATCACCACCGTCGAGGGCAGACGCAGTGCCCGCCCGTACACCACTGGAATGAGAAAGCGACTCTCGAACTCCTCGTAGGCCAGCAGGAGGATGAGCACGACACTCACGATCACCGGACCCTGACCGAGCGAGGCCACGACCGCCGGCACGATCGTGAGCAACGGTCCGATGTACGGAAGGACGTCTGCGGCGCCGCCGAACACGGCGAGCGCCAGCGCGTTCGGCACGCCGCAGGCCGCGAGCAAAATGAACATGAAGACGGCCATCAATGCGCTCGTGATCACCTGGCCGCGGATGTAGCCGCCAACGATCGTCTCCAGGTTGAGCATGATGCGAGACAGGCGCATGTGCTGCGCCCTCGGCACGAGAGCGAACAGGATACCGCGCAGCCGGTCACGGTCAATCAAGCCGTAGAGTGCAAGAAAGATCGCCGCCATGCTGTAGGCGAGGAACTCGCCAATGCGCGTTGACACCTCGATCGCGTTGTCCACCGAGAGGCTGACCCATTTCGCGAGGCGCAGATCGCGCAGGGCGCTGGCCAGCGGGGCGGTGAGCGATGACCGGCGGAGCCATGCCACCGCGCGTGCGCGCCACTCCGGCTCGCCGGCCTGCAGATTCTTCACCTGATCGAGCAATGCCGGAATCGTCAGCACGATGATGAGCATCGTGGCGAGCACGAGCGCGCCGAATACGAGGGCAATGGCCACGCCGCGTCGCACCTTCTTGGCCTCGAACCATTCGATGACCGGCCCGAGCGTGCCGCCAATGAAGAGCGCGCCCACGAGCACCAGCACGACCGGGATCAGCTGTCCGAGCAGCCAGACCCCCGCGACGGCCACCATCACCTTCGCGATCGTCGCGAAGGAGACATCGAAGCGGACGACGTGCGGCTCGGTTGGTGCGGAAACGGCGGGCGGGAGTCGTGGTGGCTCGGACACGGTGGTCGGGCACTCCGGACGTGGGGGGGGTGACACAGGACCGATGCGCCTCCCGGTAGGCCGCGCACCGGTGGCAGAATAGCGGGCCCGGACCCGCGCGCCCATCGCCCGTTAGAAGCAGGAACGGCACCTCGCGCGGGTCCGCG
>JAYTVE010000285.1:0-1729 GCA_043744185.1 Gemmatimonadota bacterium | reverse complement strand
CGGCGGGGATCCTCGCGTACGAGATGCTGACGGGCAAGCCGCCGTTCACGGGCAAGTCGGTGCAGGCGCTGTTCGCAGCGCAACTCGCGGAGCTGCCGGTGCCGGTGCAGGAGCGCCGCAAGGAGGTGCCCGATGCGCTCGCGGCGATCGTGATGCGCTGCCTCGAAAAGAATGCCGACGATCGTCCGCAGAGCGCGGAGGCGCTCGTGGCGCTGCTCGAAGATCCCGCGGTGGTGAGCGGCACCTTCTCGACGGCGTCACGCGAGGCGATGGCTGCGGCCGCCATGCGGCGCGGCCCGCTGCTGGCGGTGGGAGTAGGGCTCGTGCTGCTCGCGGCGGTCGGTGGTGCGCTCGCGATGCGCGCGCGCGATCGCACGGTCGCGCGCACCACCGCACCCGTGGTCGAGGTGGCGAACACGCCGGCGCCCAACTCGCTCGCCGTGCTGCCGTTCACGTCCATCGGGCCGGATACGCAGGACGTGTACCTGGCCGAGGGGATCACGGCGGAGCTGACATCGAGCCTGTCGCGCATTGCCGGATTGCGGGTGGCGTCGCGCATGCAGGCGAGCGACCTGCGGCAGAAGGGCGGCGACATTGCCGCGGTGGGCAAGGCGCTCAACGTGGCCACCGTGCTCGAGGGGACGGTGCAGCGTGACGGGAAGCGGCTCCGATTGACGGCGCGACTGGTGCGGGTCGCCGACGGCATCACCGTCTGGAGCGACGTGTTCGAGCGTGAGGCGACGGACCTGTTCAAGGTGCAGAGCACGCTCGCGCGGTCCATCACGGAGGCGCTGACCCCCGAGCTCACCGCGCCCGAAACGACGGTGGTGGCGGAGCGCGACGTGGATCCGAAGGCGTACGACGCGTACCTGCGCGGTCGCGAGCTGCTGTCGCGTCCGGGTCCCAGCTCGCTCGACGCCGCCAAGGCGCAGTTCAGCGCCGCGATCGTCCGCGACGCGAAGTTCGCGCTCGCGCATGCCGGGCTCGCGGATGCGTACGCGATCCAGACGATCATGAATCCGGTGCCGAGTGACGCGAGCGTGATGACCGGACTGCGCGAAGCCGAACTCGCGCTCGCGCTCGACAGCACGCTGGGTGAGGGATTTGCCGCGCGCGGGCACCTGCGTTCGCTCGCAGGCGATGGTGCGCGCGCCGAAGCGGACCTCGCGCGCGCCGTCAAGCTCGCGCCCTCCTACGCGAACGGGCAGCTCTGGTATGGCGAGCATCTCATGCGCACGGGGCGGGCCGTCGAGGGGCTCGCGTCGCTGCGAAAGGCGCGCGCGCTCGATCCGGCAAGTCCGATTGTCGCGAGTGCGCTGGCCGTCGCGTTGGCCTCGGCAGGCAAGAAGGACTCGGCGCTCGCGATCGCGGACGATTTGGTAGAGAGCGACCCCGCGATGCCGATGGCGCGCGCCGTGCGTTCGCGCGTGTTGCGCGACGCGGGCGACACGCGCGGCGCGCTCAAGGAGCTCGAAGCGGCGGCGTCGCTCTCCGGAGGGGCGCCGCCGTTTGTGGGGCTGCTGGGCGGTGCGTACGCGCAGGCTGGCCAGGCGACGCAGGCGCAGGCGGCGCTCACGCGCTTGTTGAAGCTGCCGAACGCCCCGGGCGCACCGGGGGCCATTGCCGTGGTGTACCTGGGGCTCAAGGACACCGCGAACGCGATGGTGTGGCTCATGAAGGCGGCGGACAAGAAGGACGTGCTGTTCCGGGTGAGCACGCTGGCGGACCG
>JAYTVE010000284.1:0-5521 GCA_043744185.1 Gemmatimonadota bacterium | reverse complement strand
CGTCCACGGTGAACAACGCCGGTGCCGGTCGCTTCCGTCCGCTCGGCCCCGGCATGGGCCCCGGCGGCATGGGTGGCGGACGCGGGCCTGGCGGTCTGGGCGGTGGCCCCGGCGGCGGTCCGTTTGGCGGAACACCGCCCGCGTACGTCGCGGTCGCGGAAACCACGACGGTCAACAACGTGGTGCTGCCGGTGCCGGCCACGCAGGGCAGCTATCCCTTGGGCGGCACGATCAACACGCACTCGAACATCATGGTCGTCTCCGCGGCCGGCGACACGACGCGGAGTGCGCGGGTCGTGACGGTGGTCTTCGACGGCAGCTCGATGGCGCAGATCACGGTCAACGGCGAGACGCGCGCGGTCGATCTCTCGCGGCGTCCGTTCCGCGGCGGCCCGCCGCGCGGCGCGGGCGGCAACAACCCGTAGGCAACGCGTACGGGCGCCCTGTCGCCCGCACGACCGACCGCCCGCGCGTCCCCTCGGGGATGCGCGGGCAGTTTTTTTACCGGAAGCGGAACTCGCGAAAGAAGTCGAGACCGAACTGCCGCACCGCAGACAGGTCCGATGCGCCCGAGCACGACGTGCTCCCCGGATCCATCGACGCTTGTAACCATGACGAGGGCCCGAGCCGATACTCGATCGCCAGTCCGAACCAGGGCGACGTATCGTTGGCATCGCCGCACGCCGAGCGCTTGCCGAGCCCGGTGTTCAACGAGATGAAGACACGATCACCGAGCTGCTGGCCAGCCGTGATGCTCGCTCCGTTGAGCAGCCCGGAGTTCTGGTCGGACGCGACGTCGCCTTGGCTCGCCATCGTCACGCGCACCATGTCCACGCCCGGGAGCACGCTCGACAGCGCGCGTTCCGCGACGCCGCCCAACGTCGGCGCGAGCGCGTTGCGCACCGAGTTGAGCGCGCTCGTGTTCTGGCCAGAGAGCGCGAAGCTCGGCGCACCGAAGATGAGGTACGAGAGCAATTCGGTGTCCGACGCGCCAGAGGCCGCTTCATCGTCGCTCGAGAGCACGATGCGCGGCACCGCGGCGGTGCCGAGGATTTCGGCGCGAATGCGTACCTGATTGCGATCGGGCAGCCGCACGAGGTACGACGTGCTGATGTCGAGCGCCGGCGAGTTGGCGAGCGGGCCGAAGAAGGTGACA
Source organism: Gemmatimonadota bacterium (assembly GCA_043744185.1). Classification (GTDB taxonomy): domain Bacteria; phylum Gemmatimonadota; class Gemmatimonadetes; order Gemmatimonadales; family Gemmatimonadaceae; genus JACPPC01. The sequence continues at coordinate 4,365 of JAYTVE010000284.1, read as the reverse complement.
CGCCCCGAGTCTACCTGGAAGGTACGACTCACGAGGCCGAGGTTGAGGCGGTAGATGCCACGCTTGGCGAGAAGGTCGCCGGAGAGGTTGACGTCGTCGAGGTGGCCCGCGGCACGGATCTCGCCACCGAGGATGACGTTCGCGTCCTCGGAGCGCAGCCGCACGTTGTCGCCCAGGCGCAGCGCGAGGTCGCCGATGGCGACGCGCTCACGAACGCGCTGGTTGAAGCTCGTCGCCTTCACCGCGCCTGCTGCCGTGGTCGCTGCGGAGTCGGCTTCCGCCGTGGACTCGAGGGTGAGGCGGGACGGCTCGACTTCCTTCACGAACTTGCTGCCGATGTAGCCGACGGCGTTGTAGAGCTCGACGTCGCCGTTGAGCGTGGCGGCCTCGCGCGTGCCGGTGAGGAGGACTTCGCCGTTGAGATCGAACGAGCCCTTGCTGCGCGAGCGGAACGCCGCGTACTGGTTGGCGCGCACGCGCAGATAGAGCGCGCCAGCGCCCGTGTCCGGCAGGTACGCGTATCCCGAAATCGTGACCGAGTCGTCGGCGCGGCGTTCGCCGCGCGCGGAGAAGCGTTCGAAGAGGATGCTGTCGGTGCGCAGCTGAATGAGCGCGAAGACGTCGCGCAGCTGCGCGCCGACGTCGCGGGACACGAAGAGGCCGCTGTCGAGCGTGAGGCGCCCCTCGAGGATCGGACGCTCCAGCCGGCCCGTCACGTTCACCTCGGCACGCAGCACGCCGCCCGCCTCGGAGAGCGTGGGCACGAGGCGCTTGAGGAACCCGAGGCGCAGCGAGTCCGAGCGCAGCGTGCCCACCAGCTCTTCGTCCTTGAAGCGTCGCTCGACCGTCGCGAAAGCGAGGTCGACCGGCAGGTCGCCCGCGAAGATGAGCGAGCCGTCGGAGCCCTCGTCGAGGCTGATCGTGGTGGAGAGGCGCTGCTTGTCGTATTCCCCCGTAACGCGCACCGCGCCCGCCACCACGCCAGACAGCTTCACGTCGGCGGCATCGAGCAGCGCCTCGATGCGCGGGGCGCGGCGCGTGCCGGCGAGCTCGACACGCGCGTTGAGCAGTGCCGTGGCGCGCGGCGGTGACTGCTTGGCCGAGTCCATGACCACGAGCGGGAAGTCCTCGAGGCGGAGGACGCCGCTCACGGCCGCGCTGTCGCTCGCACGCAGCGTCGCAAAGAGGCGCCCACCCACGCCGAGCTCGACGCTGGTGGAATCGAGCGTAAACAGGCCCGGCGCGCTGACGACGCGTGTGGGATAGGTGAGCCGCACCGTGTCCACGCCGAAGTGCGCGAAGAGCGAGTCGAGGTCGGCCGTGATCGTGTCGCCGCGCAGCCCGACCCGCGTATGCCCGGTAAGGCGGTCGAAGTTCTTCGAGGCGTCGACGTCCCACGTGAGCGCATAGAGGCCGGGGCCGAGCAGCTCGCCCTTGGCGCGCGCATGATCGATGGCCTGCGTGCCCACCAGCCCGCGTCCGAGCACGAGGTCGGCGGTCGCGGTCAGCGTGTCGCGCAGCGAGAGGCCCGCCGAGGTGACGACGAGCGACTCGGCGCGCACCGCGCCCGCGCGGAAGCCGCGCAATGCGGCGAGCGAGGCGATGCGGAGCGAATCGAGACGGCCCGAGAGCGTGGCCGTGAGCGCGAAGCTGCCGCGCACGGTGTCATCCCACACGAGGCGCGTCATCGCACTCGAGTCCGCAGGGCGGCGATTGGCCGTGAGCGGACGGATGGCGTCGCGCAGCGCCTCGAGCGTGTCGGCGTTGAGCGCGATGCGGAGCGTGTCGGAGACGCCGCGCCGGAGCCCGATGCCGCCGCTCGCGGTGAGCGTCGCGACGCCAGCGTTCACGATGAGCGTGTCGACGCGTGCCGCACCGTTGGTGAATCGGGCGCGCAGCAAACCCGCGGTGAGTCGCGTGGCGCCGATCATCGTCGAGTCGAGGTCGGCCGCGATCGTGCCGCTCATGACCGGCAGCGAGTCGCCCCTGAGGTCGATGCGCGCGTGCGCGTCGGCGGTGATGGGCGCCCCCTTGTCCGCGAGCTGCACGGCGACATCATGCACCGAGACGGTGCCGGCAATCACCTGCCCCGGTGCATAGTGCACGGACAGGTCGGAGATGATCGCTCCTGCCGGGCCGGCGAGGTTGGTGGTGAGCTTCACCTGGTCGAGATCGCCACGCGCCGTGATGTCGCCCGAGAGCGCGCCCACGCGCGCCACCGACGAATCGGTGAGCAGCGTGGTGAGGCGGAGCGAATCCGCGGTCAGGCGTGCGTCGTAGCCGTCGACCCCCTTGGTGCCGCGATGCAGCGCCACCCGACCGCTCACGCGCGTGACGCCCACCCCCTTCCGTTCGTAGGTGGCGCGCAGGTCGCGCACCCAGAGCGAGTCGCCCTTGGCTTCGAGCGTGGCGGTCATCGCGCCGACTCCCTTCGCGAGCTTCGACTTGGGGAAGAGCGCGGCGATGAACGCGGCATCGATGCGCGGCGCTTCCACGGCGAGTCCCTTGTAGCCCGCCTTGCCCGGCACACTCAGGTCGAAGGTGCCGTGTGCCTTGAGCGGCACGGTGACCTTGGGCGCGCGCGTGTCGACGAAAGTCGCGCTGGCGTCCTCGAGCAGGAACTTGTCGAACGGGCCACCGCTCGCCTTCACCGTGCCCCTGAAGGCACCCGTGAGCGCGAGCGGCAGTGGGTAGCCGAGGAAGTTCTCGATTTCCTTCGAATGAAGGGGATCGAGCGTGAGGGCCACGTCGGAGATGCGGAGGAGCGGCTGCCCGACGCCGAACGTCACCGCGCCCGTGAGGCGCGTGCTGCCGGTTTTCACGTCGGCATCGCTCAGCGCGTAGTGGATGAGTTTGGCGTCCGCCGCATCGGTGCGCACCACGAGCGTGGCGTGCCCGCCGCCTTCTGTCGGGACGGTCGGCGAAATCCACGCGATGTCCGCGAAGCTGAGCGTGTCCATGCGCACGCGGAAGTCGAGGCGCGCGGGGCCGCCTTTCCTGTCGAAGCGGGCCATGCCGGTTGCGGTGCCGTGCGTCTTACCGGCGCTCACGCCGCCCACGGCCACCTGCACCGAATCCTTGAACCAGCGTACCGTGCCGCGGAGGTTGCGGATCGGGAACGGCGGATACTGCTCGTCCGCATCGGCGTCCATGACGTTGACGCTGCCTCCGTCGCGCTCCGGGGCGCTCGCTTCGACCGAGCGCGCGTCGGTGGAGAGCGCGGTCCAGCGGTACAGTGCCACCATGCCATCGCTCGTGTTCGCGAGCGTTCCGGCCTTGATGCGCGCTGCTACCAGGGAATCGCGGTAGTGAGGGGTGTACCAGGGTTCGGGCGTCCATGGCATGCCGATGCGCACCGAGCCGTTGCGCACGCGAAGCGCACCGGCGCGGACCAGCGGCCTCGGCTTGGGCGGGCCCGGCGTCTTCGTGAAGATGCGGTCGTAGTTCCACTCCTTGTTCGCGTGCTGTCGCAGCACGAGCACGGGGCGCTCGAGCTGCAGTTCGTCGAACACCCATCGTCCGGCGATGAGGTCGCGTGCACCGTATTTGGCCACGATCGGCCCCGAGCGGAACACGAGCGAGTCCTGGTCGTCACGCACCTCGAGCGAGTCCATCGTGATCGACGAGAGGAAATTTCCCGTGATGCGCCCGAGCATGACCTTCGCGCCCGGACGAACTTGCCCCTCGACCAGCTTCTGGATCCGGTTGCGGATGAAGCGTTCGACGAGCGACGGGTCGTCCTGCTGGCGCGGCGCGAGTGTCACGGGCTCGGGGGTGAGCACCGCCGTCATGGCGGATCCGGCGAAGGCGAGCGCGGTGAGCAGCGTGAGCGGTCGCATCAGAACGCCTGCCCGATGCCGAAGTGGAAGACGAGGCGCGACAGGGCGCTGTTGTCATTCGCCGGCACGAACGTGGCGGGACACTCCGCGCCCTTGATGACGCTGCCCGTCACGTAGTTGACGCGGTCGCTGGTGCCTGGGCTCACGCAGAGCAGCCGGCCACCGCCCACCACGCTGCTCGTCAGCGGGACAAACGCCGGTGCCGCCGCCTTTCCGTACGGGTTGTACCCCACGTCCACACGGAAAAGGCCGAACGCGGTGGCGAGCCGCACCCCCACACCTGGCGTGACCTTCACGTTGTCGAACCGGAGAATGTCACGCGGCGATGCCTGCAACTGCCCAGCGTCCACGAACGCCGCAAAGGACAGCGCACCCAGACTGCGCGGCGCGCGCAGGCGCAACTCGAGATTGGCCACGAACGACGCATTGCCGCCAAGCGGCGCGACGCGCCGGCTCGTGGCGCTGCCCTTGGCCACGAAGCGTGCGGTCTGGCTGACCGTGTCGATAGCGGTGGTATCGAGCGGCG
>JAYTVE010000283.1:0-1734 GCA_043744185.1 Gemmatimonadota bacterium | reverse complement strand
CCGATCGCCGCCGATCACGACGAGCCGCAGCGTCTTCGGCGGCTGGTGCTCGACGAGCGTGTGCCAGTAGGCCGTGATCAGAAACATCACCGTGACGCCGGTGAACGGCTCGCCGAACAGGTCGTCCGGTGTCGGCATGTCCTCGCCGCGCAGCACCAACGCCGCGCCAACACTCAATGCCGGGAAGATCTCCAACACGCTGCCATCGAACGAGAGCGAGACAGTCTGGGTCATCCGGTCCGAGGGCCCGAGCTCGTACATCTCGACCAGCCCGCACGTCAGGTTGACGACCATTCCGTGCTCGATCACCACACCCTTGGGGTGCCCGGTCGATCCCGAGGTGTAGATCACGTACGCGGCGCTGCTCGGCCGCGTCGTCGGCGGCGAACGCGTGGGCGAGGCCTGCGCGAGCACCGTGCCCTCGGTATCGAGCGCCACGACACGGGTCCCCGCCGACGTCACTCGGTCTGCCAGCTCCGCGTGCGTGACCACGACCGGCGCGCCCGCGTCTTCGAGCATGAAGGCGATGCGCTCGACCGGATAGTGCGGATCGATCGGCACGTAGGCACCGCCCGCCTTGAGAATGCCGATGAGGCCGACGATCGCATCGGCTGAGCGGTCGAGCAGCAGTCCCACGGGCGCTCCCGCCTGCACGCCGAGCGTGCGCAGGTGCACCGCGAGCTGGTTCGCGCGAGCGTTCAGCTCGTCGTACGTGAGCGGCTGCGTGCCTGCCACGCTGCCGGCCGCCGTCGCCGTGGCACGCGGCGCCGCCACGGCCAGTCGCCCGCCGACGCGCGCGACCTGGCGCTCGAAGAGCGCGACGACGGTGGCTGGCGCGCCTTCATCCTCGTGCGTGGCGTTCGCAGTAGCAAGCGCGCGTTCTTCCTCCGACGTCAGCAGGCGAACGGCCGACACGCGCGTGGCCGGCGCGTCGGTGATGGCCGTGATCACTCGGACGAGGTGTCCGAGGAAGCGGCGCATCGTCGCAGGCAGGAACAGGTCCGACCGGTACTGCAGCGTGAGCGCGAGGCCGTCTGGCCGTTCATTGGGCAGGAGGGTGAGGTCGAACTTGGTGGCGCCCATGTCGGCGCCGAACGGCTCGACCGTGAGCCCCTCGAACGCAACCGCCGTGGGCAGCACGTTCTGCATGGTGATGACGACGTCGAAGAGTGGCGCGAGGCGATCGGCGCCCTGCCGCAGCTCGAGTGCCAGCTTCTCGAGCGGGATGTCCTGATGGTCGTACGCACCAAGCGCCGACGCCTTCACGCGCTGCAGCAACTCGGAGAGCGTGGGATCGCCGCTCAAGTTGGCGCGCTGGACCAGTGTGTTGTTCAGGTAGCCCACCATCTGCTCCGTCTCGTGCTGCGTGCGACCGGCGCTCCCCGACCCCATCAGCACGTTGTCACGTCCGGTGTAGCGGTGGAGCACGGTCGCGTACGCGGCAAGCAGCGCCATGTAGAGCGTGATTTCCTGCGCCTGCAGAGAGGCCTGCAACCGCGCGAGGGCGTCGGCGGGCAACACGACCGACTCGCGCGCCCCTTCGAACGTGGCCACGCGCGAGCGCGGGCGATCGGTCGGGAGGTCAAGCGGCTCGGTGGCATCGCCCAACTGCGCGCGCCAGAAGGCGAGCAGTTCGTCGAGGCGTGCCCCCGCGAGGCGCTCGCGCTGCCAGCTGGCAAAGTCGCCGTAGTGGAGTGCGGGCGCCGGCGCGGCAAACGGTTGTCCGTGCTTGGC
>JAYTVE010000282.1:0-1735 GCA_043744185.1 Gemmatimonadota bacterium | reverse complement strand
TGCCGGCTGTACCAGTCCTTGACAACGGTGAGCTTGATCCGACGGGCTGCGGCGATGTCTTTGGTGCGACGTACTTCTCGCGCATGCTCGCGGGTGATAGAATCTCTGACGCGATGCAAGCGGCACAGTCCGCGGCGGCGCGTAACGTTCGGCACCGGGGAGCGACCGGGCTGGCGCACCACCTCCGCGGAGAACTCGGCCTGCAGTGAGCACCGTCATCAACGTTCCGTCGTCGCTGGATGATCAGGGGATCGAGAGAATCCTTGAGCAGCTGGCTGCGGTTCCGGCAGATGCCCCGGTGCTCTTCGATGCACGCCACGCGCGCTGGGGGACGCCGTACGGCCTCACCGCGATGCTCACCATCGGGCAGACGCGCGGCGAGAAGGCCACCTTCTCGGGTCCGGAGTCCGACGACGTCGCGTCGTACTGGGCGCGCACCGGCTTCTACAAGCACGCCGACGGTATTTTCCATCTCACCGGGCACGTGCCGCGCGGGCGGACGCCGGGCGAGTCGGAGGTGCTCCTCGAGGTGACGCCGATCGCTCACTCCGAGGATGTGCACAACGTCGTCGCCAAGATCCAGCACAAGGCGCTGACGATCCTCCAAAGCCTGCACATTGACAGCAAGGCGACGATGGGGTTTGCAATGACCCTCTCTGAGGCCTGTCAGAACATCATCGAGCACGCCGGCACCGGCGGCTGGGTGGCCGTGCAAGTCTACGAGTGGCGCAAGCGGCTCGGCCGGCGCGTGGTGGTCATTGCCGTGTGCGACGCGGGCCAGGGCTTCCGCCGTTCCCTCGAGACGACGCAGGGGCGTCGGCTGGGCGACCGGTGGGACGACGGTGCGGCGCTCGAGGAGGCCGTGCTGCGCGGCGTCAGCCGCTTCAACGACAAGGGCCGTGGCCAGGGCCTCGCTGGCATCCGTCGCTACGTCGGTCGCCTCGATGGCAAGCTCACGGTGCGCAGCGGTACGGCCCGCCTTTCGATCATTCCAACGTGGGACGATGATGTTCCACTCACCAAGCAACTTCCTGCTTTTCCGGGCGCCCAGATGCAGATCGTGATTCCCGAGCGGCTGACCCGATGATCAGACACATCGATCTGGGGTCGGTGCTTCGTGGCGCCGTCAGCGAGCAGTACACCAACCTCGTGACGCGCCCGACCGGCAATGCCGTGCGTGGCGCCATCGAGGCGATGCTCGGCAACGAGAGCGAAGACGCCGTCACTGTCATCGATTTCACCCACGTCGGGCTGCTCGACTATTCGTGCGCCGACGAGATCATCGCCAAGCTCCTGCAGCGCTACGACGCCCGTGAGCCGGCCGATGCGCGCGGCGCGGTGTATTTCGTCTTCCGCGGACTGAACGACCTCCACATCGAATCGATCGAGTGGGTGCTCAACCATCACGGCTTGGCGCTCGTGGCAGAGCCCGTGGACGGCGAGCCGCATCTCATCGGCGCCGTGGACGACGAGGCGCGCAGCGTCTGGACAATTGTCGGGCGCATCGGTGCCTGCTCCGCCCTGGTCGTGGCCGAGCAGTCCGGGCTCGAGCCGACGCAGGCCGAGCGGGCCCTCGTGGATCTCTGGCGTCGCCGCCTCCTTCGCCGCGAGAACGACCAGTACCTCGCCGCGCGGGTGGTTTCGTAGGAGGCGCTCCATGCTCGCGATGAACCAACCGCTGCAGGTCGTCGGCTACATTGCCTCACGCAAGGGCGACGAGGAGCGTGGGCCGCTG
>JAYTVE010000281.1:0-5544 GCA_043744185.1 Gemmatimonadota bacterium | reverse complement strand
TCGGGCTGTGGGACTACCAGGATGGCGTGCCCGGGCGCGGCGACGCGATCGTGATTCCCAACATGTGGTTCTCGAGCGAGCTGCAGGTCACGAGCCCGATCCCCGAGTGGGGGAACCAGCCGGTGCGCCTTCGGCAGGAAGAGGACTTCGTGGTTGGACCCGACGGCAAGCCGCAGTGGGCGCTGGGCCGGCAGGAGAAGTTCTGGCTCGTGAAGCCGAAGCCGGCGTCCAAGACCAAGGCGTGAGGCTCGGCGGGACCCCGGAAGGGGCGTCCGGCGTTATACCTTTGGGCAACCGCGGGACCCGACGTGGGTCCCGTCACCTGTATTCGTTCTGTATTCGTTTCGATTGATGCGGAAGAACAACAAGAAGCTGATCGTCGTCGGCGACCGTGTGCTCGTGCGGATCGAGGACGGCGAGGATCGCACCAAGATCGGGCTCTACCTGCCCGCGACCGCCGTGGAAAGTCAGGCGGTGCAGGGCGGAACGATCGTGGCTACGGGACCGGGACTGCCGCTTCCAGAAATGGGCGCGGAGAACAGTGAAGAACCGTGGCGAATGGGCGGGGGTGGTTCGCGCGAGACCCGCTACGTGCCGATGCAGGCACGCGTCGGTGACTGGGCCCTGTTCTACCGGAAGGCGGGAATGGAGATCTCCTTCGAGGGAGACCGCTATCTCGTGATTCCACAGGCGGCGATCCTCGCGCTCGTGCGCGAGGGCCGGCATGACGACGATTGACCACTCACGGAGAGCTAGATCCATGAACTATCCCGAAATGATGATCGTGCCGATGCGCCAGGAACTCACGCGCGTGGGTGTCGAGGAGTTGCGCACGGCTGACGCGGTTGACCAAGCGGTGAAGCGCCCGGGCACCACCATGGTGGTCGTGAACTCGGTGTGCGGGTGCGCCGCGCGCAATGCGCGCCCGGCCGTGGCTGCCGCGATGCAGCACGCCATCAAGCCTGACCACGTGACGACGGTGTTCGCCGGGCAGGACCTCGACGCCACGACGCGTGCGCGCGGCTACTTCACGGGCTACGCGCCCAGCTCGCCGTCGATCGCGCTGCTCAAGGACGGGCAGCTTGTTCACATGATCGAGCGCTGGCAGATCGAAGGGCGCTTGGCGTCCGACATTGCCACGGACCTCGCGGCGGCCTTCGACAAGTACTGCGGACAGACGCAGACGGCGTAGGCAACCCGGACAGTGAAACGCGGCGGCGTCCCGGGTGGGGCGCCGCCGCGTTTTTCCTGTCATGGCGAAGCCGCCTCGTCAGATCGGCGGGAAGAGCTCCGCGATGCTCATCTCGAATGGCGTCACCGCAGAAGCGGGGTGCCAGCGCAGAACGTCGCGACGTTCGACAGGCTCGAAGGCCCCAGGCGTCCACTCGAGCACGCACGCTTGGTCCCCATGGACGATCCAGTACAGCGGAACGCCTTCCTCCCCATACAGCTTCCGCATGGTCGTCAGGTCTCCGCGTGCACTCGATGGGCTGAGCACCTCGATGGCGAGCAGTAGCCCCGGCATCAGCTTCCACTCCCCTTTGCGCGCCTCGGAGAGCGGGATCGCAAACAGGTCCGGTTGCACGAGCGTGTCCTCGCCGTAGTGCACGTCCGCAGGCGACATCACGACACATATGTTCGGCTCGCGCTCGGTGTACTTCCTGAGCGCGACAACGAGTCGAACCACGAATTCCTGATGACCGAACGTCGGCGCTGGAGTCACGAGCAACTCTCCACGCACCACTTCGTAGCGGTTTCCCTCGGACGGGAGTGCCTGGACCATGTCCACAGTCCAATGCAGCGTTTGGGCCATGACCATACGTTCGGCTCGGCTGGGGGCAAAGAGCAAGGGGGACGCATCGACCAACGATGCCTCCCCCTGCGCCAAGCCAGTTACCCCAAGTCACGCACGTTGCAGCTCGCGCGCGCCACTCGCGCGGCCGCTCATCCCGCGTAGCGAATCCAGCGGATCACTTCCGCCAAGCCCGGCTTCTTGCCGTACATCAGCAGCCCCACGCGATAGATGCGCGCCGAGACATAGATGGACGCAGTGCAGGCCACCGCCACCAGCGCGAGCGAGAGCGCAACCTCCCACGCCGGCACGTCTACCATGCTCATGCGCAGCGGCATCAGGATCGGTGACGCGCTGGGGATGAGCGTCATGATGCGCGCCATGTTGCCGTTCGGCGCGAGCAGCAACGGCTGCATGAAGATCACGCTCATGATGAGCACGATCGTGACCGGCATGGCGGCCTGCTGCGCGTCCTCCTGGTTGCTCACCATCGCCCCCACGGCCGCGAACAGCGACGCATAGAACAGGAAGCCGAAGATGTAGAAGAGCAGCGTGACCGCGAGGAACCCGGCGCCGATGGTCGGCAGCGAGAACGGCAAGTCCGCAATCCCGAACAGCTTCATGATCGGTGTCTTCTGCGTGAAGATCAACACGCCGGAGAAGATCCAGATCAGCTGTTGCGTGATGCCGACCGCGCCTGCGCCGATCACTTTGCCCGCGAGCAGCACATCGGGGCGAACGCTCGCCACGACCACCTCGGCGACGCGCGTCGTCTTCTCCTCCATCACGCCGCGCAGGATGTTCTGTCCGTAGAGCGCGATCATCATGTACAGCAGGAACGCCACCAGGTAACCCACGATGATCGAGCCCTTGCCCGAGCCGCCGCCGGCGCGTCCGCGGTCGTCGAGCACTTCCTCGTTCATCGTCACGCGCACCGAGGTCAGCTCGCTGATTTTTGCGGGGTCAAGCCCCGCGCCCTCGAGCCGCATGGCGAGCACGCTCGTGCGCACGGCATCGCGCAAGGTCTGCATGTCGTTCACGGTGGACGCATTGCGGCCCGCATAGCGCACTTTCACGTCGGCCGGGCCCACACCGCTCAGCACCATGTAGCCCTTGATCGCCTTCTCCATCACGGCCTTGGTGGCCGCGACTTCCGCATTGCCGAGCTCTGCCGGCACGACGACCTTGAGCTCCGGTGCGATGCCGCCACCCGCCTCGACCGGAAGGGCGCCCAACTTGGCCACCACGCGCGCCCCAATCGGCGACTGCGTGGCATCGAGCACCTGAATGTTCGTGAGGCCCGCCGTTGCCTTGGTGCGCGACGCGAGCCAGATCGGCATCACGGTGATGACGAGCATGAACACCGGCCCGAGGAAGGTGCCGATGAGAAACCACTTCGAGCGGACGCGCTCGATGTATTCGCGGCGGATGACCGCCCAAAGCTTAGCCATGACCGCTCATCCCGGACTCCACGCCAGTGGCGCCCACTTTTTCGAGGAAGATGCGATGCAGCGATGGCTGCACCAGTTCGAACCGGCCGATCTGCGCGCGCGCCTCCACGAGCCGCGTCAGCAACTGCTGCGGGTCGGCCCCCGGCACCATCTCCAGCTCGAAGAAGGTGTTCTGGTCATCAACGTTGCGCACCAGCGAGTGGTCGTTCATGACGGCCTGCACGGCCGGCTCGTTGGCGTTCGCGCAGGCAACCGCCACGTAGCGACCCGCATGCTCCGCCTTCACGCCGGCCACGGTACCATCGAGCACCTTCTCGCCGCGCGCGATGATGCACACCGCATCGCACATGCGCTCGGCGTTGTCCATCAGGTGCGTCGAGAAAATCACGGTCTTGCCGCGCCGCTTGAGCTCGACGACCGTGTCCTTGAGCGCCTGCGCATTGATCGGGTCGAGTCCTGAGAAAGGCTCGTCGAGGATGACGAGATCGGGGTCGTGCAACAGCGTACCGATGAACTGCGCCTTCTGCTGCATGCCGCGCGAGAGCTCGTCCACCTTGGCGTTGCCCCAGTCGCGCTCCGCGGTCTTGAGCGAGAGCCGCTCGAGCCACTCATCGATGCGCTTGTTCGCGTCACGCGCCTTCACGCCCTTGAGCTCGGCCAGGAAGCGGAGCACGTCGCGTACCTTCATCTTCTTGTAGAGGCCGCGCTCCTCGGGCAGGTAGCCGACGCGGTCGAGCGTCGATTCGTCGGTGTTGGGACGGCCGAGGATCGTGATCGAGCCCGTATCGGGCAGGATCACGTTGAGGATCATGCGGATGGTGGTCGTCTTGCCCGCGCCGTTTGGCCCGAGCAGGCCGTACACGGTGCCCGTCGGGACCTCGAGCGACAACTCGCGCACGGCAACGTGCTGGTCGTAGCGCTTGGAGATCCCGCGTATCTCGACGGCGAGGCCGCCCATGGGTGATTTTAAGGAAGGGGAGGTGCACGCGCAGCACGCGAGTGCACGCGCCTAATATAGGGGGATGTCCGACAGCGCCTCGCGCCCCTACGGAACGCGCCCCGCCATCCGTTTCAACGCCCAGGAGTTGTCGGGCGCGTTTGGTGACCTGGGCACCGACCTGCCACTGCTCGTCGGGATGATCGTCACGGCGCACCTCGATGCCGCCATGGTCTTCCTGGTCTACGGGGCGCTGCAGGTGTGCACGGGGCTCTTCTATCGTATGCCGATGCCCGTGCAGCCGCTCAAGGCGGTGGCCGCCATCGTCATTGCGGGTGGCGTTTCGCGCGAGGTTCTCTCGGCTGGCGGCCTCAGCATCGGACTGCTCATGCTCATCCTCGCGCTCACCGGCGGGCTCGCGTGGCTGCAGCGCATCGTGCCGTCGGTGGTGGTGCGTGGCATCCAGCTGGGGCTCGGCCTGCAGCTCGGCCGGCTGGCGCTCGAGAAGTTCGTGCCGCAGGACGGACCGTGGGGCTTTGCCCTTGCGGCCGTTGCCCTCGCGCTCGTGCTCGCCGTGCGCGACACGCCCAAGTTTCCGCCCGCGCTGCTGGTGCTGCCGCTGGGCTTCGTGTGGGCCGCCTTTCACTGGGGAACGGGCCCCGCACTCGGCTTCGCGCCACCGGGCCCGTCGCTCGGCATCCCCACGCTCGGTGCACTGCAACAGGGATTCCTGCTCCTCGCGCTGCCGCAGATTGCCCTCTCGCTCGGCAACTCCGTGCTGGCCACGCGCCAGCTCGCGATGGATCTCTTTCCCGAACGCGCACCGCTCGCACTGCCGCGCATCGGACTGACCTATGCCGCGATGAACCTCGTCTCCGCGCCGCTCGGCGGCATTCCCGTCTGTCACGGGTCGGGTGGCATGGCGGGGCACTACGCGTTCGGCGCGCGCACGGGCGGCAGCGTGGTACTCTACGGCCTCTTCTGGTTTGCGGCCGCCCTGCTCGCGAGCGCGGACGCACGCGCGCTGCTCGCACTCTTTCCCGGCCCGATCCTCGGCGTGCTACTCGTCGTCGAGGCCGTCACGCTGCTCAGCCTCGTGAAGGAGGTGAGCGGCAATGCCCGTTCGCTGACCCTCGCCCTGCTCCTCGCACTCATCGCCTCCAGCGTTCCGTACGGGTATGCCGTTGCACTTGTGGGCGGCACGCTCGCGGCGAAGTTCTGGCTCCGTGCATCGGCACCCACATGACACCCCTTGATGGCGCCCGTATCCGGGTGCATACCGTGGGTGCGCCAGAGCCATCGCGCCCGTCAAACTTCCACCGCATTTCCGACATGCTGCGTACGCTCGCCCGCCTCGCGGCCGC
>JAYTVE010000280.1:0-1738 GCA_043744185.1 Gemmatimonadota bacterium | reverse complement strand
GGCCTGTTGCTGGTGGGCGCGGGCGTGGGCGCGTACGCGATCTCGACGTTCACGGCATTCATTGTTGAAGGGGACCTGACCGAGGAGTTCCGGAGGCGCCGCATGAGTCGAACGGTGGATGCGTTGCGAAATCACTACATCATCTGCGGTGTCGGCCAGGCGGGCCTTGCCGTGGTGCAGGAGCTCGTGGCCACCAAGCGCACGATCGTGATCGTCGAGGCCGACGAGGCGAACGCCGAACGCATCGAGGCGCTCTACGCCGACGTGCCGCTCATCCGTGGCGACTTCACCGACGACGACGTGCTGCTGCGTGCCGGCGTGACGCGCGCGGCGGGCATCGTGCTCTGCGTCGACTCCGACAAGGACTCGCTCGTGGGCACGGTGACGGCGCGACAGTTGAACCCGCGCATCCGCATCATCGCGCGCGCCACGGACGATCGCGCCATCCAGCGCCTGCGTTCCGCCGGGGCGGATGGCGTCGTCAGCCCGGGCCTCATCGGCGGCATGCGGCTCGCGAGCGAACTGGTGCGCCCGAGCGTCGTGAGCTTCCTCGACAAGATGCTGCGCGCGGGCGATGGCGCGATCCGCATCGAGGAAGTGGAGGTGCCGTCCGATTCTCCGCTCGCCGGCCATACGGTACGGGAGCTCGACACGCGGCAGTACCAGAACCTGCTCGTGCTGGGCGTGCAGATGCCGGACGGCGAGGTGCTGTATCACCCGCCGCAGGACTATCGCGTCGAGGCCGGGTGCCGGCTCATCGTGATGGCGGAGGCGGCGGGGGTGCTGACGTTCCAGAAGGCGTTCACGCCGCACCGGCCGAGCGGGGCGGTGCCGGGGTAGCCAAACGCACAAGAGAAGGCGCGCGCGGGTGCACGATGCTGGGCTCGGGGCGTACCGTCGCAGGGGACAAGGTGCGCGCGTACGAGCGGCTGCGCACCGAAGCGCGCGAGGGCGGCACCGTGGTGTATGTGGCCATGCCGACGTGCCTACGCCGAGCGCAGAAGCCGCACCGCGTCCCCCACGGCCGCGCGACCGGCCCGCACCACCGCCGCATTGAGCGCGAGCGAGCCACCAAATCGCTTGCCGATGTCTTTGAGCACGGCGGGATCTCGCGTGATCGTGTCGGGATCCACCGTCGTCATGGGACAGCGCGGGCGCATCGAGTCGAGATAGACACGCGCGTCGCCGATTTCGAGCGTGACATCGGGCCACGTCGTCTCGGCCATCCCCTCCACTCCGTTGATGAGCAGGTTGGGGCGCAACCGGCGAATGTCACGGCCGAACGCGGCGACGGCGCCGTCGGTGGCCACTAGCAGCGGCAGGATGTCGAACTGATCACCGGGCGGCGCGAGCTCGAGCCACGCATCGTCACCCGCGGCCTCGCGCACGAGCTCGGCGGCTTCGGGTGAATCCCAGGCGTGACCGTTCACGAGCGCCGTGCCGTCGCCGGCGAGCGTGCCGCGGAGGCCGAGCAGCTTGTACTGGCGTCGTGCGGTGCGTACCCCTTCAGGGCCACGCACCCACACGAGCCGATCACCGGGAACGCCGAGCTCGGTGAGCTCCGCCTGTTGAACGGGCTCACCGGCCATCGACTTGACCGGATACCGCCAGAGCCCACCGAGAGAAAGCGTCATGGTTACGCGGCCTGCTCGAGCGCCACGAGCGGAAAGTCCACCACCGTGCCGACGAGGTTGTTGAAGTAGTTGGTGAAGATGTTGAGGGCGACGTGCGCGGTGAC
>JAYTVE010000279.1:0-1740 GCA_043744185.1 Gemmatimonadota bacterium | reverse complement strand
TGCCGGCGGATTCGCCACTCTGGGCGCGGAAGGATGTCTACATCACGCCCCACATCGCGGGACTGACCACCATCGAGGGGGCCGCCCTCGGCTTCCTCGAGTGCATCGCCGACCTTGAGCACGGGGTCCGTCCAAAGTGGGTGGTGGACCCCGCGCAGGGTTACTAGTCGATCACCGGCCGCGTATCGCCCGGTAGCAACAGCTGCCGATGCGCCCACCACGGCGCGATGCCGTTGTGCATGAGCCGCTCGTGGAACGCCTTGAGATTGAACGTGGCGCCTTCCTTGGCCTGCATGTCCCGCCGCAGCGTGAGCGCGGCCATTTTGCCGAGGAAGTAGCCGCCGTTGGTCGGATCGTACGTGCCGCGCTCCGCCTCGGAGCGCGCTGCCGGTGCAGGGAGGTGCGCCTCCTTCTCGAACAGCGCCGCGGCCTGGTCCACCGTCATCTGCCCCAAGTGCTGCTTGGTGCTGCTGATCAACCGGCAGATGCGCGTCAGCGCCTCGCTCAGCTGCCCGAGACGCAGCTTCGGATCGTTGTCGCCCAACCCCTGATCCACCACGAGCTGCTCGCTGTAGTGCGCCCAGCCGTCCTGTCCCGATGACGGCTGCGGGAAGGGGTTGAGCCCGATCCAGATGCGGCGCACCTTGCCCGGCGTTTGACGCATGTGCATCGCGTGTAGCCAGTGGCCCGGCATCACCTCGTGCGCCGAGATGATCGTGAGCGTCGCACGATTGAACTTCTTGAGCCACGCGTCCTGCTTCTCCTTCGGCCACTCCGCCCGCGCATCGGTCACGTAGTAGTAGCTCGTGACGGGCGTCCTCTCGAGCGGCGGCGAGGCGTGGCTCGACGCGAGCCCCAGGTCAAACGGCGGTGCCGGCGCCACGATCACGCGCTCGGCCGTCGGAATGTTCGCCAGATCCTTGGCGATCACGAACGCGGTGAGTTGGTCCACGGCGGCCTTGGCCGCGGCCACCACCTGACCCGGCGCGGGATGGTCCTTCTCGATGTCGTGCCAGACATCAAGCGCGGGCCGCTTCGGGTCGATCTTCGCGGCCGCCTCGGTGAACTGCTGCTGCGCCTTCTTCAGCTCGCGTTCGCCGATCTTGAGCAACGCGGGTGCCGTGAGGTCGATCAACTCCTCGGCGCGGTAGCGTGCCTCGAGGCTGCGTTGCCCAATGGCGTACGCGCCGTCCGCCGTCGGAAGCAGGCTCGTCTCGTACCACGCGAGCAGGGAATCGAGCGTGGTCACCGCAGCGCCGGTCGCCTTCGCCAGCGAGTCCTTCAGTCCGCCCTTGGGCAGCTTGTCGAACGCGAGCGCCACGTCGCTCCCGAGCGCCTCGCGCGCACCGCCGAGCATGCGTAGTCCCTTTTCGGCGTAGATCTTCGGCGGGTGCGACAGGTTGGTCTTGAGCGCAGCCACCAGCGCGTCGAGTCCCTTGAGCTTGACCATCAGCGTGCGCGCCCGTACGTCGAGCGGCGCCGACTCCATCGTCATCAGGTTGTGCACGCCGCTGAACAACGCATCGCCGTACACCATCGGGTTCTTCTTCCAACTCTTGATCGTCTCGACATCGAGGAGCCACCCGTCGATGATGCCGACGAGGATGCGCTGGTCCACCCGTTCGTCTGCCGATAGCGAGGGCGCCGGAAACGACGCGATCTGCCTCCGCTCACGCTTGAGCGCCGCGATCTCGCGCGTCATCGCGCCAGCAGAGAAGTCCTCCATCCGGTCGTCGTACG
>JAYTVE010000278.1:0-5552 GCA_043744185.1 Gemmatimonadota bacterium | reverse complement strand
CGCTGCGCACCATCGGAGACGCCGACGGTCCGGGGATCATTGCGCAGGCGGTGTTCGCTGGGCACCTGGCCGCGCGCGAGTTCTCGGCGGCCGCCGGCCCGTCTGCTGCAGCGGCCGACGTGGGCTTTCGCGTCGAGCGCGCCCCCGTGGCATCGTAGGCGGTTTTCCTCGCCAAGCGAGCGCGCTGAGGTCGCCCGCGCCTTGCCGAGTTACGCGGGAGGGGTAGCTTCGCGCACGTCCGCCGGTCGTGATGGCGGCGACCCTTCCACAAGGCGAGACGCATGCGCGGTCAGATGATGGAGTTCCCGCTCACGCTCACGACGATCGTGACGCGCGCCGAGCAGATCTTTCCGCACGTCGAGATCACGAGCCGGCGGCCCGACCGTACGCTGCACCACACCACGTATGGCGAGGTGGTCAAGCGGGCGCGCCATTTGGCTGCCGGGCTCCAATCGCTTGGCTTGCGCGCGGGTGATCGCGTCGGCACGCTCGCGTGGAACCACGCGCAGCACCTTGAGGCCTACTACGGCATTCCGTGCTCCGGCATGGTCTGCCACACGCTCAACATCCGTCTCTCGCCGGATGACTTGGCTTACATCGCCACGCACGGTGGCGACCGCGCGGTGATCGTGGACGACGTGCTCTGGCCCCTCTTCGAGAAGTTCCGCGACCGGACGAAGATCGAGCACGTGATCGTCATCCGGCACACGGGCGGCGCGCTGCCGCCGGGCACGCTGGATTTCGAGGACGTGGTCGCACGCGGCGCCACGCTGTCGTACGACTGGCCCGAGCTCGATGAATGGTCGGCGGCCGCGATGTGCTACACCTCCGGCACGACGGGCAAGCCCAAGGGCGTCGTGTATTCGCACCGCAGTCAGGTGCTGCACACCTTCGGCGAGGCGCTCACGTCCACGCTGGGCTGCGATGACAGCGACGCGCTGCTCGCCATCGTGCCGATGTTCCACGCGAACGCCTGGGGGCTGCCGTATCTCGGCGCGATGACGGGGTCGCGGCAAGTCTTCCCGGGCCCGCACCTGGACCCGGCTAACGTGCTCGACCTGGTGGTCACCTCGCGCGTCACCGTGGCTGCTGGCGTGCCCACGGTCATGCTGGGGTTGCTCGCCGCGCTGGACGCCTTGCCGATCAAGCCCGACCTCTCCAAACTCAAGCGCATGATCATCGGCGGCAGCGCCGTGCCGCAGTCGCTCATCAAGGCGTACCGCGAGCGCTACGGGATCACGATCCTGCAGGGTTGGGGCATGACGGAGACCTCACCGCTCGCGAGTGTGGGCACGCCTCCGTCGTGGCTCAATTTCTCGTCGCCAGAAGAGGAGGATTCGTATCGTGCGCGGCAGGGGCGACCGAGTCCCTTCGTCGAGATTCGCGCGCGCAATGACGACGGCGCGCTCATCCCGTGGGACGGCTCCGCAATGGGGGAACTCGAGGTCCGCGGGCCGTGGGTCACGTCGGGCTACTACGAGTCGCCCGACAACGGCGAGCGGTTCACGCCGGACGGCTGGTTCCGGACGGGCGACATCGTGAGCCTCCACAACGATGGCTGCATCGAGATTCGCGACCGCACCAAGGACGTGATCAAGTCGGGCGGCGAGTGGATCAGCTCGGTCGCGCTCGAGAACGCGCTCATGGGCCACCCGAGCGTGGCCGAGGCATCAGTGATTGGCGTGGCTGAAGCCAAGTGGCAGGAGCGGCCGCTGTCGGTCGTGGTGCTGCGTGCGGGCAAGACGGCGACGCACGAGGAGCTCAGTGCGTTCCTCGCGCAGCAGTTCCCGAAGTGGTGGCTACCGGACGCAACCGAATTCGTGACCGCGATTCCGCGCACGAGTGCGGGGAAGTTCCTCAAGAGCGCGTTGCGAGAGACGTTCAAGAACCGGTTGCTGGCGTAGCGCGCGCGGAGGCCTTGATCCCGGTTTTGCGCGTCAGCGCCTCCGTCCTTGCCGCCGTGGCGGTCGCCGCCTGTCGCTGCTTGTCGAGGCAATTCGCGAACTCCTGCTCCGCCACCTTCGGCTCCTCGCGGAGCCGCTCCACGCGTACGGCGGGCGGCACGCACACGCGCGTATAGCCCTTGATGCGGTCGATGAGCGCGAACGGTGCAATGGTCCAGATGCGAACTGTGCCGTCCTGCGAGCTCGAGAAGACGTGTTCGTTGTCTTCGCTGAAGGCGACCGAGTTGACGGGCCCCGCGTGGCCGTCGAGTCGCAGCACGCCGGAACGGCCGGTGCGGGCCCACACGTTCACGATTCCGGTCGTGTCGCCGCCGGCAAGCAGCGAGCCGACGCTCGCGAACGCGAGACTCAGTATCCGCCCACGCGCGCCGTGCAACAGCTGGAACGGCGCGACCGCCCGCCTGTGCTCCGACGGGCGCGCATAGACGCCGATCTGGTTGTCCCTGAAGCTCACCGCGATCGTGTCGCTGTGGGCGTCGAAGGTCATGGCCGTGCCCGTCGCCCCGCTGAACTGATCCACCAGGCTCGTCCCGTCTCGCGTGGACCACAGGAAGGCGGTACCATCGAGCACGGAGGCGGTGCGGGTCGAGAGGGCCCAGTGTCCGTCGTCGCTGACGCGCGCGCGAACGTCGTCGAGCGGCGGTGGCTCCTCCTCGATGAGCTTGCGCGCGCTGGGGGCGGCACCGCCGATGCGCCATGCACCGCCTTGCTTCTGCCCGTCGAGGTAGGTGACGACGGTACCGCTGGAGTCGAGCCAGCGTGGCTTGCCGCCCATCGGCACGCTTGCGATCGACACGGGAGGACGTCCGGCCGTCCAATCCCACACGTTGGTCATGCCCTTTCGTACGGTCACGACGCGCATGGACGCACCGATGAACCGGAAGTCGCGGGCCCAGTCGGCGCTCGAATCGAACTGCGTGCGCATCCGATCCAGGTGCGCCTCGAAATCGTGCGTGCGCTCGCGATCGGTGAGGGGCAGGACCTCGAGCGCGCCGCGTCGCGAAATCACGGCGAGCGAGCTGTCGCCCGGTCCCACTCGGAGGCGACCAAGCGCGCCCACGCCGAGCGATACGGTGAGCGGTTCCGCATCGTGGAAGGTGCCCCAGATGCGCCCCGTGCCGTCGTCGGACACCGTCAGCAGCGCGTCACCCTTGCCGATGACATTGGCCCATGTGACGGCTCCCGCGTGACCAGCGAACGGCAGGAAGGGGCACCGCATCGTGCTGTCGCTACACTCGTCCTTGATGGCCCAGAGGTGTGCGGTGCCATCGAGCGAACCGGAGATCACGGAGTCGCCGCCGCGGGTGAACTGCACGTTGGCCACGGCGCCGCGGTGCTGCCGGTACCAGCGGATGCTGCTCGGCTTCGCCACGTCGATCGTCGCGACTCCCGACTCCGTTGCGACGGCGACGCGCGTCCCCTGATCGTTGAACCGCACGCGGCTGATCTGGCTGCCGAGCTCCGCATCGAACAGCACGGTCGCGGTGCCGACCTTCCACACCACGACGCGCCCCGTGATGCTGCCTGCGACCGCGAGTTCGCCATCGGTGCTGAAGCGGATGTCGCGCCAGCCTCCGCGCTCGCTGCTGGGGAGCGCGGTCACCGTCGCGGCGTCCGGCGTCCAGACAACGACCGGCTCGTTCCAACAGGCGAAGATCACCCGGCGACCATCGCGGCTCATGTCGGTGCCGGTGACGGAGCAGTTCGTCGAGGTCGGGAGCAACTGCCGCGTTGCTGCGCCGGCGGCAGTGCCGTAACGGCACGTCGAGATGGTGGCACCGGCCGCACGACAATCGCCGAGCACGTAGCGGCCGTCCTGGCTGATGCGCGGCGGTGCCTCCGAATTGCCCGTGGAATCGCCGATGACGCGCGGCGCGCTGCCTCCCACGAGATCCACCCAGTGCAAGGTGCCCACCGTATCGCTGACCACGACCACATGTGCTGCAGGATCGGCGGCCACCTTGCGCCCACCGTGCGCGCCAGTGGCGACCACGCGCGGCAGCGCGCCAGCGGAATCCCACACGCGCA
Organism: Gemmatimonadota bacterium; assembly: GCA_043744185.1. Lineage (GTDB taxonomy): Bacteria > Gemmatimonadota > Gemmatimonadetes > Gemmatimonadales > Gemmatimonadaceae > JACPPC01. The sequence goes on along the minus strand of JAYTVE010000278.1, from coordinate 1,560 downwards.
GCGTGCCGTCGCGCTTGAGCATCACCATGCGCGTGCCCGCGGTATCGCGCGCGACCTGTGCATCCGCGACGGAATCCTCGATGAAGATCGCCACCTGCGCGTCGGCGATGCGGCGGAGCGCCTCCACGTCCGGCCACTCGAACGCGTAGTCCGTGAGCGTGGTGTCGATCTCGGCAACGAGCGCCGCGGCGATCGTCGGATCGACGGTCGAGAAGTCGCGGATGGCGGCGCGCAGGTTCGCGGCCTTGGCCTCCGCGAGCGACGAGACGTTTGCCACGAGCAGGAGGACGGTCACCACCAGCGCGGCGAGTCCACCCACGGCGCCGCCGATGAGCCAGCGACGTCGCACGCGCCGAGCACGCTCGCGTTCGGCCCGCACCTCACCTTCGCGCTGCTGCCGCTCGAGGCGCTCGTCCTCGACGGCCTGCTTGCTCTCCTCGAGGAACCGTTCCACCACGTCAAAGTCGTCGGACGCATGCGCGTAGCGCTCCGCCCACGCACGCGTCGCGCCCAGCGTGTCCCACTTGTCGCGCTGAGTGGTGTACTCGAGACCCATCATCAGGTTGCGCTCGCCCGCCATGGCCGACCGCGCGGTCTGCACGAGCCAGAGGTAGCCATCGCGCGCACGGCGTTCCGTGTCCACCCACTCCGCGAGCCGCGGCCACTGGCGGATGAGGCTCTCGTGCGAAATGTCGACACGCGGATTCGCCGGCTCGCCATCGCGCGACAAGTAGAGGAAGTGGCGATCATCGGCGCGAAAGGCCGCGATGATGCCCTCCACGTCGGCACGATCCACGCCGGTGGCGGTCGCGAGCGCGTCGATGCGACATGGGCGACGCACGCGTCGCTGGCTGATGTCGGTGTCGGTGAGTGCGCGGAAGACGCGCTCTGCCAACCGCGCTTCGACGGTCGCGAGCGCGGCATTGGCGTCCTGCTCGAGCGCGCCCTCGAGTTCACCGGCCCCGACGTAGTGCTCGAGGTCGATCGGTCCGGTCGCGCCGTTCGCGGCCCAGTGGTCGTACGTGCGCTGCAACGCGTGCTGCAGCACCGGCAGGCGGTCCGTGCGATCGCCGAGCGCGTTGGCAAGTCGATCGACGAGGCGAGCGGTGAGCTTCGCGCCGGCCATCATTGCCGGGCCTTCGATGGCCTGCCGTAGTTGCTCGCGCGAGAGGCGTGGCACGAGGTACCGCGCCTTGTTCATCGCCTCCGGCAATCCGTGAAACAGGTCGCAGTCGCCGAGGAAGTCGCTGCGCATGGTGAGCACGACGAACACGGGGGCGTCGTACTCCGCGAGGCCGAGCAGCAGGTCGACGAAGTCCGCCGCCTCGGCCCGTCGCCGGGCGAAATGCGCCCGTACCTCGTCCGGCATCGTGTCGTCGTCGGACACGGTGCCGCGAAAGGCGAACAGCTCCTCGAACTGGTCCACGAGCAGCAGCACGCTCGCCTTCGGGTCGCGATGCTGCTCGATGAAGTCGGCGGCGCCACCGGCGAGCGCGAGGCGGATGGACGCCTCGAGCCCGTCCTCGCCATCCACCGCATCGGGTTGTCCGAATGCGCGCG
>JAYTVE010000277.1:0-5556 GCA_043744185.1 Gemmatimonadota bacterium | reverse complement strand
TGCAGCGCGACCTGTTGCCGATCGTCGAAGGGTCGAACGTGAGCACCAAGTACGGCATGGTGAAGACGGATCACATCCTGTTCGTCGCCGCGGGCGCGTTTCACGTGTCGAAGCCGAGCGACCTGATTCCGGAGCTGCAGGGGCGGTTCCCGATCCGCGTGGAGCTGCAGCCGCTCACCGAGGCGGACTTCGTGCGTATTCTCACCGAGCCCGAGAACGCGCTCGTCAAGCAGTACGCGGCGCTGATCGAGTCGGAGGGCGCGTCGCTCGAGATCGTGCCGGATGGCATCGCGGAGCTGGCGCGGATCGCCGCGCGATTGAACGAGCGCATGGAGAACATCGGCGCGCGCCGCTTGCACACGGTGATGACGAGCCTGCTCGAGGACGTGCTGTTCGAGCTGCCGGAGCGCGGAAAGGACGCGGTGAAGGTCGACGGCGCGATGGTGCGCGAGCGGCTGAAGGCGGTGGTGGACGATGAGGACCTGAGGAAGTACATCCTCTAGCGGTCGACCGGTGGGGGCGTGCACGGCACTAACGAGCGACCCGCTCCAACGTCTCGAATCCCGCGTCGTAGTGCCAGAGCGCGCGCTCCGGCGCGAGCGCGGCGAGGCGCGCATTCTCGGGACCGCGGTCGTACACCAGCCAGGCGCGCGCGCTCGCATGGTCGGGCGGGTTGTCCACGAGCGACTTGTGGCCGCTCCAGCTCGCCGGGTACTTGATGAACACGATCGCCTTGGCGTCGGGGATCGTGGCGACGGCGTCGAGAAAGGTGCGCTGTGCGCGCTTGATCGAGTCGAGGTCGTTGCGCGCGGTTGACGCGTCGAAGGGGAGCGCGATGATGAGCGCGAGCACCGCGACGGCGAACGCAGCGCGGGTGGCTGGCGCGCTGCTGGTCGCGTCGCCCTCACCAAATGCGTCGGCTCTCAGCCGCTGGCCGAGCGCCATGAACCCCATGGCTGTTGCGAACGCCAACACCGGCACGCTCTCGTGGTAGAACACCGTCCACACAGGACTGTGCGCGTGCATGAGGTGCTCCGCGAAGAGCAGCGCCCCGCACGCGGCGGCGAGCTGCGCGCCCGGCGCCCAGCGGCTGATGCCAACGAGCCCCACGAGACCGAGCAACAACAGCGGAAGCCGCCACCCGTACCACGCCGCCTGCAGCAGGCTCGAGAGCCGCCACGGAATGAGCCACGGGAAGTTCTCGAGCTTGTGCACCTCGCGCGGCACGATGAGTGCTTCGCGGGCGCGGGCGAGATCCGTCGGCAAGTCGAGCATCGGCTGCGAGCGATCGTAACCGAAGGTGGGGAAGTCGAACGGCGTGACCGCCTTCGTGTACTGGACAAGCGGACTCGTTCTGAAGTCGCCCGTGATCGCCTTGTTCTGCCATGGCAAGATGAGCACGACAGCGGCACCGGCCGCGATCGCGAGCGCGGCGCCCTTCCAGTTTGCCTGCACCGCCACGCGGCGGATCAGCACCACCGCGCAGGGAAGCGCGAGCGCCACGGCGGTGAGCGGGCGCACCACGGCCGTGAACCCCGTGGCCACGCTCGCGATCACCAGCCAGCGCGTGCGCTTGTCCTCGCGATGCCGCTCGCACGCGTACCATGCGAGGAGCCACATGGGCAGCGTGGCCACCTGCGACATATAGCTCGCGCGGATCATGAGCACGGGCCCGGCAGGCATCCAACACAACATCGTGAGCGCGGCCACCCACGGGCCGCCCCAGCGACGTGCGAGGGAAAAGAGCAGGGCGCCGCACAGCCCCGCGCTCGCGATCATGGCGAGGCCCGGCGCGCCGAGCGCGGCAAAGGGCGCGATCACGAGCGAGTTGCCGGGCGGGTACTTGGCGTAGAGTGCCGGGCTCACGATTACGTGCAACTGCGTGAAGAACTCCGCAAGCGGTGCCGGCGCGCCCATCCAGTGGCCGCGCGCGAAGAGTTCACCCTGCAACAGGTAGGCGCGCTCGTCGTGGTAGAGTGGCACCGGGCGCAGCTTGGCGCCTGCTACCCACCAAACGGCCACCGCGCTCACCACGCTGGCGCCCACGGGCGCCCACGGGTGCGAGAGCGCTCCCTCCATGATGCCCACCAGCGACGCCGGCAGCCGGCTTCCCAGCCGCCACGCGGCCACGACGGCGAGGGCCACGAGTGCCCAGGCCAGCATGAGCGTGGTGGTCAGCGGGACAAGCATGCGGTCGATGCTGGGAGTGAGGATGCCCGCCCATGGCGTGACAGGTGGCCGCGGGGGGCGTCTTCATAGATTAGTCGCCGCGCGTCTTCGTCACATATTTCGTGTTTCCCCCAAACTCCCCCACGTGACTCCTGAGCGACGCCGCGTCGCCGTGATCGCGGGCGCCGGCCCGGCCGGCCTCACCGCCGCGTACGAGCTGCTGAAGCGCACCGACGTGCACCCGATCATCCTCGAGGCCACCGATGCCTTGGGCGGGATCGCGCAAACGTACGCGTGGCAGGGGAACCGGATCGACATCGGCGGCCACCGCTTCTTCTCGAAGGTCGAGCGGGTGATGGACTGGTGGTTCAACGTGCTGCCGCCGCAGGGCGCCCCAGCCGCAGACACGGCCGAGAAGGGACACGACATCGACTATGTCCGCGAGGTGACGATGACGCCGCTCGGCGGCGCCACGACCACGCGCCCCGCACCGGACCCCGAGCGGGACGACCTCGTCATGCTTCAGCGCCCTCGGCTGTCGCGGATCTTCTGGCGCGGGCACTTCTTCCCGTATCCGCTCTCGATCACGCTCTCGGTGGCGATGCGGCTCGGGCTCGTGAACACGGCGTTGATCGGGCTGTCGTACATCAAGGCGCAGCTCTTCCCGGTCAAGGACGAGACGTACCTGGACGCGTTCTTCGTCAACCGATTCGGCCGCCGACTCTACGAAACGTTCTTTCGCGGCTACACGCAGAAAGTCTGGGGCGTGCCCTGCGAACAGATCCGTGCCGACTGGGGCGCGCAGCGCGTGAAGGGACTCTCGCTCACGCGGGCGGTCAGCCACGCGGTGCGTGACCTGCTTTCGAGCGATTTCCAGAAGCGGCAGGAGGAGCGCGAGACATCGCTCATCACGCGCTTCTGGTATCCGAAGCTGGGCCCCGGGCAGATGTGGGAAGTGGTGGCCAGGCAGGTGACGGATGCGGGTGCCGAGTTGCGCATGCGAACGCGCGTGGTCGGCGTTCGCATGGAGGGGGACGCCGTGGTGAGCGTGACGGTCGAGGATGCCACCGGTCTGCGTTCCGACATCGCGTGCGACCTGTTCTTCTCCACCATGCCGGTGCGCGAACTCGCGAACATCACGACACCCGCGCCGCCGAGCGACGTGCTGCGCGTCGCGAACGGCCTCCAGTATCGCGACTTCGTCACCGTGGGGCTCCTGCTCAAGCGGCTGCACGTGAAGGAGAAGGGCGCCGAGCCCGCGACCAGCGTGCCCGATAACTGGATTTACGTGCAGGACGCGGGGGTGGATGTGGGGCGCATCCAGGTGTTCAACAACTGGAGCCCGTACATGGTGGCCGATCGGGCCAACACCGTGTGGATCGGCCTCGAATACTTCGTGAACGAGGGCGACCGGCTGTGGGCCATGGAGGACGCTGATCTCGTCAAGCACGGCATCCGCGAAATCGAGAAGATCGGCTTCGCGCGCGCGGACGACGTCATCGACGGTTGCGTGCTGCGCATGCCCAAGGCGTATCCGGCGTACTTCGGCACGTACCCGGAATTGGGCCTGGTGCAGCGCTGGATCACGAGCGTGCCCAACCTGTTTCTTGTCGGGCGCAACGGCATGCATCGCTACAACAATCAGGACCACTCGATGCTCACCGCCATGCTCGCGGTGGACAACATCGTGGCCGCTCGCGCTGACGATACCAACCTCTGGGAGGTCAACCTCGAGGAGGAGTATCACGAGGAGAAGGCGAAGCTGACGCCCAAGGCAGCCGACGCGCCGTGAGCATCACCGCACTCTCTGCGCTGCGCCGCGCCGCGTTCGTGCTGCTCGCGGTGGCCGCGTACGGCGGCTGGGCCATCTACGACATCACGCAGGAAGGAGTCGTCGGGCCGCACTACTCGTCGCTCAACGTGTACTTCCACCTCTTTGGCACGCTCGAGCCGATCCCGCTTGCGCTTCTCGGGCTGTTCGCCCTCGCCGTCTTCGCGCTGGCGCGCGGTGCGCACCTGGCGGCGCAGGGCGTCGTGGACGCCATCAGCGCGCCCAAGTTGCCGGTGCTGCCGCGCACGTCGGAGTACGGGATCGCCGCCGTGATCGTGTTCGTCGCGTGGGCCATCCAGCGCTGGGCGCTGCACGGCTTCCCGCTCTCGATGGACGAGTTCAACACCGGGTTCGAAGCCACCATCATCGCATCCGGTCGCGTCTTCCAGCCGCTGAAAGACGAGTGGATCGCCTTCGTACCGGCCATCAAGCCGGTGTTCGTCGCCTGGCGCAACAGCGACATGTCGTGGTACTCGGGCTACATCCCGGTGTACGCGGCCATTCGCGCCAGCTTTCAGCTGCTGCACGCGGAAGCATGGCTCAATCCGCTCTGCGCCGGGGGCAGCGTGGTGCTCGTGGCCGCGCTGGCTCGTCGGCTTCGCCCCGACGACCTGTACGCGCCGTTGGTTGGTGTGCTCGCCCTTGTCACGTCGGCGCAGTTTCTCGTCACGTCGGGCACGCAGTACACCATGCCCGCGCACCTGCTGGTCAACCTCGCGTGGACATGGTTGGTGCTGCGCGATGACACGCCGAGCATTCTCGCGGCGGCCGTGCTGGGCGGGCTCGCGCTCGGGTTGCACAACCCGTTTCCGCACGCGCTCTACGTGATCCCGTTCTTCTGGCGCTGGCTCGTGCGGAAGGAGTACACGAGGTTCGCCTTCACCGCCGTGGTCTATCTCGCCTTCTCGTACGCGTGGCTCATGTGGCTGCGCATGGAGCGCGGGGGAGAACCGGGCGCGGGAGGCGGCCTGCTCTCGCTCTTCGCCATTCCCGGGCTGCAGGGCTGGCGCCTGACGGGCATGAACCTCGCGCTGCTCTTCACGTGGCAGGCGCCGATTGTGGGGCTGCTGCTCGTGGTGGCGTATGTGCGCGAGGCCAAGCTGGGCGACACGGAAAAAGATCTCGCCCGCGGCGTGCTCCTGACGTTCCTGTTCTACGTACTCTACGGCAGCTCGCAGGGGCACGGCTGGGGCTATCGCTACATCTACGGCACGATCGGCAGCATCGCGCTGCTGGTCGCTGCTGCGGCGCCCTCGCTCATCGAAGCCGTGGGGGCAAAGCGCGCACAGCTCGTTGTCGGCATCGGCTTCGCGCTCGCGCTCGCCACGACGGTGCTGCGCGTACGGCAGGTTGAGCGATTCGCGGGGCCGTTCGCGGAAGCGTCGGCGTACGTTGGTAGCCTCGACGCCGACGTGGTAGCCGTGGAGGCGAGTGCCGTTTGGTACGGCCGAGACCTCGTGCGCAACGATGCGGCGCTCTCGCGCCCCGTGATCATCAACGGCAGCATGCTCAACGAGCGCGGCGCACAGGCGCTGCGCGAGCGCTACGGCACACGC
>JAYTVE010000276.1:0-5557 GCA_043744185.1 Gemmatimonadota bacterium | reverse complement strand
CATGATCGCGACGAGCCCCATGCCCGCGTAGGCGCACGACTCGCCACAGTTGGGGTCGTTGTGCCGGTAGTCCCAGACGAGCGCGAGCACCAGGCACTGGGCCGCCACGCTCAGCACCACGAAGATCCACGCCACCCAGTGTGGGCGACGGATCGCGCCGAGGTCGCCGGTGGGGTCGTGCTCGCGGGTGCCTTCCGGCGCAGGACGTGGAACGAGGGCCATGGAGTTGAACGAAGTTCGCGGGCGGTCGGGTGCTGTCGAGTCTATCGCGCTTTCAAGGACGATGCATATTCCCGAGCGGCACGGGACTCCGCCCCGGCTGCCATTCCTAACTCGCAACGGCAACGACGCATGTCCCTCGACCTCAAGTCCTTTGTGGAACAGCACGACGGTATTTCCTGCATCCGCAACAGCGCCACGGTGCGCTCCTGGAACGGCATTCAGTACCAGGCGGGGCTCTCGGCCAAGAACACCAACGCCAAGCAGCTGTCCATGAACATTGCCACGGTGCCGCCGGGCGCGGTCGCCTTTTCGCACGTGCACGTCGGCTTCGAAGTCATGCTCTACATCCTCTCGGGCCACGTTCGCCACGAGTACGGGCACTTGCTCAAGCAGTCCCTCGAGAACGGCCCTGGCGACTTCATCTACATCGAGCCGGGCGTGCCGCACGAGGTGTTCAACCTGAGCCAGACCGAACCGGTGGTGGCCGTCGTGAGCCGCTCCGACGCCGACGAGTGGGCGCACATCGTGAAGTATGATCGCGCCACGGGTGAGCTGGGCGAGGTGCTCAAGCCCGAGTAGCGAGCTGCGCTTACCGGCGGTTCACCGGCAGGTCGAGCGCGCCGCGGTTCACCACCACACCGCCCTTGATCACGGTCGCGATCTTGGCAGCATTGCGGATATCCGCGCTCGGGTCCGCCGTGAGCAGCACGAGGTCGGCCACCTTGCCTTCCTCCACCGAGCCGTAGTCGCGCTCGCGGCCGAGGAAGATGGCCGCGTTGAGCGTGCCGATGCGAATGGCGTCGAGCGCGCTGATGCCACCGTTGACCATCAACTCGAGTTCGCGGTGCGACGCGGGCCCGCTCGACTGGTCGGAGCCCAGCGCAATGACGCCGCCGGCCGCATTGATGAGGCGCAGGTTCTCCTGTGCCACCGGCGTCATGACCTTCATCCAGGTGGTCCACGTGCGCTTGGCGTACTCGTCGCGCGTGGTGGTCTTGAGCTTGGCGATCGCCTCGGGCGTGTACACCGCCTGATACAGCGGCTGGTCGAGAAACTCCGGGTGCTCCACGAGGCGGCTGTAGCCTTCGCCGATGGTGAGGGTGGAGGCCATCGGCGTGCGCGTGCTCGCCATGAGCTTCACGAAGCTCTCGCTCACCGGCCCCTGGATGATCGGATGCGCGAGCGTGTTGAGGCCGGCCGAGATGGCCTGACGCGCACGGTACTCGTGCGAGATGTGTGACGTGGTGCGGATGCCGTGATCGTTCACGTAGCGCGCGGCCTTGGCCATCACGTCGGCGTCGAGCAGCGGGATGAGCGGACGCGTGCCCCAGCCGTGCTCGTCGAAGGTGAACTTCACCATGTCGGGCTTGAGCGCGAGGTAGGCGTCGAGGATCGGGATGGCTGCGGGCCATGCATCGATCTGCGCACCGCCGAAGCCGCTGCCATGCCCGCCCGGCGCGGTCACCACGCCGCCCGTGGCGAGGATGCGCGGAGCGACGACGTCGCCCGAGCGCTCGCGCGCGCGCATTCCGTAAATGAAATCCGGGATGTTGCCCGCATCAAAGACGGTGGTGAAGCCGCTGTACAAGAAGCCGTGCAATGCGCGCACGCCGACCTCGGTCGGCTGGTTCGCGCCATCCAAGTGGATGTGGACGTCAATGAGCCCGGGAATGAGATACTTGCCACGGCCGTCGATGCGCGCCGCGTTGGCGGGCGCCTGCACGTTTCCGCGCGCGATGCGCGTGATGCGGTCGCCCTCGACGAGCACGGACGCGCCCGTCATTGGCGCGCGCCCCGTGCCGTCGATGAGCGTGACGTTGTCGATGACGAGCGTGGGGCGTTGCTGCGCGAGGAGCGGCGCGGTGACGCAGGTCGCGACGATGAGCGTCAGCGTTGCGAGTACGCGAACGCGGGAGGCACGGGCAAGGGACATCATGCGAGTCGTGTCCTTTTGAGGGGAATCGTGCGGCGCAGGATCGTCGCCTGCCAAAGTTCCGCGCGCGGTCGCGCCCGGCAAGAGGGCGACTTCCTCTACACGCGAAACTCCTCAAAGAACGCAGTGTCAACTACGAAACTCTTACGTGGTCGCAATCCGAGCTCCAACTGTTCGAACAGAGCGACCAGACTCTCGCCATCAACAAGTTCGAGTGGTGGGACCCCGTCGCGCACCGCCTCGCGCCTTGCGTCAGCCGTGAAGATGCCCGTGGTGAGAATGAGGCCCTTGTCGGCGCGCCCCATCATCGCGCCACGAAAGTCGCGCACGGTGGGCGCGCCCACCGATCCCTTGTAGCGCTTGCACTGGAAGAGAACCCGAAAACTGACGAAGGAGTTCACCTGGAGCGTGCCTATGCCATCGATCCCACCGTCGCCTGATCTCCCCGTGACCGTCACCTCTGCAAAGCCGGCCTCGCGAAGGAGTCGCTGGCAGAGTCGCTCGAATCCTGCCGGAGGAAGTGCCTGAAAGATGGCCAGCAGCTCACCTCGATGATTCTGCGCGGATTCGTCAGGTGGTGGAGGCTCCGTCGGCTCCGAGGTCGAGGGCGCGATAACATCGGGCCGGCTTCCCCACTCGGCGATGACTGCACGTACCAGCGAGGTAACCTCGGACGTCGAGAGAGATCGTGAGTTCTGGCCCTTCTCCGTGAGTGCCCAGACGCCTCGCTTCGAAGCGTCGATATATCCTGCACGGACGAGATAATAGCGCGCCCAGCCGACCTGGTTCTCGAACCGCGACTGCCCGCTGGACATCACTTCTTCGAGGGTCGAGTCGTTCAGCTTCAGCGACTCGGCAACCGCGGCGCGCGCTTCCGCCGCACGAGCGGAACCGCCGAGCGTCCGAAGAGCAGCCAGGAGCGGATTCACGTACTGCGCGAACTGCGAGCCGGTCGCCATGGAGTCGCTCCGAGGGAGTATGTGCTACGGGCACGTTGCGGTTCGAAAGCGGCCGCGCTGTCCGGATCAGACGCAACGAGCATTCGGTGCAGCAGCTGGTCGATGACACCGCAGATCGGGCGGCGCCCGGTCTTGCACGTATGTACATCATGTTGTACATTTAAGCCTATGTCAAGACGCTATTCCATCGCCGACGCCCGGTCGAGCCTGCCCGCCATCGTGGACCAGGCCGAAGCCGGCCAACAGATCGAGTTGACGCGGCGCGGCATTCCGGTCGCCGTGGTGGTCTCGCTGGGCGAATTCGAGCGACTACGCGGCGAACGGCCGCGCTTCGGAGACGCGTATCGACGCTTCCTCGCGGCCCACGTGCTGGGCGGCATCGGGGTCGACGAGGGCCACTTCGAGACAACGCGCGATCGCACGGCGGGGCGTCCGGTCGACTTGTGAGTACCCGATACCTGCTCGACACGAGCATTGTCTCATCCCCGATCTCCAAGTCGCCTAACCCCCAGATCGTCAAGCGGCTGGAGGCGGTCGGGCACGAGAGCGCGATCGCCGCACCCGTGTGGCACGAGCTGACATACGGATGTCAACGACTGCCGAGCGGCAAACGGCGCGACGCGATCGAACAGTACCTCCAGGAAGTCGTGTTGGCGTCGTTCCCCGTGCTACCCTATGACGAGACTGCCGCGCGCTGGCACGGTCATGAGCGTGCGCGACTCGAAGGCATGGGCAACCCCGCTCCGTATGTGGATGGGCAGATCGCCGCGATCGCGTTCTCCAACAACCTGACTCTCGTAACAGTCAACGTCAGGGATTTCGCGCGCTTCAGGGACCTCGAGGTCGACAACTGGAGCAAGCGACGCGGCTAGCGGTCCCTCGCGTTCAGCGTGCCACACGCCGCTACGCCCGCCGAGCGCGATCAGCCTCCCACTCGATGAACGGCCCGTCAAAGTCCACCAAGCGCGTCCCGTCGAACCACCACACGCGCGTGGCCACCTCGCGCAGGAATGCACGGTCGTGACTCACGAGCAGCACGGTGCCTTCGTACTCGTCCAGCGCGTCCTCGAGCACCTCGATGTTCTCGACGTCGAGGTGGTTGGTCGGCTCGTCGAGTACCAGCAGGTTGGCGTTCGAGAGCGTCATGATGGCCAGCGCCATGCGCGCACGCTCGCCACCACTCAGCGTGCTGATCTCGCGGAACACCTCGTCGCCGGTAAAACCGAACGCGCCGAGGTGGTTCTGCACCTGCCCGCGATTCCACAGCGGCCGTTGGGCGTTGATCGCGTCCGATAGCGACATGCGAAGCGGCAGGTCGGCGAGGTCCTGCCGGAACCAGGCGGGGGAGATCGAGCCCCCCACCTTCGCCTCGCCGCTCGCCGGCGCACGGTCACCGAGAATCGTGGAGATGAACGACGACTTGCCCGCGCCGTTGGGGCCCACGAGCGCAACAAAGTCGTTGCGCCGCAGCACGGCCGTGAACGGCTCCACGAGCACGCGTCCAGGCACTTCCACGCGGAGCTCCCTGATCGTCACCACCTGGTCGCCGCCACGATCCGCAACCTTGAACTCGAGCGACATCGCCGCCGGATCGCCCGGCGGGGGCGCCAAGCGCGGCAAGCGCTCCAGCCGCTTGCGCTTGCCCTTCGCCTGGAAGGAATTCACGCCCGCGATGTTGCGCATGATGTAGTCGTGTTCCTTCTTCACATACGCGCGCTGCTTCTCCAGCTCGCGCTCGCGGGTGAGACGGCGCTCGGCACGCTGCGGCACGAACTGGCTGTAGTTCCCCTTGTACCACTCGCTCGTGCGCGCTTCCACGTGCAGGATGTGCGAGCAGATGGCGTCGAGGAAGGCGCGATCGTGCGACACGACGATCACCGTCTCGTCGGCGTCCTTGAGCCAGTCCTGCAGCCACGTGGTGGTGTCGAGATCGAGATGGTTGGTGGGCTCGTCGAGCAGCAGTAGATCCGCAGGCGCGATGAGTTGCGCCGCCAAGCCGACGCGTCCGCGCTCGCCGCCCGACAACGACGACACCAGCCGTGTCTTCGACTCCTCGGCGTCGAAGCCGAGCCCTTGGAGCACCGCGTCCACACGCGCGTGATAGACGTAGCCGCCGAGATCGGCGAAGCGCTCCTGATCGTGTCCGAACCGTTCGAGCACCTCGTCCGTGACCCGATCACCCAGCTCCCCCAGCGCCATCGCCTGCTCGGCGATGCTGTGCTCGAGCGCGATCACCTCACGCCACGCCGCCGCGCCGGCCTCCCACACGGTGGTGGCGCCTTCGAACGCCCGATGCTGGTCGAGGAGGGCATGCCGAAGTCCCGGCTTCCGCGCGACGCTCCCCGTGGTGGGATGCAGGTCGCCGGTAATGACGCTGAAGATCGACGTCTTGCCGGCGCCATTGCGCCCGATGATGCCCCACCGCTCGCCCTCGGCCACGGTG
>JAYTVE010000275.1:0-5560 GCA_043744185.1 Gemmatimonadota bacterium | reverse complement strand
CGCGCGCACGTTCGCGTGCCAGTACTGCGTGCCGATGGCGGGAATGAGCAGCGAGCCGGTGATGATCGACTGCACCCAGCGTGCCGTTCCGACAGTTTGCCACGGCATCTCGGCGCGCACGCCCAGCGACCACGGCGTGCTCGTGCGCTGATGTCGGTACTGCACGTCGAGAATGCCCGACGCGATGTCGCCGTCGTTGATGGCCGGATTCAGTCGCCGGTTGCTGAAGAGCTCCGTCTGTCCGATGAGGCTGTAGAGCGGTGGCCGTGCCGTCTGGAGGCTGTGCGCCCGCTCGAACGCGGCCCCCACCGAGAATGACATCAATCCGTGCATGAACTCGATCGGGCGAGAGATCGCCGCCTCGCCGCGCCAAGCGCGGTAGTAGTTGCGCACGTCCTGCCCGAAGACGAACGTCGTGGCGGTATTGTCGAGCGTGCTCGCGATCCACGCTTCGTTGGTTCGCGTCTCGCGACGCGCATCGAGGTCGAGCGTCCACGCCGCGCCCACCGGCGCACGCAGGTGCAACGCGGGGTCCACGCCACCTAGCAGCGCGTGCCAACCCACGGTGGTCTGGAGCAGGACGTCGGAGCCGGGGATTCTCCACTCTGGGCCGAACAGGACGCCCACCGACTGCACGCGATCGTACGACAGCTCCTGCCAGCCGTAGTAACCGGGCAACTCGAACCACGGCTGCGCCGCGAGCTGCAAGGTGCGGCGGTAGTGTAGCACCGTCTCGCCGTCGTGCTCGCTCAGATCGTACGTGTGCTGCGGATAGGAATATGATGAATCTCGCACGTACGCCCACGGGCTCTGCATGACCACGCCGCCAATCGCGATCGCACGCCCCTCGATGCGGGCGCCGGGGCCGAGCTCGAGGTTGCCGCCGGCCACGATCACGTCGCCCTTGACCTTCGCCTGGAAGCGCGCGGTCCCACCTGCCACGATGAGCGTCACCGGAAACGACGTGTCGCGCGGCACGAGCACCGTGCCACCCGGCTTGCCACGCCACGCCGCGTGCGGCGCCTTGAGCGCGTCGTGCAGGAAGTCACCCGAGACGCCGGGGTACGCCCCAACGATGCGCACGTCGAACGGTACGGACTTGGCCGATGGCGCGACGGGTGCTGCCGGCTCCTGTGCGTAAGAGCCGCGTGCCACCGTCAGGCACAGCGCCACGACCAGCGTGCGCGCGCTGCTACCCACGCGCCATCACGAGGAAGTTCGCGAGCATGCGCTTCCCGTCGGGGGTCAGCACGGACTCCGGGTGGAACTGCACTCCCCACACCGGATGCGACCGGTGGCGCAACGCATGGATCTCCGTCGCATCGTCATCGGCCACCGCCGTGATCTCGAGTTCCGCCGGGAACGACGCGCGCTCCACCAACAGCGAGTGGTAGCGCATCACCGCGCACGGATCGCTCACGCCGTCGAAGAGCCCGGTGCCGTCATGCCGGATGCGCGACGTCTTTCCGTGCATCACGCGGCCGGCACGCACCACGTTGCCGCCGTACGCTTCACCAATGGCCTGATGGCCGAGGCAGACGCCGAGCATCGGGATGCTCGCGCCCCAACGTTGGATGACAGGAACGGTGACGCCAGCCTCTCGCGGCGTGCACGGCCCCGGCGAGAGCACGATCGCGACGGGCCTGAGCGCGCCCACCTCCTCCACGCTGATCTCGTCGTTGCGACGCACGACCGGATCTTCCCCCAACTCGCCGAAATACTGCACGAGGTTGAAGGTGAACGAGTCGTAGTTGTCGATGACGAGCAGCATGCGGCTTACCTGGCGGAGGTCGAGTCGATCGGGAGCGCGCGCAGGTCGGGCATCGGGTCGCCCCAGATCCAGTGATTGAACCAGCGCAGGTTGTGCTGCATCACCGCGCGTTGACTCTTCGGCTTGGTGATGCCATGGCCGAATCCCTTGTACACCACCATCTCCACGGGCACACCGCGGTCCTCGAGTCCCTGACGCAGTTCATACGCGTTCGCGATCGGCACGCGACGGTCGAGCTCGCCGTGCTGGATGAGCGTCGGCGTCTTGGCCAGCTTCACGTTGGTCATCGGCGACGTCTTCGCGTAGATGGCCGGGTCCGCCGCCGGGTCGGCGCCCAGGTAGTTGATCGTGAACGGGGTGATGTCGGTGTTGTAATAGTACGTGGCCCAGTTGCTGATGCCCGCGCCCACGCTGATCGCCTTGAAGCGATCGGAGTTGGTGGTGAGGAAGGCCGAGATGTAGCCGCCCTGCGACCACCCCATCGACGCGACACGCTTGGTGTCGGCCCAGCCCTGTGCCACGAGCGCGTCCACGCCGCTCAGTACGTCCCACGCATCGCCGATGCCCAAATTGCGCTCATTCAAGCGGCGGAACTTCTCGCCGTAGCCCGCGCTGCCGCGATAGTTGACCTTGAGCACGATGCCGCCGCGCGCCACCCACTCGTCAACGGGATAGTACCGCGCATCGGGCAGCGTCGGACGGTCGACGCCCGTCGGGCCGCCATGGATCACGCACAGCAACGGATGCGATCCATCCGGCTTCGCATCCTTTGCCTTGATCAGGATCCCCTCGATCTCGGCGCCGTCCTTCGACTTCCAGCGGTACACCTCGCGCGTGCCGAGCGTCCAGCCGCTCACCTGCGCGGTCATGCTCGTGAGCACCTTGGGCGCCCACGCACCGATGGCGGACACCTTGATCTCGGCGACGGTCGTGGCGCTCGCCTCGCTGAACGCCGCCGTGCGGCCGTCCGGTGTGACCGACACGCCCGCCACAGTTGCCGTCGCCGGCGCCGACACGGTCGTGATTGTCGCCGTCGCCGGATCCAGCCGGAACAGGTGCTGCGTCGTCTTTTGCGAGGCGCTGAAGAAGATGCCGCTCGTGGTCCACGCTATCGGGTTCACGGCCTCGTCGAACGCATCCGTGAGCGAACGCGGCGGGCCGCCTGATGCGCGCACGACCGCAATGCGGTTGTTTCGCGAGAACGACCTCGGCTCGCCCATGGCGGACGAGAAGGCGATCTGGGTTCCGTCGGGCGACCACATCGGACTGCCGTCCGGTCCGGCCGTCGTCACGAGCGCCGTCACCACATCCGTACCGTCGCCGTCGGCGAGCGCGACCAGGAAAATGTCGCTCGTGGCACCGTACGCGAGGTCGGGCACCGTGGTGGCGCTGAAGGCAATCTGCTTGCCCGAGGGCGACCAGTCGAACCCGCCGATACTGAACGTCGTGCCATTGGTGCGCTGACGTCCGGTCTGCGGCTCCTCGAGTGCCTTGGCCACCGACGCCGTGAACAGGTGCACGTAGTCGTAGTCGCGACGGATCACGTCGTAGCCGCTGTACGTCTCGCGACGCTTCCTGGCGGCCGAGTCCTCGACGGTCGACGTCCACGCGATCTGCCTGCCGTCGCGTGACCACCCGTAGCCCTGCACCCCGTTGGCCGCCTTGGTGAGCTTGATCGGCTCGCCGCCGTCGACGCGCATGGCGTAGAGCTGCGGCGGCCCATCTTCGCGAGCGGCGGCGAAGCTCACCCACTCCCCGTTGGGCGACCACTCGGGGTTGAAGGCACCCTTGGGGTGATGCGTGAGTTGGTGCCGATCGCCAGTCGCAACGTCCACCAACCAGAGCTGCCCGACGAACGCATCCGCCTTCCAGTCGGTGCTGGTGACCACATAGAGCACGCGCTTCCCGTCGGGACTCACCCGCGGCGACCCGGCGCTCTTGAGCGACAGCAGTTGGTCGATGGACGGCACGGTGCCCTGCGCGTGCGCAGCGGGCGCGAGGCAGGCAGCGAGAAGGAGCGCGAGCAGCACTCTACGCATGAAACAGCTCCGTGAGAGGCACATCGAACACGTCAGCTCCGGGGATGATACTGCTTGTGGACCGTGCGCAGGTACTCGCGGTCCACGTGGGTGTATATCTGCGTCGTGCCGATGTCGGCGTGCCCGAGCATCTCCTGGACGGCGCGCAGGTCGGCGCCACCTTCAAGCAGGTGCGTGGCGAACGAATGACGCAGCGTGTGCGGTGTGACGGCCTTCTTGATCCCCGCGGCTTCCACGTGCTTCCGCAGGATCTTCCACGCGCCCATGCGCGACATCGGCTCGCCGCGACTGTTCAAGAAGAGCACGCCCTTCCCCTTTCCCTTCTCGAGCTGTGGGCGGAGTTCGCGCAGGTACAACGCCACCGCGCCTGCCGCGCTCCGGCCGAGCGGCACCAGACGTTCCTTGCCACCCTTGCCGAACACGCGCACCAGACCTTCTGCACCCATCAAGTCACGGACGCCCAGCGTGATCCACTCGCTGACGCGAAGGCCGGCGCCATACGCGAGTTCCAGCATCGCCTTGTCGCGGTAATACAGGTCGTCGTCCTGCGATGGCGCGCCCAACAGCGCAGAAATCTCCTCGACCGTCATCACCTCGGGCAGCGTGCGCCACTTCTTCGGCGTTTCCAACCGCTCGCTCGGGTCGCCCGGGATGATCCCCTCGGCCAGCAAGAACCGGAACCAAGTTCGCAGCGCCGACACGTTGCGGCGAATCGATGCCGGCGCGAGCCCCAGGTCCTTCAGGAAGAAGACGTAGTCACGGAGCAGGCGCGGCGTGAGCGCGCCTGGCGTCATCGCCTGCTTGGCCACGGCCCACGTCACGAACCGCTTCACGTCGCGCGCATAGGCCTCGTGCGTGCGCAGGCTGGCCCCTTCTTCCAGCGACAGGAAGTCGCCGAACCGCTCCGTCAGGAAGGCGCGAGCGATCTGGTCCGGGCTCAGAACCACCGCGACAGCCCGGCCCGGAAGGCGATGAGCACGCCGAACATGACGGGGGTGGCGAGCGTCATCGCGACGATGCTCGAGACAAAGGGCAGCGCGAGGGCGCCGGTGACGGGTGCAACGATCATGCGCGGACCTGGCAGAACGCGCGCGAGGAACAGCGCCGGGAAGCCCAGCCGCCCGTACAGCTCGTGCACGCGCTGCTCCGCCACCTTCACGCCGCCTCCCTGCTTCGCGATCCACGTGTGCAGGCGCGCCGCGCCGACGCGACGCACGATCACGTGGATACCCGCCATCCCGAGGCAATGCCCAGCCGTTATCACGATGCATGATGCGGCGAGGTTCACCTTGCCAGCCGCCGCGAGCAGCGCCGCCGCGAGCACCACGTTGTGGATCGGCGGAAAGAAGCTCTCGCCAATGGCGCACAGTCCCACCACGGCGAAGTAGGCCGCGGGCGGGAGCGACTGGACCCACGCGACGAGCGATTCCATCGGAGTGCGGGGCCTCGCCTACTGCCCGCGGGGAGCGATCGTGGCGACGGCCATCACGGCAATGCCTTCGCCGCGGCCGGTGAATCCCATCCCCTCGTTCGTCTTTCCCTTCACGCTCACATGCCCGGGCAGCACGTGCAGCGCGTGCGCGAGTCGCGCGCACATCGCATCGCGGTGCGGGCCGATCTTGGGCCGCTCGCAGATGACCGTCACGTCCACCTGCTGCACATGCCAGCCCATGCCCTGCAATCGCTCCACGGCGCTCGTGAGCATCTCGATCGAATCGCGCCCCTTGTTGGCGGGATCGGTGTCGGGAAA
>JAYTVE010000274.1:0-1749 GCA_043744185.1 Gemmatimonadota bacterium | reverse complement strand
TCCTCGCTCGACCACTCCGGATCATCGGTCGGCACTTCCGCCGCGACGATGCCTTCCTTGAAGCCGGCGTTCTCGAAGGCGACCTGCCAGCTCGTGATCGCGCGGCGCACCCATGGCTTCCACTGATCTGGCGTGCCCGGGTCCACGTAGTACGTGATCGGCTTCTTCGGGTAGCAGAGGTTGCCGCTCATGCGGTCCGAGCACTCGAGTCGGTACTTCGCGATCCACGCGCGGGGTGCAGCGCGCTGTTCGGCGCCGAAGTCCACCGTGCGGTGCGAGAAGAAGCCGACGCGCTCGTCGAAGCGGCGCGCCATCATCGGCTTCTCCGGAAGCTTCACGATCGACCAGTGAGCGAGCACGCTGACCGCCGGGCGCGGCGCGCCGAGCGCCGCTGCTGCGCCTCCAGCGCCGCCGGGCGCCGCAGTCGGCGTGCCAGTCTGGGTAGCCTCAACCTCGATGTTCTCGGGGAACGCAGCCACGCGCTCGACGAACGAGCGCGTCGGGTCGATCGCGCCGCGAATCGCGGCGAGTTCCGGAATGCTCGTCGTGAAGAGGCGCGTCACGTCAACAACCGCGGCGCTGTCCGCGCCAAACGCATCCACGGTGAAGGCGGCCACGATCGGCGCATAGTTGGAGCCCTGCACCGCGCGGTAGATGGAGAGCGTCGAGTCCGCGGTGATGGCGAAGGATGGGGTGCGCAGCACCACGCGGTTGCCCACGCGCTCGAATCGGAGGGTCCGCTCGACGAACTGGTCGCCCGCGTACTCACCAAAGCCACCGCCGCCCGGCGCCTGCGGATCAAATGCAGCCGCCCGCGAGAAGCGACCGACTGCGAGCAGATCCTTGTCGAGGGCGGCCCCCGGGAGTTCGAAGTACAGGCGGTCGCCGACGCGATGCACGATGATGAATCCGCGCTTGGTCTTGGCTTCAGCCGTGATGACACGGTTGTACGGACGCGGTCCGGTAGGTGGGAGCCCGGGGCGTGCCGTGGAGTCGGCGCCGGCGGCACCGGCGGGGCGTCCGCCCGGGGGCTGGGTCGGCTGCTGGGCCGACAGCGACGTGGCAGTCGTCAGGACGGCCAGAGCAGTAGCGAAGCGCTTCATGGGGACGGGACGGGGGGACCGATGAGAAGCGAGGCACGGGTGTGCCTCGCTGGGACTGACTGCCCAACCACTAGACGCACGGCCCTCCCTGAGCGCTGGAACGGCCGGACAAGCAATTGAATCTGACCACAGGCGGTTACCCGTGCACGACGCTACCGTCGCGGCATCACCACCGCGTAGTCGAGGTCCAGCAGAACGGACGGGTCGTACGTCCCGGCGTCGTCCCGGTAGGGGAAGTCGGCGCAGGCGCGGTCCTTGGTCGCCACCGTGCGCAGGCGCAGCACTCCGAGGTCCCAACGCCCGGGTAGCTCATGCTTCTCGAGGACCTCGGACCAGGCGTACACCGTGTCGCCGGCGAATGCCGGGTTCGTGTGTCGGCCGCCGTTGAGCGCCACGATTCGCATCGCATTCGCGAGACCATTGAACGACAGCGCGCGCGCGATGCTGATGATGTGCCCGCCGTACACGATGCGGCGCCCGAACCGACCCTCGCGCTCGACGTGATGATTGAAGTGCACCTTGGCCGTGTTCTGGTAGAGTCGCGTGGCCATCTGGTGCTCCGCTTCCTCGATGGTCATTGCGTCCACGTGGTCGATGCGCTCACCAACGGCGTAGTCGTCCCACAAATCGTCGCTGCCGGCAAGGC
>JAYTVE010000273.1:0-1751 GCA_043744185.1 Gemmatimonadota bacterium | reverse complement strand
CCTGCTCCTCCTCCTGTCCCATCGAAGCCCAGACATCCGTGTTGACGACGTGCGCTCCCTCGACGGCCTCACGTGGGTCGCGCACGAGTCGAACATCGGCCGCCGACTGCGCGCGCTTGAGCAGGGCGGGATCGGGGTCGTAGCCCTCGGGGCACGCGAGGCGCAGCGAGAAGCCGAGTCGCCACGCGGCATCGAGCCACGAGTTCGCCATGTTGTTGCCGTCGCCGATCCAGGCGATGATCTTGCCTTCGTAGCTGCCCAGCTGCTGGACGACCGTGAGCAGGTCGGCGAGGATCTGGCAGGGATGCTGCTGGTCGGTGAGCCCGTTGATGACGGGAACGTCCGCGTGCTTCGCCAGTTCCTCGATGTCGCCATGGGCGAACGTGCGGATCATGATGCCGTGGCAGAAGCGCGAGAGCACGCGCGCCGTGTCGGCGATCGTTTCTCCCCGGCCAAGCTGGACGTCGCGCGACGAGAGGAACATCGCGTGCGCGCCGAGCTGATAGGCGCCGACCTCGAACGAGACGCGGGTGCGCGTGCTGGCCTTGAGGAAGAGCATCGCGAGTGACTTGCCGGCGAGCGGCTTCTCGGCGTACGCCCCCGTGCGCATCCGCTCCGACAGGCGGAAGAGACCGTCGATCTCGGCCTTGCTGAAATCGGGGATGGTGAGGAGGTCGCGGTGCGCGCGATCCGACATCGACACTCGGGGTACGGGAAGGAGGCGAATCCTAACTGCTTCCCGTGGGCGTCGCCACGCTAGTTTCCGCCGCATGCGCCGTTTGGTGCCCCTCGCGACAGCCGTGTGTCTCGCCGTGTTCGGCTTCCTGCCCGTGGCGGACTGGATTCCGGGCGGGCGGCACGCCCCGCGCTATGGAGTGCTCCGCGACAGCTGGCTGAGCGGCGGCGCGATCGTCGTCGGCATGGCCGTGGTGCTCGCGATTCTCTCGCGCCGCATGCCGGCACTCTGGCGCCACGGCCAGTGGGAGCGCATCGCGGCGCGTTGGGAGTCGGTGCCCATCATGGCCACCTCGGTCATCGCACTCGGCGCGACCGCACTCTACGCCGTGATCGCACGCACCGTGTTCGACGGACAACCGTTGCTCATCGACGAACTCGTGCAGGGCCTCCAGGCGCGCATCCTCGTGACCGGTGCGCCATCGCTGCCGACGCACGCGGAGCCCGCTTTCTTTTCGCTCACCAACGTCGTGGACGCGGGCGGGAAGTACTTCGGGCAGTTCCCTCCGGGATGGTCGGTGGTGCTGGCGATGGGCGAACTGCTGCACGCGCCGTGGCTGATGGGGCCCATCGCCGGCGGGCTGATGGTGATGGCGTGGGGCTGGTGGCTGCACATCGCGGAGCCCGAGCCGGGCGTCGCGTTCGGAGCGCTGCTGCTCGGCGCGTGTTCGCCGTTCATCGCGTTCATGGCGGGATCGCAGATGAACCACGTCGCGGCGCTCGCGGCGATGCTCGCCGGGCTCGCCGCCACGGCGCGCGCGCTCGGCGAAGCGACGCCACAGCCGCGTTTTGGTTTGACGGCCGGTGTCATGTTCGGCGTGGCCGCCACGATCCGGCCCGTCGATGCGCTCTGCTTCGCGCTGCCGGCGGGTGTCTGGTTTCTGTGGAGCGCGTTGCACGACAGGCGACGCTGGGCGGATGCACTATCGGCCTTGCTCGGCGTCTCGCTGCCGATCGGCGCACTCTTCGCATTCAACGCGGCCACGACGGGGGCTCCGCTCACCTTCGGATACGTG
>JAYTVE010000272.1:0-5586 GCA_043744185.1 Gemmatimonadota bacterium | reverse complement strand
ACAGCGATGATCGTCAGTATCCGGCGCGGTGCCGCGTACCGCAAACGCGTAAAACGCGTGCTCGCCACGGATCGTTCTGGCGCAGTCGTCGAGCGCGGCGACGTCGAGCTTGCGCTGCACATCCCAGCACCAGCGCCGCCGAAAGGGCGACGCCGCGTCGGGACCCGTGGCGATGCGGTAGGAATAGCGACGAGCGGTGGCACTGTATCGGGCATGAAACTCCGGCTTCATCTCGAACGCCGTAGCGATCCAGACGTCGTGTGGCAGGATCGCGTTGAGCGCCCGGCGGAGTTCAGCCGGCGTCCAGCGCTCGGCCACCTTCACCCCAACTGCCTGACCTCGTGCGTGGACCCCGGCATCGGTACGGCCGGCGCCCTGGACGCGCATCGGGGCTTGTGTGAGGCGCTCCATCGCGGCCTCGATCACCCCTTGCACGGTCCTCTGGCCGGGCTGCACCTGCCAACCGGCGAACCCCGCCCCGTCGTAGTGCACCACGAGCTGCACAGGGCGGGGCGTCATCACGAGAAATCTAGCCGCAGCCCCCCCCGGGTCAAGCAATCCAAAGTGACCGAACACATTGACACGTCGTCACGTAGCTATCGACATTGCGACGCAGAGTTCACCGGTTGACATGCCGGCGGGCGCTGCCTGTCGCCCCGCACCCGCCCATGGCTCCAAAGACCCTCGCCAGCCTCGCCCACGCCCTCAGCGTCGCCCATGATCTGGACGCCGCCCTTGTGGCCCTTGGGGAGTCCCTGGCGGACGTAGATCGCGCCGCCCAGGTCGCCCTCCTCCGGCTCGACGGCAAGCGCAAGATGCTCGCCGACGCGCTGCACGTGCGCGGACTGAGCATCGAGTCGATTCCGCTCGAGACGACCTTCGACCATCTCCCAGCCACATCGCGCCCTGCCATCGAGACGGGCGGCTCGTTCGTGGATCTGGGCGACAAGTCCACCGAGTACCTGCGCCTCCTCGGCTTCACCCCGTTTCCCGACGGCGGCCTGCTGTCGCTTCGCGGGCTTCGCCACGACGGCCTCCTCGTGGCCGTCCTCGCCCTGCAGGAATCGCGGCGCATCTTCGGTTCGCGCACCGCCGAACGATTCGCCCCCAGCGTTTCGCTCTTCGAGCTTGCCTTCTGGCGCCACCTCGAGCGCGAAGCCAAGGACGAAGCAGTGCAGACGCTCGAGTCGGTCATGCAGCGCGTGCACGCAGAGTACGACCGTCGCCTCTCCAGCATGGAGACCGACCTGTTCAAGGCGCGCGACGAGGTCCGCAAGAGTGGCACAGTCGACGCCTCGCAGCTCGTGCACCTCGAGCGCGAAGCGGCCAATGCCATGGAAGAGGCCCGCAAGGCCGGGCGCCGCGCGGACAAGGTCGAGCAACAGGTCACCGCCGCCGTCGGCCAGCTCGAACAGGTCCACCTCGAACTGCACCGGCGCAGCGAGTCGCTGCGCGCCAAGACGCGCACCATCTACCTGATCGACCGCATGCTCGGCCTCGACGCCGAGGCCGAGGATCCGCGCTCGCTCGCAGAAGGGCTGCTGAATCTGGCCGGCGATGACATGCAGGCGCAGCGATCTTCGCTCATGCTCGTCGAACCGGGTACCGACATGCTCTACCTCGCCGCCCTGCGCGGCGTGGCGCCGAGCGTCGAGGTCGGGCAGCGCGTGCCGCTGGGTACCGGCGTGGCTGGCAAGGTGGCGCGCACGCGCGAAACCCTGCTCGTTCAGGACGTCAACGACGCCAAGGCGCACGCGCTTTTGCAGGACGAGTTCTTCACCACCGGTTCGTTCATCTCCACGCCGCTCGTCTACCGTGGAGAACTGGTGGGCGTCATGAACCTCACGAACCGCGCCCGCTTCGGGGTGTTCGTGGAAGACGACGTCGAGCGGGTGCGCATCCTCGCGCTGGTCTTGTCGCTCATCGCCGTGCACTCGCGCCTCCCGGAGCGGCTGCTGGAGACGCTCAGTGCCCGCTGAGGCGATCGTCGCTGCCATCAAAACGCTCGCGCACGGCGGCAACCTGCAGGCGGACGAAGCGCGCGCCGCGTTCGGCGACGTCATGCGCGGCGAGGCCTCAAGCGCCCAGGTGGCATCGCTGCTGACGGCGCTCCGCGTCAAGGGCGAAACCATCGACGAAGTCGCGGGCGCGGCCCGCGCGTTGCGCGAGGCGATGGTCCGGCTTCCGTCCACCGACCCGGCCACGCTCGTGGATACCTGTGGCACGGGCGGCGGCTCCGTCACCACGTTCAACATCTCCACGGCTGCGGCTTTCGTGGCGGCAGGCGCGGGGGCGCGGATCGCGAAGCACGGCAACCGCTCCTTCACCTCGCGCTCCGGCAGTGCGGACGTTCTGGAAGCCCTCGGTGTGCGCATCGACGTGACGCCCATCGTGATGGAACGCGCGCTCGCCGAGGCCGGAATCGTCTTCATGTTCGCGCCGCTGATGCACCCCGCCATGCGCCACGTCGGTCCGGTGCGTCGCGAGCTGGGCATTCCGACCGTGATGAACATCGTCGGACCGCTGGCCAACCCGGCCGGTGCAGGTCGGCAGGTGGTCGGCGTCGCCGATCCAAATCGCGTTTCACTCATCGCCGGAGCCCTCCTGGCGCTTGGCAGCGTGCACGCGGTGGTGGTGCACGGCGAGCCGGGACTCGACGAGGTGTCGCCAATTGGCCCCACCAAGGTGATCGAAATCGTGAAAGGCCGACGGAAGAACTGGACCATCGACCCGACCGCGTTCGGCTTTGGCGGTGTGAAAGTCGAGGAGCTGGCCGGCGGCGAGCCTACCGACAACGCTCGCATCATCGTGGAGGTGCTCGAGGGCGGTGGCTCACGTGGCGCCCGCGCCGCGGTGGTGCTCAACGCTGCCGCAGCGCTCTACGTCGCGAGCCTCGCCAAGGACTTCGCGCAGGGGGTGAACCTGGCCAGCCGCGCGATCGACGACGGCAGGGCGATGGCGGCGCTGCAACGCCTGCGCGCCGTCACTGCCTGAGCACGACGCGCCATGCTTGCACAACGGGGGACGACCGCGATGGTCGCCCCCCGTGTCGTTTGCGCGTAGCGCTGGATCGTGCTAGCGAACCCGATCGGCGCTGAAGTGCGGATTCAGTATGATGCCAAAGATGTTGCCGAACGGGTCGAGCACCGCCGCGTGCTTGATGCCGTCGCCCACGTCTTGGATCGGCTCGTGTGGCACCGCGCCGAGCTTGAGGAGTCGCGCGAGCTCGACTTCGATGTTGTCCACGCCCCAGTAGGCCCGCGCGCCCGTGCTCCCCGGAATTGCGTCCGGCACGAGACCGAGTTCGAACCCGAATGCCTCGAAGCCAACATAGAACGGCTCGTCGAAGTACGGCGGGTGCCCGAGGACCTCTGTATAGAAAGCTTTGCCCCTTGACAGGTCGGGGGCTGGGTAGAGAATGGTCCGAAGTCCGAGAATCATGCGACCTAGTATCGACGCAGGACGCCGACCACCACGCCCCGAACGGAGATCTCGTTCTCGTTCACGTAGATGGGCTGCATGCTGTCGTTGGCCGGCTGCAGGCGGATCCGGCCGTCCCGCTCGCGATAGAACCGCTTGACGGTAGCCGTAGAGTCCTGGAGCATCGCGATGACCATCTCGCCATTGTCCGCGCTCGGCTTGTCCTGGACGACGACGAAATCGCCATCGGCGATCTGGGCGTCGATCATGGACGAGCCGCGCACCTTGAGCACGTAATGGTTGCCCGTGCGCCGGACGAACGAGTCCGGCACGCTGACGGTCTCGCCGGTGGTCTGCGCCTCCAGGGGCAGGCCCGCCGCGACGGAACCCAGTAACGGCAGCTCCACGGCCTTGGGGAACACGTCCGACGGCAGGATCTCGATGGCGCGGCTTTCGTTGTAGCTGCGCTTGATGTAGCCCTTCCGCTCGAGGTTGCTGAGGTGCTCATGCACCGTCGCGAGGGAGGCGTAGTCGAACTTCTCGGCGATCTCGTCGAAGCTCGGGGCGTACCCGTGCTCGGCCGTGTAGTCGTTGAGATAGTCCAGGATTTCGCGCTGGCGCCGGGTAAGCGGCATGGGTGGCCCCTGAGGTGGCGGATGCGTACGTTTCCAAGACGATTCGGTGCTCCCGAACGTTTCCCGAATCTCCCCTCACAGTAGCCGAACGAAACCCGAAGTGCAAGCATCAAAGCAATGGCGTCCCCCGACGGGGACCCTCGGAAAGCTGATGGACGAGGCCCGGCAGCGTGCCGCGAACCTCGAGCGCCGTCGTGCCGATCTCATGGCGCTCGCCGCCGATACCGCTGCAGGGCGCCCGTTCGCGGCTGCCCTGCTGCGGGACGAGGTGGCCGTGATCGCCGAAGTGAAGCGCGCGTCGCCTTCGAAGGGACCGATCAACCCGGGCGTGAGCGCGGTGGCGCTCGCGGGTGCGTTCGCTGACGGCGGCGCTGCCTGTCTCTCGGTGCTCACCGAACCCGACCACTTCAAGGGCGGCGTGCAGGACCTGGTGGACATCCGCCGCCGGGTCGACCTGCCGACGCTCAAGAAAGATTTCCACGTCGACGCCATTCAGGTGCTTGAGGCGCGCGCCATTGGCGCGAGCGCGATCCTGCTGATTGCGCGTGCGCTCGAGCCCTCGCGGCTCGAAGACTTGGCCGGTGAGGCGTACCAGCTCGGCCTCGAGGTTCTCGTCGAGGTGCGCGACGAGGACGAACTTGCGCGCGCCGTCGCGCTCACGGCCTCGGCTGCGCCCATGATCGGCGTCAATAACCGCAACCTCGAGACGCTCGTCGTCAATCACACCACGGCCGAGCGGATCCTGCCGCTCATTCCAACCGACCGGATCGCCATTCATGAAAGCGGTATCGCGGAGCGCTCGCAGGTCGAGGCTGCAGCCTCGCATGGAGCAGACGCGGTGCTGGTCGGGTCGAGCATTTCGGCGTCGAGCGAACCCGCGAACGCGGTAAGAGCCCTGACGGGAGTGCCCCGCCGCAGTCGTGTCGGCTGAGGTCAAGTTCTGCGGTCTCACGCGCCCAGCAGATGCCGCGTACGCGGCGTCGCTGGGCGCATCGCATGTGGGTGTGATTCTGGTCGGTGGCCCCCGGCTCCTCACCCCCCAGGCGGCACGGGAGGTGCTCGCTGCGGCCGTCGGACCGAAGCGCGTCGCGGTGGTGCCACTCGCGTCCGCCGTGGCGATGGCCGCGCAGGGGCGGGAGGTCGGCGCCGACATCCTGCAGCTGCACGCAGACCCGACGCTCGAGCAGGTCCACGAGCTTCGTTCGCTGTGGGCGGGCGGCATCTGGGCAGTGGTGCGCATGGGCCCGTCGTCGCCTCGCACCGACCTTGCCGCGCTCTTCGCGGCCTCCGACGCGGTGGTGGCGGATACTCTCTCCCCCGGCGGGCTCGGCGGATCGGGGCGGCAATTCGAGTGGAACCTGAGCGCCGCGGCGATCATTGGCGCCCGGGGACAGGGGCGTCTTGTGCTGGCTGGCGGCCTGACTTCTGACAATATTTCCGAAGCGGTGCGCGCCCTCGATCCGGACGTTGTGGATGTCTCGTCCGGCGTTGAGGATGCGCCCGGCGTGAAGTCGCACGACCGCATGCGAAC
>JAYTVE010000271.1:0-1754 GCA_043744185.1 Gemmatimonadota bacterium | reverse complement strand
AGTCGTACTGGGGCAACGTGAACCCGATCGGCCCCCGCGGTGTCTATGATGAGGCGAAGCGCTTCGCCGAGGCCATGACCATGGCCTACCACCGCTTCCACGGGCTCGATACCCGCATCGTGCGCATTTTCAACACGTACGGGCCGCGCATGCGGCCGAACGACGGCCGGGTGGTCTCGAACTTCATCGTGCAGGCGTTGCGGGGCGAGCCGATCACGATCTACGGCGACGGCAGCCAGACGCGGTCGTTCACGTATGTCGAGGACGAGGTTGAAGGGATCTTCCAGCTTTTCCAGCGCGGAGATGCGATGCCGATGAACATCGGGAACCCGGTGGAATTCACCGTACGCGAACTGGCCGAGATCGTGATCGAGATGACCGGTTCGAAGAGCGAGATCGTGCGGCGTCCCCTGCCCGAAGATGACCCCAAGGTGCGACAGCCTGACATCACGCGCGCCCGCGCTGTGCTCGGCTGGGAGCCCAAGGTGCCGCTGCGTGATGGCGTGGCGCGCACGATCGAACACTTTCGCGGCGTGATCGCCGCTGGACACTGATGCTTCCGTTTCGCACTCTGCGCACCGTCGTGATCGCGCTGTCGGCGCTGACCCTCACGGCCTGCCTGAAGGGCTTCGACCCGAAGGGCTTCAAGACCAGCGAGTCGCTGTTCTCGGCCTCGCTCGACCTCCTCAAGCGCGGCAAACTCGACAACGCCGCGAAGGGGTTCGAGAAGCTCACCCTCGACCTGCCAGCCCGCGATCCGCTGCTGCCGATCTCGTACTGGTACCTCGCCGTCACGTACGACCGGCGCGAGGATTTCCTGTTTGCCGCGCAGAATTACCAGCGGCTCGCGGAGACCTTCCCGGACGACTCGCTGGCGGACGATGCGCTCTTCGCCGCGGGCAAGGCCTACGCTGCGATGTGGAAGACGCCTGAGGTGGATCCCCAGTACGCGCTGCTGGCGCAGGGGACGTGGCGTGGTCTCCTCACGAACTATCCCGAGACCACGTTGCGCCCGAGCATCATGACGTCGATGGCGCAGCTCGAAGACAAGCTCGCGTCTAAGGACTACGCGACGGGCGAGCACTACCTGCGGCGCAAGGCATACGACTCGGCGATCATCTATTTCAAGGACGTCATGAAGACGTACCCGTCCACGCCGCACGCGCGGCTGGCGGGGCTACAGCTCCTGACGGCCTACCGCGCGATCAAGTACGGCGAGGAGGCGAAGGAGCTCTGCGAGTCGCTGAACAAGACGTATCCGAAGGACGCCGAGCTCAAGACGGCCTGCGCACCGCAGGCTGTGCAGCGCTGAGCGATGCGTGTCGGGGTGTTCGGCGGGACTTTCGACCCGCCGCATGTCGGACACCTCCTGGTGGCCGCGGACGCCGCCGACGCACTCGCGCTCGACCGCCTCGTGTGGGTGCCGGCGGCGACGCAGCCGTTCAAGGCGGGCGAGGACGTGACAGCGGCGACACATCGGCTCGCGATGACCCGGATGGTCACGGAGGCGGACGAGCGGTTTGCCTGCGATGGGCTCGAAATCGAGCGTGGAGGGTTATCTTTCACGGTTGACACACTGCGCACCCTGACGGCGCAGGATTCCGGGGCCACCTGGTTCCTGTGCGTCGGCGCCGACGCCTTTCGCGGCTTTCCGCGCTGGCGGGAGCCCGAGGCGATTGCTCGCATGGCCACGGTGGCCGTGCTGGCGCGCGAAGGGGCCGGGGCGGAGTCTGCCGCCCTCGCTGCCGTGCCGG
>JAYTVE010000270.1:0-5612 GCA_043744185.1 Gemmatimonadota bacterium | reverse complement strand
GTGGCTGCGCTGGTGCCCAAGGCAGAAATCGAAGGCGAAATGGGCGAGTCGCACATGGGCTTGCAGGCGCGCCTCATGAGCCAGGCGTTGCGCAAGCTGACCGGTGCCATCGCCCGCTCGCACACCTCGGTGGTATTCATCAACCAGCTGCGCGAGAAGATCGGCGTCATGTTCGGCAGCCCCGAGACGACCACGGGCGGCAAGGCCCTCAAGTTCTACGCCTCAGTGCGCCTCGACATCCGCCGCATTGGCCCCGTCAAGGAAAAGGAGGACGTGGTCGGTTCGCATGTCCGAGTGAAGGTGGTCAAGAACAAGGTCGCCGCACCGTTCAAGCAGGCCGAGTTCGACATCATGTACGCCGAGGGTATCAGCCACGTCTCGCTGCTGGTGGACATCGGCTCGGAGTCGGGGATCATCGAGAAGTCCGGCGCCTGGTACAGCTACAAGGGTCAGCGCATCGGGCAGGGGCGTGAGAACGCCAAGATGTACCTGAAGGACAACCAGAAGATGATGCTGGAGATCGAGGAGCAGGTGAAGGTGGTGCTCGGCGTCGGCAACAAGCCGGAAGCTGAAACGGGCGAGGCGCCGGAAGAGTAGGCGGCACCAAGTCCACCGGAGTTTGTGCCGGGGGGTTCGTTGTTCGATCGTCGTGTGGGCCCGGATCCCCACGTCGTTCGTTCAGCGGCCTCCCGGCACTCTTTTCTATTCGTTGCTACCCCGCGTAGTCCCCCGCTGGCCATGGTGGGCGATCCCGCGGCTGTCATCCCGAGCGAGGCGAGAGAGCTGCTTGTCGTCTTTCCTCCTAACCTGACGAGATCCCGACATGGCCGGCTTCGGTTCACGACGGCCCCGTAGCCAACCCGACGACGACGCGCCGCTGCCATCGCCAGCCGAGCAGGCCGCAGCAAGCCGCGCGCAGGCCCTGCGGATGCTCGAACGGCGCAGCTTTTCGGAGGTCGAGTTGACGCGCCGTCTCACGGAAAAGGGGCATGCACCCGAGGTGGCAGCCGGCACGGTCGTGAGGATGGTTGAGGCCGGCTTTGTCAACGACGCCACCTATGCCCGGCAGGTGGCGCGCACGTTCCTCGTAAGTCGGCGGGCGTCGGTCCGTCGCGTCCAACAGGAGATGATGCGGCGCGGCATCCCGCGCACGATGGCGGACGACGCGATTGCCGAGGTACGGGTGGACGAAGGGCTGGGCACCGAGGATGCCTCGGTCGAGCGTGCGGCGCGACAGAAGCTCAAATCGCTATCCGGGCTCGACCCGCTGACCCGCGCCCGCCGGCTCACCGCCTTCCTGTCTCGGCGTGGCTTTTCGGGCGACCTCATCCGAGTGACGCTCCGCCGACTCGACCGCGAAGCGGCAGCCGAGGGCGACGACTCGGAATCGTGAGTGCGCGGCTCTGGCGCGCGGCGCGGTTGGCGCGACTAGGCCGCGCGTACCGCCGCGCGCGCTTCGTTGGCCGCAACAAGCGCCGAGGCCAGCAGGGCGACCGCTCCCAACTGGTGCAGCGCCGCGACTGCAACGGGCACCGAAAGCAGCAGGGTCGTGATGCCCAGCACCACCTGCAGCACGGCCACGAGGGCCACGCGCTGCACGGCTCGCGCAGGCACGCCAGCGAGCGCGCGCCGACCCAGCAGGAAGAGCACCCACGCGGCCGTGAGCGTCACCACGGCGAGCGTCCGATGGTTGAACTGCGCGGCCACCGGGTTGTCGAACCAGTTGTGCCAGAGCGGCGTGAGCTGCGCGTACTCGCGAGGCACCAGCTGGCCCCCCATGAGCGGGAACTCGTTGTACACTTTGCCGCCGTCTAGCCCAGCAACGAAACCACCCGAGGCGATGGTGAGAAATGACAGGAAGGCGAGCAGGGTAGCACCGAGGGCCATGCCCGCGCCCGCCCGGTTGTGCGCGCGTTCGGCCGGCGGACGCGCGGCGCGCGCGAGCGATGTCGCGTGCCAGACCGCGATCACGAAGATCACGAGCGCCAGCAGCAGGTGCGCCACGAGTCGGTACTGGCTGACGTCCGTCTTCACCGAAAGGCCACTCTTGACCATGTACCAGCCCATGGCACCTTGGGCGGCCACGAGCACCGGCAGCGTGCCCAACGTCCACCGCTGACGCGTGCGTAACCGTCCGCGCGCGAGCAGCCAGAGGTACGGGACGGCGATGACGAGACCGACCCCTCGGGCGACCAGCCGGTGGAACCATTCCCACCAGAAGAGCGCCTGGAAGCCGCCGAGCGTGATCCCCTTGTGGACGGTCTGCGCCTCCGGGATCTGGAGGTAGGCCTCGTAGGCACGCTGCCAGTCGGCGTGCGAGAGCGGGGGCAGAATGCCGGCCACTGGCTCCCAGACCGTGATCGAGAGCCCGGACTCGGTCAAGCGGGTGATCCCACCGACGACCAGTGCGGCAACGACGCTCCAGGCGGTCGCGAGCATCCACCTCTGGACGCCGGCGTCACCCGCCGACGCGTCCACGTGTGCCGGCTGTGTCAGGGGCGGGACCGGCGCGTGGTCGCGCGCGGGTTCAGGGGCAGTGATCGTTGCCATGCGTGGTGTACGCTAACGGGCGGACGGTTAGTTTCCATGCCTATGCACGCAGACGAGATTCGCCGCCGCTTTCTCACCTACTTCGAGCGCCAGCAGCATGCCGTGCGCCCGTCATCGTCCCTCGTTCCGGTCGGGGACGACACCCTGCTGTTCACCAACGCGGGGATGGTCCAATTCAAGAAGGTCTTCCTTGGCATGGAAGAGCCGCCCGAGGGAAACCGGCGGGCGACGACGAGCCAGAAGTGCGTGCGCGCCGGCGGGAAGCACAACGACCTCGAGCAGGTGGGGCACACGTTCCGCCACCACACCTTTTTCGAGATGCTCGGGAATTTCTCCTTCGGCGATTACTTCAAGCGCGATGCGATCCGCTTCGCGTGGGAGTTCGTGACCGTTGAACTGGGCATCCCCAAGGAGCACTTGCGTGCCACGGTCTTCCACGAGGACGACGAGGCGCGCGCGCTCTGGCGCGAAGTGACCGGGCTGCCCGACAGCCGCATTTATGGCTTGGGCGCCAAGGACAACTTCTGGCAGATGGCCGACACCGGCCCTTGCGGGCCCTGCTCGGAGATCTTCGTCGACCTCGCGCAGCTCGCGGCGGACTGGAAGTTCCCGGATGGGGCGACTGGCGAGTGGACGCGCACCGACGCGCACGAGTTCTCGAAGGAAGCCTTCGAGGAGGGCGGTGAGGCGGGGCGCTTCCTCGAGATCTGGAACCTCGTGTTCATGCAGTTCGACCGGCAGGCCGATGGGACGCTCGTGCCACTGCCCAAGCCGAGCGTCGACACGGGCGCGGGACTGGAGCGCATCGCGGCGGTCACGCAGGGCTTCACCAACAACTTCCACACCGACCTCTTCGCTCCGTTGCTGGCCGAGGTCGAGCGCGTGGTCGACATTCCGTACCACGGCCGCACGAGCGACGCGCACTACGACGCGGAGGTGACGGTGAGCGGCGCCAAGCGCACGGTGACGGTCGATCCGGCGTCCTTTCGCGTCATCGCCGACCACGCGCGTGCGGTGGCCTTCCTCTTGGCCGATGGCGTCTTCCCGTCGAACGAGGGGCGCGGCTATGTGCTGCGCCGCATCCTGCGACGCGCCGTCCGACACGCCTGGCTGATGGGCCGTCGCGAACCCACGCTCGCGCCTGTGGTGCAGGTGGTCATCGACCAGATGCGAGCGTGCTATCCCGAACTCCAGGTCCGGCACAAGCACTTGGTGGACACGACGCGCGCCGAGGAAGAGCGGTTCCTGGCGACGATCGATGCGGGCATGTCGCGCTTCGACGAGATCGCGCCTGCCGGGCGCAGTACGCAGGGCTCCACCCATTCGCGCGGCACCGTGAGCGGCGAGGAAGCCTTCACGCTGTACGATCGATACGGGTTTCCGCTCGACCTCACCGAGCTGATGGCGCGCGAGCGCGGCTACAACGTGGACATTGCCGGCTTCGAGGATGCGCTCCAGCAGCAGCGCAAGCGATCGCAGATGGAGCGGAAGTCGCGCGTGATCAAGGTGGTGGCGGACGAGATCGGCGACATCGACGCGTGGGAGCGGAACGGCGGCGACGGAACGTCGGAGTTCGTGGGCTATGATGTCGTCGAGGTGAACACTCGCGTCAGTGCCGTGCGCCTGCTGGGTGAGGGGCGCGTGGCCGTGCTGCTCGAGCAGACGCCGTTCTACGCGGAGTCGGGCGGCCAGGTGAGCGACCATGGCGAGGTCGTGGGCGACGGATGGCGGATGCAGGTCGACGAGGTGCGCAAGCTCGACGGTCGCCACGCGGCCATCGGCGTGCTCGAGGGCAAGATGGCCTTTGGTCATGCGACGGCTCGCGTGCCGAAGTCCGAGCGCCGCGACACGGAGCGCAACCACACGGCCACGCACCTGCTGCATGCCGCCCTCCGCCGCCATCTTGGCGAGCACGTGCATCAGGCCGGATCGCTCGTCGCACCGGACCGCCTGCGCTTCGACTTCACCAACCACGGCCCCGTGAAGCCCGAGCTGCTCGCCGAGATCGAGCGCGAGGTGAACGAGGAAGTGTGGAAATCCACGCCGGTGAGCACGAAGGAAATGGCGTACCGTGAGGCAGTGGCGGGTGGCGCCATGGCGCTCTTTGGCGAGAAATACGGCGATGTCGTGCGCGTCGTCGACGTACCCGGTTACTCGACCGAACTGTGCGGCGGCACCCACGTGCGCAACACGGGCGACATCGGCCTCTTCACCATTGTGCAGGAATCGGGAGTGGCGGCCGGCGTGCGCCGCATCGAGGCGTACACCGGACGCGGCGCCTACGCGCTGCTGCACGATCGCGCGCAGTCACTCGGCCGCGTGGCGCACGCGGTGGGCGCCACACGCATCGACGAGGCCGAAGTGCGCGTCAAGGCCATGGTTGACGATCGCCGCGCACTCGAAAAGAAGCTCGAGGCGAGCGCGGCCGAAGGCGCCAAGGCGGAGACCGACCAGCTGATCGCGAAGGCGGTGAGCGTGGGCGGTTCACTCGTGGTGAGCGCGATGTCGGGCGCGGCCGATACCAAGGCGCTGCAGGCGCAGGGCGACGAGATGCGCGAGAAGCTCGGCTCCGGCGTGGGCGTGCTCGGTGCGTCGTTCGCCGATGGCAAGAGCACACTGCTCGTGGTCGTCACCGACGACCTCAACAAGAGGGGGATCAAGGCGGACGGGCTCGTGCGCGAGCTGGCCGCGATCGCTGGTGGCAAGGGTGGCGGCAAGCCGCACATGGCACAGGCCGGTATTCCGGATGCGTCGAAGCTGCCGGATGCGCTCGCCCAGGCCGTGACGATCGTGTCCAAGGCCATGGGAGCGTAGGCGATGGCCACGACGCCTTTTGAGTGGCTCGCCGCCCGCCAGCCGGTGCCGCCTCCTGCGCTCATCGGGCGACTGACCGAGGCGCTGGGTGCCCGTGCACAGGAACCGACGGCCGATCTTGGCGAAGTGCTGCTCTGCGCGGGCGAAGCGCTCCTCTCGCGTCTCCTGAGCGAAGGACGCACCGACCGGCAGACGGCGCTCGACCTGCTCGCGGCCGACGCCTTCGTCACGTATGCCTTCGAGGCCGC
>JAYTVE010000269.1:0-5620 GCA_043744185.1 Gemmatimonadota bacterium | reverse complement strand
GCCGCTCAGGACGAAGAACAGGTCCACCCCCAACCACGCCGGCATCTTCACGAATTGCATGAAGGCCACGAGGCGCGGCTGGTCGGCCGACGGCAGGGGTAGGTGTCGCAGCATGACGAGCAGCACCGCCACCGCCCGCAGCGCATCGATGCGGGCGACGCGTGCGGCGCCCGGACGCCCGGCGACCGACGCCGAGGCGGCTGCGCCGCCTGCGGCGAGGGTCGTCGAGAGTGAGACGGTCAAGCGGGACCTAGTACCGATAGTGATCCGGCTTGTACGGCCCGCTGAGCGGCACGCCGATGTAGTCGGCCTGGTCCTTGCTGAGCTCGGTGAGCTTCACTCCCAACTTGGCGAGGTGCAGGCGCGCCACCTTCTCGTCGAGGTGCTTGGGCAGCGTGTACACCTTCTTCTCGTACTTGTCGGCGTGCAGGTGTAGCTCGACCTGCGCCATGACCTGGTTGGTGAATGACGCCGACATCACGAAGCTCGGGTGACCCGTGGCGCAGCCGAGGTTGAGCAGACGGCCTTCGGCGAGAATGAGGATCGAGCGGCCGTTGGCGAGCTGCCACTCGTCGTACTGCGGCTTGATCTCGATGCGCTTCGCACCCTCGGCCTTCTTGAGGCCAGCCATGTCGATCTCGTTGTCGAAGTGGCCGATGTTGCCGATGATGGCCTTGTCCTTCATGCGGCCCATGAGCTCGACCGTCATGATGTTCTTGTTGCCCGTGGCCGTGATGATGATGTCGGCCGTCTCGATGACGTCGTCGAGCGTCGTGACCTGGTAGCCCTCGAGCGCCGCCTGCAGCGCGCAGATCGGGTCGATCTCCGTGATCACCACGCGCGAGCCCTGCCCCTTGAGCGCCTGCGCGCAGCCCTTGCCCACGTCGCCGTAGCCGCAGATGACCACGAGCTTGCCGGCGAGCATCACGTCCGTCGCGCGGTTGAGGCCGTCGATGATCGAGTGACGGCAGCCGTACAGGTTGTCGAACTTCGACTTGGTGACGGCATCGTTCACGTTGATCGCCGGGAAGGCGAGCGTGCCGGCCTTCTGCATCTCGTACAGGCGATGCACGCCGGTGGTCGTCTCCTCCGAGACGCCGCGGATGTCGGCCAGCACCTTGGTCCAGCGACCGGGGTGCTTCTTCGACTCGGCGCGAAGGAGGTCGAGGATCACGCCCCACTCCTCGGGCTCGTTATCGGAATCGAAGCCGGGAATGGCGCCCGCCTTCTCGAACTCGGCGCCCCGGTGCACGAGCAGCGTCGCGTCGCCGCCATCGTCCAGAAGCAGGTTCGGCCCCGTGCCGTCGGGCCACCAGAGCGCCTGCTCGGTGCACCACCAGTACTCCTCGAGCGACTCGCCCTTCCACGCGAAGACCGGAATACCGGCCGGCTTCTCGACGGTGCCCGTGGGGCCGACCGCAACCGCCGCAGCGGCGTGATCCTGCGTCGAGAAGATGTTGCACGACACCCAGCGCACGTCGGCGCCGAGCTCGACGAGCGTCTCGATGAGGACCGCCGTTTGCACGGTCATGTGCAGCGAGCCCATCACCTTGGCGCCCTTGAGCGGATGCTTGCCCTTGTACTCGGCGCGCAGCGCCATGAGCCCGGGCATCTCGTGCTCGGCGAGGCGGATTTCCTTGCGGCCCCACTCGGCCAGTGCGATGTCTTTCACCTTAAATGCCGGGCGCTCGGTGGCGCTTTCGGTCGGCATCGTCTTCACGGCAGTCGCCATTGGATCGGTGTCCTGAGAGTTGAGTGTGTCGTGCGTGGTGCGTACGAACTGCCTTCGTCCTGCCACTCGTGCCTTGCCCTGCGACTCGTGCCCTTGTCCTTCCGTGCGGATCGTGCCTACGCGCTGCGCCGTGACTCCGTCGCAACGGCGGCCTGCTGCGCGACGGCCGGCGCAACGGCAACGGCCGTGAAGAGTGCGGGCCCCTTCGCGGCGTCATCCACCGGCATCGGTCGGTAGCGCACCGAGGCGAAGCCCGCTTCCTCCATCCAACCGGCGAGCATCTCCTCGCCGATGCCCTGCCAGACGTGCCCCATGCGTTCGGCGAGATCGCGCTGTTCGTGCGGCATCATGTCCACGACGAGCAGACGTCCACCCGGCCGCAGCGCGCGGCGCGCTTCGGCGAGCACGCGCACCGGCTCGTCCTGATAGTGCAGCACCAGAAAGAGGATCGCGACGTCGAGCGTGTCGTCCGCGATCGGCAGCGCCTCGAGATCGCCTTGACGCAGGTCGAGGTTCGGCGTGTCGCCGGCGCGACGGCGCGCCGCTGCGAGCATGAAACGCGAGCCATCGACGCCGATCACGGCGCGCACGTTCGGCGCGATCGCCTCGGCGATCTGCGCAGTGCCGCACCCGAGGTCGCCGACGACGAGCGTCTCGTCGAGCAGACCGAGGAGCGCGATGACATCGGCCCGGCGGCCGAAGAGGTCGTCACGCAGTGCATCCCACTGTCCAGCTGCGGACGCGAAGAACTCGCGGCTGGCGCGCTTGCGGCGCTCAAGAATGGCGGCGACGCGCTGCGCATCGCGTCGTGCCCCCTCGCTCTCGACCAGCGACTCACGCACGACGACCCAGAGTTTCCGGGCCGACGGGTCGAGGCGCGGCACCATGCGATAGAGCCGGCTCGCCGCCTCCGCGCGCGAGGAAATCCAGCCGAGGGCGCCGAGCTGCTTGAGGTGGCGGCTGACCGTGGACTGCGGCAGCTGCAGCGCCAGACAGAGCTCGCCGACCGTGAGTTCGTGCCGGTCGAGCACGAGCAGCAACCGGCCCCGGGTGGGGTCGGCGAGGCTGGCGAGCCGGTCGAAGATGGCGGTGCGGGCCACGTGAGTGGAGGCGGGAGATAATCCGGTGATGCGGATAGAAGGATAGTTTCGTGTCGCCCTCAAGGTCAAGCGGGATTCCTGCTACCTTTCCGATCGCATGACCGCCCCCGCCCCGTCCGCTGCGCCGCCAGCTTCGCCGCCGCTCGCGCGCGCCACCGCCGCGCCCGATCCGCGCCTCCCGTGGATTGTCGCCCTTGCCTGCGTCCTGCCTTTCCTCGGCTGGTGGACGTACGGGCTCTTCGACCTCGACGAGGGGTTCTATGCGGCCATCGTCGGCGAGATGCTGCGCCGACACGAGTGGATCACGCCGTACTACAACGGCGCGCCGTGGTACGAGAAGCCGATTCTCGTCTACTGGGCGGCGATTCCGTTCGTGAAATGGCTCGGCCCGATGGTCGGCCCGCGCGTCTCGGCGATTCTTGCCACGTGGGCGACGATGGCGCTCGCCGCATGGTTCGCGCGCCGCCACCTCGCGACGGGCGCCTCCCTCGTGGCGCCGTTGGTGCTCGCGACCTCGCTGCTGGTGGTGGCGGTGGGGCGGATGATGCTCACCGACCCGTTGCTGGTGCTGTGCCTCACGGCGGGGCTCGTCTGGTTCTGGGAATCACTGGTGGGCGACGTGCGCTGGCGCTGGGCGGCGGGGGCCGCGATCGGCTTCGGCGTGCTCGCGAAGGGGCCGGTGGCGATCGCCTTCTTCGTTCTCATTGCGGGCGTGACGTGGTGGCGCGAGCCGCAGCTACGCGCGCGCTTCCGCGGCGGGTGGATGGTCGCGAGCGTGCTCTGCCTCGGCGTGTTGTCCACGTGGTACGGGCCGATCTACCTGGCCAACAAGAACGACTTCGTGCGCGGCTTCCTCTGGGAGCAGAACGTCGGGCGCTTTCTCGGGGGCGACACCGCGCACAACGTGCCGTGGTACGGGTACCTGATTTTCTACCTCCCCGTGCTGCTGGTGGGGATGATTCCCTGGTCGCTCTACATCTGGCGGGCATGGCCACGCCGTGCGCATCCGCTCACCGCAGATGACGCGGTCCGGCGGTTCCTGCAGACGTGGGCACTGACGGTCTTCATCTTCTTCACCGCGAGCGGCAGCAAGCTGGTGCACTACATGCTGCCCGCCATGGTCCCGCTGGCGCTGCTCGTGGCCGACGACTGCGCGCGGCGCTGGGCGCCACTGACGCTGGGACGGCTGGCGCGGCCGCTCGTGGGCGTGCTCGGGATGGCCGCCTTCGCCCAATTCGGATTCACGGTGTACTACGGGGGACTCACCCTTGGCGGGCGCACGCTCGTGCCGGGCTTCCACGCGGAGTTGCACCACGTGGCCGCCGAAGTCGCGCAGCGGGTGGGTCCGAACGAGACGATCATCGAGTACCAGACGGGGCGGCAGCACCGGCCGCTCCCTCGCACTTCTCCACCGGTGATCGAGACGAGTCATCCCACCTTGCGCTTCTACCTCGATCGCGTGATACCCGTGACGGACAGCATATCGCGAGTGTTAGGGGAGCCGAAGCGGGCGTGGATCATCACGCGCTGGAATCGAATTGATACCAGCGACGTGAGCACTGCGGCGCGTGCCGGTCGTACTTTGGAACGATTCCCGCTTCCGTTTTCGCTCAGCTCCTACGCCCTCTGGACGCTCACCCCACGTCCGGTCGCCCCATGACCCAACGCCCTCGTCCGTCTCGTCACCGGTTCGCTGCGCGCGCCCTGCTGCTCGGGGTGATGATCGCCACCACGGTCGGCATCGCCGTGCTCGGCGCCGCGCAGGAACGAACGCCGCCCGTTGCCGCCGACACGACGCCGCCACCGGGGCCGACGCGTTGGGGCCCCGGCCTCGACGTGCCGTTCGTCACGGGGGAGTCGCTCTCGTACGCGCTCAAGTTCGGATTCCTGCGCGTGGGGTCGGCGTCGATGTACGTGAAGGGGCCGGCGGTCGTGCGCGGGCAGAACACGATCCAGACGCTCTTCCGGATCACCGGCGGTACCATGTTCTTCAAGGTGAACGACCTGATGCAGAGCTGGATCGAGCCGGAGAAGTTCGCCTCGCTCCGCTTCCATCAGGAGATCGCCGAGGGCAGCTACAAGGCGAACCGCCGCTACGAGTTTTTTCCGGAACGCAAGAGCTACACGGAGAACGACAAGCCGGAGAAGCCGAGCGTGGAATCGCCGCTCGACGACGGCTCGTTCTTGTACTTCATTCGCACGCAGCCGCTCGAAGTTGGCAAGGAGTATTCGTACGACCGCTACTTCGACCCGGAAGCCAACCCGGTGCGGATCAAGGTTCTGCGGAAAGAGAAGATCCGTGTGCCGGCCGGCGAATTCGACGCGATCGTGCTGCAGCCGATCATCAAGACTTCGGGCATCTTCTCCGAGGGCGGAGAAGCGACGATCTGGCTGTCGGACGACAGCCGACGCATGGTGCTGCAGCTCAAGAGCAAGCTGAGCTTCGGGTCGCTGAACCTCTTCCTGCTGCGCTACCGGTTGGCCGAGGGCGGCACGTGGATGGGCGAGGATCCGTAAGCAGGAGTGCGTCTGCGGAGTGATGCGCCGCACGGCACAGTGACGCTCCATCTACTGAGATTGGCGGTCGAGGCAGCGCAGCAGGCTGCATGCATGCTTTCACGAGTTCCCCATGCCGACTGATTCAAAAGTTTTTCCGCGCGTTACCACATGGCGTCGCCTGCTCGGCACAGCGCTGCTGGCCCTGAGCCCGATGGCA
Organism: Gemmatimonadota bacterium; assembly: GCA_043744185.1. Lineage (GTDB taxonomy): Bacteria > Gemmatimonadota > Gemmatimonadetes > Gemmatimonadales > Gemmatimonadaceae > JACPPC01. Next base: position 72 of record JAYTVE010000269.1, on the reverse strand, counting down.
GCGCGCGCGCAGTACGTGGATTTCCGGACGGCGCTGCTACCGCAAGTCGGCGGGTCCGGCCCGCAGTGGCTG
>JAYTVE010000268.1:0-5635 GCA_043744185.1 Gemmatimonadota bacterium | reverse complement strand
GCCTCCGGAACTCCTCGGTCAGGTCCCCTTCAACAATGAATGCCGTGAACGTCGAGATCGCGTACGCGCCCACGCCCGCGCCCACCAGCAACAGGCCGATGGTGAAGATCCGGCCCGCCGACCCCGACGTCATGTCCACCGACTCTCGGAATCCCGCGGTGGTGATGACGTTTGCGGTCATGTAGATCGCATCGAGCAGCGTGACATTCGACCCGCCGATCACCAGGTAGCCCAGCACGCCGACCAGCGCGACGCCGAAGAACATCCCGATCGGCAACGCCAGCCGCCGCCGCAGGAGACGAAAATCCTCCGGCGTCGCGCGGACGTTGTTCAGTCCGCTCGAACCCGACGCGCTACCAGGCGCCACGGGGCATCTGTGCGCGCGAGAACAGGAACGCGCACTTCTCGAGCCGCGCTCCCTTGTCGTCCGCCACCGCGTACTCCGCGCCCTCGTACAACGACGCGGCCCCCGTGCGGCCATCCTTCGCGATGGCGTAGAACTGGAGGCCGAACTTCGGGCGCCCGTTGGCATCGAGCAACCGCTTTTCGGTCATGGCGATGACGCGCTCGAGCACCTTGAGGCAGGCCTCCTGTGGCCCGAGCCCGTTGCGCATCTGCTCGACGATGCTGAACGCGCCACACACCTTGATGCACGCCTCGCCGCGCCCGGTCGCGCCGGCCGCGCCCACGCCGTTGTCGCAGTACTGCCCGGCGCCGATGATCGGGGAATCGCCGATGCGCCCCGGGATCTTCCACGAGTAGCCGCTCGTGGTAGTGCAGCTCGCGATGTCACCGCTCGCGGTCACGGCGTTCATGTTGATCGTCCCCGAGGTGAAGCGGATTTTCACGTCGTCGGGGTGATCCAGCCAGAAGTCGTCCGGGTTCAAGTTTGCGCGCCAACGGAGCCAGTTCTGGCGACTCTTTTCCGTCAGCAGGTTTTGCGGCTTGAACCCCATGCGGAGCGCGAACTTCTTCGCCCCCTCCCCCACCAGCATGATGTGGTCGGTGTAGTCCATCACCGCCTTGGCCACGAGACTGGGCGTGGCGATCTCCTCGAGCGCCGACACCGAGCCCGCGCGCTTCGTGGGCCCGTGCATCACGCTCGCGTCGAGCTGGACCACGCCCTCTTCATTGGGGAGGCCGCCCAGCCCCACCGAATCGTTCTCGGGGTCCAGCTCCTCGATGTTGACGCCGGCAATGATGGCGTCGAGCGGATCGGTTCCCTGCAGGATCATCGCGTGCGCCTTGGCCACGCCGCGGATGCCGTTGGCGCTCGACACGATCGCCGGACGCACCACCGGCGGCACACCGGGCGCCACAGGCGACCCAACCGCTTCAGCGCCGGCTTCGCCCGGCCGCCCCACCAGCAATCCGGCGGCCGCGGCCGCGCCTACCCCAAGAAAATCGCGACGGGTGGTGCTCACGTATCGTAAGGCTCCGAGTGAGGGTCGTCAGCGTCGCAAGCTACCGTCCGTGCCCATGAGCCGTGAGGGGCGTCACACCCCCGGACGCACCGTTTGCCGCCTCACGCGCACACCCTACCTTCCAGCCCATGCGACCGACTTCCCAGACCAATCTCCTGCGGGGCTGTGCCTTCGTCGAAGGGCTCCCCGACCAGCATCTCTGGCACCTCTCGCGCACCGGCACCCTGACCGAGTTCGCCGTGGACGAGGTGCTCTTCCACGAGGGCGAACCGCGCCAGCGCATGGCCATCATCCTCGATGGCTCGATGGCCATCGAGAAGGGACACGATGGCATCATCATGCGCATGACGACGCTCTCGGCCGGTGACGCCATCGGCGAGGGCCTCCTGCTCGACGACGAGGTGCATGGCACCACAGCGCGCTGCATCGAGCCGGCCAGCGCCTTCGTGTTCGACAAGGCCGGCCTCGCCGCGCTCCTCAAGGAAGCGCCCGCCATCTATGCGGCGCTCGTCAGCCGCGCCGCCCGCGCCATCTCGCGACGCCTCTCGCGCGTCGATGCCACGCTCGTCGGGCGCGGACGCGCCCTGGGCTTCGGCGGCGGGCGCATGCGCACCGAGCACGACCTGCTCGGCGAGCGTCAGGTGCCGGTGGACGCGCTCTACGGCATTCAGACGCTCCGCGCGACGGAGAACTTCCCGATCACCGGCGTCACGCTGCGCGAATTCCCGGCGCTCGTCGTGGCGCTCGCGCAGGTCAAGGAAGCCGCCGCCGAAGCCAACGGCGAACTCGGTCTGCTGGACGCCGAACGCAAGGAGCTGATCGTGCGCGCGGCGCGCGAAGTGGTACACGGCCGCCATCACGAGCACTTTCTGGTGGACATGATTCAGGGCGGCGCTGGCACGAGCACCAACATGAACGCCAACGAGGTGATCGCGAACCGCGCCCTCGAGCTCGCTGGCCGCCAGCGCGGCGACTACGCCTGGCTCTCGCCCAACTCGCACGTCAACCTGAGCCAGTCCACCAACGACGTCTATCCGACCGCCGTACGGCTCGCGCTCGTGTCGGCCGTTGACCGGCTTCAGGACGCGATGCGGCCGCTCGCGCAGGCCTTCCTCGACAAGGGCACGGAGTTCGCGCCGCTCGTGAAGATGGGGCGCACGCAACTGCAGGACGCCGTCCCGATGACGCTCGGCCAGGAGTTCGCCGCGTTCGGCGTCACCATGATCGAGGACATCGATCGGCTGACCGAGGCGCAGGCGCTCCTCCGCGAGATCAACATGGGGGCCACCGCCGTGGGCACCGGCATCAACACGCCCAAGGGGTACGTCGATTCGGTGCGACGCCACCTGGCGCGCGTCACCGGCGTGGACGTGATCACGGCGCCGGACCTCGTGGAGGCGACCGCCGACGTTGGCGGGCTCGTGCAGCTGTCCGGCGTGCTCAAGCGCTGCGCAGTCAAGCTCAGCAAGACGTGCAACGACCTGCGCCTCCTCTCGAGCGGCCCGCGCGCCGGCTTCGGCGAGATCAACCTGCCCGCGCTCCAGCCAGGATCGAGCATCATGCCGGGCAAAGTGAACCCGGTCATCCCGGAAGTGGTGAACCAGGTCTGCTACGACATCATCGGGGGCGACGTGACCGTGACGATGGCGGCCGAAGGCGGACAGCTCCAGCTCAACGTGTTCGAGCCGATCATCGCCTTCCGGCTGCTGCGCGGCATGGAGTCGCTCCGCAACGCCTGCATCGTGCTGCGCGAGCGCTGCGTGGTGGGGATCACGGCCAATCCGGACCGGCTCCGGTACTTCGTCGAGCACTCCATCGGGATCGTCACTGCGCTTGTCCCGGCGCTAGGCTACGAGACGGCCACCGAGATCGCGCGCGACGCGCTGGCCAGCGGTCGCGGGGTGTTCGACCTGGTGCTGGAGCGGAAGCTCCTCACGCGCGAGAAGCTGGCCGACCTGCTCGACCCGGCCCGGATGGCGGGGACTCGCTAGGTACGAAGGAGGTTGGGACGATGGCTGGCATCAAGCTCGACGGCGCGGGGCAGGTGAAGATGGCGACCCTGGAGGAGGCGATGCATGCGGCGATGGCGCTCAACGCCCAGGCCGAGCGCTTCGCCATCGCGGTCAAGGGCAACGCGAAGAACAACGCGACCTACATCTCGTCGTACAAGCGGATTGCAACGCCGTTGGTCGGCAAGCTGAAGGGACAGTTCGGCATGATTTCCGACCTTGTCTCGACCTCGATTCTCACGCTGTCCCGGCCGGGTGGCGGCGACGTCATGAAGGTGCGCGCAATGCGCGAGGCGGTCGCGCAGCTCAAGGTGCAGCTCGACATCGCAATTTCGCAGACCAAGGCCAAGCACGAGAAGCACGACGACAAGCCGGGCGCTGCGGGAGACTAGGCGTAGTCGTCGTGAGCGGCCGTAAACCTGTACGGTGCCGATACTTTGCCGCAGTCATATTCGTCCTGTCGGGTGAAGTCCGTCGAGGGCGCAAGAGTTTACGCCGCTTGTACTTGCGGTCCGAATTGAGCCGTTGTTTCTACCTGCCCCAATGGGTAGGTTCTTGCGACGCGTTTTGAAGCGTTTGCGCTGACCGGCGACCCACGCCCTTTCCGCCGTTTTCGAGATATCTGACATGACCCGCTTTTCACGTCCGCGAATTCGCGCGGGTGTACTCCTGGCGATTCTCGCCGTGGCCCTCGCTGCCTGCGGCGGGAACTACCCGAATTCGACCTTTCTGCATTGGTCGGATTTCGCCACGGACATCGACTTTCTCTGGGATCGCCTGCTGCTCTGGGGCACGATTGTCTTCGTGATCGTCGAAGCGGTCCTCATCTACACGATCATCCGCTTCCGCGCGCGCCCCGGCGCGCCCGAACCGAAACAGACGCACGGCAACACCACGCTCGAGATCTTGTGGACGGTGATCCCCGCGATCATCCTCGTCTTCATCGCGATCCCGACCATCCGCACGATCTTCAAGACGCAGGCCAAGGCGCCCGCGGGCGCGATCGAAGTCGAGGTCATCGGGCACCAGTGGTGGTGGGAATTTCGCTACCCGCAGTACGGCGTGGTCACGGCCAACGAGCTGTACCTCCCGGCGGGTCGCACCGCGAACTTTGCGCTCAAGACCAAGGACGTGCTGCACTCGTTCTGGATCCCGAACCTGGGCGGCAAGCGCGACCTGATCTCGAACCGCACCAACTACCTGTGGTTCACGCCGGACGCGAACCTCCCGCCCACGGCCAGCAACGGGCAGTGCGCCGAGTACTGCGGCGACAGCCACGCGAACATGAAGTTCCGCACCTACGTGGTGCCGGTCGCCGATTTCGAGTCGTGGGCCGCGCACCAGAAGGGGCAGGCTGTCTTTGGCGTTGCTCCGCCGGTGCCACCGCCAGCCGCCGCGGCACCGGGCAAGGCACCGGCCAGGAAGGGCGCCGCCTCGGGTGAGGTCGCGCTCGGCGATACCACGCCGGTCGTCGTCGCCAGCGGCTACGTCTTTCCCGCAGACAAGCTCCCCGCGCACGTCATCCCGAAGACGCCGCTCCCGGGCGGCCTCGCGCTCAGCGACGACGTTCTGGCCAAGGGCAACGCCGACTCGGGCAAGGCGATCTACTCGCGCTCGACCTGTATCGGCTGCCACGCCATCGGCGGCAACCCGATGTCGATGGGCATCATCGGGCCGAACCTCACGCACATCGCCACGCGCTATACCATCGCCGGCGGGCTCTTCCCGAATGATGCGAAGCACCTCTCGGCGTGGCTCAAGAATGCCCGTGACATGAAGCCGGGGTCGCTGATGCCGACGCTCGGCCTCGATCAGTACGACCCGATCATGAAGATGAAGGTCGCCATGGGCGGCCTGACCGACCAGCAGATCGCCGATATCGTGGCGTACCTGCGGGCGCTCAAGTAAACGCAGCGACCAGAGAAATCATTCAATGGCCACCATGGCAGCCCCCATCTCGGCAACGATGGCCGAGACCTCGTCCCCCAGCGGCATCTGGAGCTGGCTGACGACCGTCGATCACAAGCGGATCGGCATCCTGTACCTGATCACCGCCGTCTTCTTCTTCTGTTGGGGCGGGCTCGAAGCGCTCATCATCCGCACGCAGCTGATGGGCCCGAACATGCAGATCGTGAGCGCGGACCAATACAACCAGCTCTTCACGATGCACGGCACGACGATGGTCTTCCTCGTCGTCATGCC
>JAYTVE010000267.1:0-5650 GCA_043744185.1 Gemmatimonadota bacterium | reverse complement strand
TGCGTGGTGGTCAGCGTCAGCACTTCATGCGTGATCTTCATGGACGGCTCGGGGTGTTGGCAAAGGGAGACCAGGCGACGCCCGCGGCGCGCCACGAGTCCGTGGCGGAGCCGGCGCCGAGATAGCGGAGCAGCGCCTCGGCCAGCTCCGCGCCGCGCTGGTAGCGGTCGTCGGGATTCTTGGCGAGGCAACGCATGATGATCGTCGCGAGCGCGGACGGCACGCCGGAATTCACCGTGTCAGGCGAGACCGGGGACTCGTGCACGTGCTTGTAGCCCACCGAGTATGCGTCCGCACCATCGAACGGCGGGAAGCCCACCACGCACTCGTACAACATGACGCCGACGCCGTAGAGATCCGATCGGCCGTCGACGAGCTTTCCCATCGCCTGCTCGGGCGACATGTAGTGCGGCGTGCCCATCGCACGACCGCCCGCCGTGAGGCGGCCATGGAAGCGTGCCGTCGCGATCCCGAAATCGGTCAGGCGGGCATTGCCATCGTCATCGAACAGCACGTTGTCCGGCTTGATGTCGCGATGCACGATGCCGCGGCGATGCGCATAGTCGAGCGCGACCGACACCTGCGCGCCAGCGGCCGCCGCCTTCTCGGGCGACACCGTGCGCGTGGCCATCAGCTTGCCCGCCAGCGACCCACCCGAGAGGTACGGCATGATCAGGTACACGGTGTTCCCCGCCTCGCCGTACTCCTCGATCGGACAGATGAACGGGTGCACGAGGCGGCTCGCGGCTTCGGCCTCGCGGCGGAACCGCTCGCGCATTTCCTCCTCGCGCGCCAGCGACTGGTGCAGCACCTTGACCACGAGCGGACGGCCCAGCACCTCGTGCTCGCCGTAGTACACGTGCGCCATGCCGCCCGAGCCGAGCCGCTTCACGATGCGATAGCGGTTCCCGGTCGCGAGCCGCAGCGCGCCCGTCTCTTCGTCGGGCTTCTCGAGCGGTGGCTCGGCCAGCACGGGCAAGTCGATCGCGCAGCGCACGCAGTTCGTGGCGCGCGCGCGATTCCATGTGCCGCAATCAGGACAGAACATCCGTGAACAGCCTCCCCTGCCTTAGAGCCACCGACGCCATTTGAGCAGCCCAACCAGCGCCGCCCCCAGCCCGAGCTGCAATGCGAGCATGTACCAGAACCCGTGCGGCGCGTGCGAGAGCGGAATCTGCTCGAAGTTCATCCCCCACATGCCGCTGATCACCACGAACGGTACCGACAATGTCGCCACCACCGCGAGCCCCGTCGTGATCCGGCCGAGCCGGATCGAGACTTGCGACAGGTAGCTGTCGAGCGTGCTCGACAGCAGGTCGCGGTACGTGTCGATGTTGTCGTTGATCCGCAGCACGTGATCGTACACGTCGCGGAAGTAGACCTGCATGTCGGGGGTGAGCAGCGCGCACGGACGGTTGGTGAGCACCGCGAGCACCTCGCGCTGCGGCGCGAGGTGCCGACGCAGCGAGAGCACCAGGCGCTTGAGCGCGAGGATGTCCCCGAGCGCCTGCTCGTCGAAGTTCGACACGACGCGATCTTCGAGTCCGTCCAGCAGCTCGTCCACCTTATCCATGACCGGGAAATACGCATCCACCGCCATGTCCATCATGGCGTGCAGCGTGCGGTCCGCGCCGCGCCCGAGCACGTCAGGATTCCGCGTCACGCGACCCACCATCTCCTCGATCGGCGCCGCCGGCCCGGCGTGCGTCGTGACGAGAAAGCCGCGTCCGAGGAAGAAGCAGATGTTGTACGTCTCGATGTCGTACGGATCATCCGTGTCGTGGCGATACGTCACGCCGCGCACGATCAAGAAGAGATAGTCCGGAAACTCCTCGAGTTTGACGCGTGACTGCGGATTGAGCGCGTCCTCCACCGACAGCGGATGGAAGCCGAACACGTTCTCGAGGCACGCCACCTGGTGCTGGTCGGTAACGTCGAGGTCCGCCCAGAGCGGTGAATCGCTCGTGCGTGCGGCCACCAGTTCGCGCGGCGTGAGGTCCGTCTGCAGCTGCCCGTCGGGCCCGAGCAGGAACGACCGCAGGCCGCGCGCCATGGGGCGTGCGGCCGCATCGGCGGCGCGATCGGGAGTGGCAGCGGGGGCGCTCATGGGACTCTCGGGAAAGCTACCGTCATGCCTCCCTCAGGCCAGCGCCTTGAGATGGGCCACTGCTGCGGCACCCACGGCGCTCGGTTCATAGCCCCCCTCGAGCGCGCTCACGAGCCGCCCGTGAGCGGTTCGGTCCGCGAGCGCGACCAACGTGCGCGTAAGTCGCACGTAGTCGTCGAGCGTCAGGGTGAAACCACCGAGAGGATCGCCAAGCATCGAGTCGAAGCCGGCCGAGACGAGCACGAGGTCAGGCGCCCAGCCTGTGGTGGCAGCGGCCACGGCCGCTTCCAGCGCGTCGACATAGGCGGCCGCCGGCAACCCGGCTGCCATGGGCACGTTCCACACCGAGTCGTGGGGCCCACGATCGGCGGCGGCTCCCGTCCCGGGATACCACGGCCTCTGGTGCACCGACACGAAACGGATGCCGGGTTCGTGCTCCACCAAGGCCTGCGTCCCGTTGCCGTGGTGCACGTCCCAATCGACGATGAGCACGCGCTCGAGACGGTGCCGCGCCCGCGCGTAATGTGCCGCAACGCCCACGTTCCCGAAAAGGCAGAACCCCATACCGCTGGCGCGCAGCGCGTGGTGTCCCGGCGGTCGCACCGCGCAGAAGCTGCGTGTCGCCGTGCCGTCCATCGCGAAGTCGACGGCATCGAGCAGGCAGCCTGCAGCCGCCGTCGCCGCATCCCACGACCCCTCGCTCACCACGGTGTCGCCATCCAGCCGACCACCGCCGCCCTCCGCGAGCGAGCGCACGCGCGCGATGTACGCCGCGTCGTGCGCGAGCGCGAGTTCGTCGGCCGTCGCGTGCCGCCCCTCGTGGTGGTGGAGCGACACGAGCAGGTCCGGCTCGTCGCGCAATGCCCGCGTGATGGCGCGCAATCGTCCCACATGCTCCGGATGATCCCACCCGGTGTCGTGCCGTCCGCAGTCGCTGTGCGAAATGAAGCCGACGGCCACGCGCGTGCTACCGCACCGGCCGGCGCCGGCGGTGCGAAAGCGATATCGTCGCGTGCACCGGAATCTGCGCATCCGCCAGCCCGCACGACTCGTCGCGCACTTCCACGCCCCGATGCTTCACCACGAAGTCGTCGTGGAAGTCCGCCGCGGGGTCGAGCACCGCGAGTGCGGCCACCTTCACCGCCACCACCGGCTCGTTCGCCGGGCAGTCCACGAGCACGGCGTCCCACGACTCGAGCAGCTGCACGCGCACCGTCGTGCGCGGCGTGGCATCTGGCGCGAGCACGATCGGCGCGCCGCGCGTGCGCAGGTTGTCGGGAAAGTCCGCGCTCATGGCGTCACTGCGGGCGGAGCGGCCACAGGCAATGACGACAGAAATCGTGCGACTTGCTGATCAAACAGATAGCTGCCACCCGTGACCTCCGTAGCGCCCTCGTGCTCACGAGCAGCGATGACGATTTCCTCGCCCCCCTGACCGCGCAGCGCCACGTGGCCCGGCCCCTCCTTTTCCACGAAGGCCACGTACACGCTCTGTGCCCCGGAAAAGAACACCTTGGCCGCCGCGATCACTGCGCTCGGCGCGAGCGACGTGCGGGCCACCTGCATCGTGCGATTGGTCTGGAGGTGCGGTGCGGTCATCGCGGCGTCATCGCCAGCGCGCGGGCGCGCCGGGGCTCCTCGTATTCGAGCGGCAGCTCGAGGGTGAAAGTGGTGCCCGCGCCCTCGACCGACTCGAGAACGATGTCACCACCCAGCAGCCGGGCCAACCGGCGCGCCAGCGCGAGCCCGAGCCCCGACCCGCCGTAGCGGCGCGTCGCAGACCCGTCCACCTGGCGGAACTCGTCGAACACCATCGCTTGCGCGTCCAGCGGAATGCCGATGCCCGTGTCCTGCACCGTGTACCGGCCGCGACCGTCCACGACCATGGCCGACACGGTCACTTCGCCGCGCCTCGTGAACTTGTACGCATTGCCGAGCACTTCACAGAGGATGCGGGCGAGCTTCCCCTTGTCGGAGCGCATCGGTGGCATCGTACCCTCGGGCTCGTCCACGCGCAGTACCACGTCCACGGAGCGACCGGGTGTCATCGCCATCGCATCGCGCAGGGGCTCGCGCGGGTCGAATTCCTCGATCGTCACTGGTAGCGTGCCCTGCTTGAGCGAGGTGAGCTCGAGCAGGTTGTTGATGAGCACCACCAGCCGCTCGCTCGACACGCGCACCTGCGCGAGATCGCTCCGCTGCTCCGCCGTGATCGGTCCGCTCACTTCCTCCTCGAGGATGGCGAGGTAGCCCAGCACCGCCGTGAGCGGCGTGCGCAGCTCGTGCGAGATGTTCGCGAGGAACTCGTCCTTCACGCGCTTGGCTTCGCGCACGGCCACGTACTGCGCGTCGATCTCCTCGTTGGCATCGGCGAGCGCGGCCTTGGTGCGCGCGAGTTCCTCGGTCAGCGCCGCCTTCTCGGCAGCCGCGGCGAGCTGTTCGGAGACCATCTTGAGCAGCGCGCGTCGCTCGGGGCCCGGACTCCCGGGCTGCGCGAAATAGAAGGTGGCCGTGCCCAGCACCTGGCGACCGATGAGCAGCGGCAACGCCACCAGCGCGCGGAAGCCGATCTCCTGCGCCACTTCCGCCCAGTCCTCGAGCGAGGGATCGGCGCTGATGTCGGGGATCTCGATGGGGCGGCGCTCGCTGACCGCTTCGCCACTCGGTCCGAAGCCGACGCGCACGCGCATCTGACCGAGCCACGGACGGTACTGCTCGGGCCAGTTGCTGGCGGCCACGAGCCGCATCAGTTCGCTCGCGCCATCAACGAGGTACACGGAGGCGAACGAGGCGCCCACCAACGGCAGCACACGGTCGAGCGCGAACTGGAACACCTCCGCCGGCTGGTCGGCGGTGAGGAAGGCGTGCACGATCTCGCGCACGGCCCCCAACTCTTGTTGGGCCGGCAGGGCGGCGTCCGCCGTGAGTCGAGCGCGCTCACCGTGAAGGGCGGAGGTTCGGGGCACGGGAAAAATCTACAGTCCCGGGAGTGGGCGGGCCAGATAACGTCCATTGGCCACGCAAGTTGCAGCGATTGAAGAAACGTGTGTTTCCGTCGAGAGGCCCGTCCGGGTCGGCAGTTGGTCACGGGAGTGACGCGTGACGATCAGAGCGGGTCGCGATGGGCCAAATCGCGTAATCCAGAGCGCAGCGAGCGACCGGCCTTTCGCCGCCACGGGCACACGCAGGGCGTTCGCGAGGCTCAGGACGACATCAGCCCGTCACTCGTGCGATCGCCTCGTAGATGAGCCGCGTGCCGAACGCCAGGCTCGCGAGCGGCACCCGCTCGTCGTTGCCATGCATCCGATCCTCGTCGTCCTGCGTCATCGGAAACGGCAGCACGCCAAACGCCTGCATGCCCAGCTGCCGGAGCCGCGCGCTGTCGGTGGCGCCCGTGCTCAAGTACGGCACCACCACCATGCCGGGATCGAGCAGCGCCGTCGCTGCGCGCAGCGCCTCGAACATCGGTGTGCGGAAGTCGGACACGGGCGCATCCTCGCCGCGCTCGGTGATTGCAAACGTCACGTGCGGGTCGTTGACCGC
>JAYTVE010000266.1:0-1769 GCA_043744185.1 Gemmatimonadota bacterium | reverse complement strand
GCGACTCGCCCGTGCGCTGCTCCGGCGCACGCGAGAGCTGCGAGAGGGCGATGACGGGCACCTGCAGCTCCTTCGCGAGCGCCTTGAGCGAGCGCGAGATGGAGCTGATTTCCTGCTGGCGGTTCTCCGACGACGCCGGCCCCTGGATGAGCTGGAGGTAGTCGATGATGATGAGACCGAGTCCGGATTCCGCCTTGAGTCGGCGCGCGCGCGAGCGCATCTCGAGCAGCGTGATGCCCGAGGCGTCGTCGATGTAGATCGGCGCGTTGTTGAGGATGCCGACCGCGCGCGCGATGCGCGGCATGTCGTCGTCCCGCAGCATGCCGCGGCGGATCTTCTGCGCGTCCACGCGCGCCTCGGATGAGATGATGCGCTCCATGAGCGAATCTTTACTCATTTCGAGGCTGAAGAACGCGACCGGAACATTGCGCTCCAGAGCCGCGTGTTGCGCCACATTGAGCACGAAGGCCGTCTTGCCCATAGACGGTCGCGCCGCGACGATGATCATCTCGGACGGCTGGAAGCCCGATGTCATCTCGTCCAGGTCCTTGAAACCCGACGGCACGCCGGTGACGTTCTGGCCGCCCTTCTGGAGCTGCTCGATGCGCTCCATGGTGGGCCAGAGCAGCTCCTTGATGCGCACGAAGCCGCCCGAGCCCTGCGCCTGCGACACTTGAAAGATCTTCTGCTCGGCGTCGTCGAGCAGTTCGGCGGCGGTGAGCCTGGCGTCGAACGCTTCGCCGACGATGGTGGTGGACACCTCGATCAGGCGACGGAGCAGCGCCTTCTCGCGCACGATGCGCGCGTGGTACTCCGTGTTCGACGCGGTGGGGACGGCGTCGAGCAGCGACGCCATGTAATCCTTGCCCCCGGCCAGCGCGAGGTCACCGCGACGCTCGAGCTCGTCCGCTAGCGTGAGCGGGTCGATGACCGCGCCCCGCTCCGTGAGGGCGATCATCGCCCGATAGATGCGGCGGTGCCCCTCCTGATAGAACATGCTGTCCTCGAGCAGCTCGGTGGCGCGAAGGACCGCGTCCGCATCGAGCAGCATGGCGGCCAGCACTGCCCGCTCCGCATCGGGCGCCCAGGGCGCCTTGCGGTCACGGTACGGGTCACGCGCCGGAGGCGCGATCGAGGATTCGGCGGGCGAGCTGGACATCTTCCCAGGTTGGGCGCTTCCAGGATGGATTACGGAGGAGCGCCGCGGGGTGGTACGTGGCAACCAGCGGCACTCCGTAGTACCGGTGCAGCTGGCCGCGCAACTTGCCGATCGGCGTCTTGGTTTCGAGCAACGTCTGCGCGGCGAAGGTGCCGAGCGCGAGAATCACCTTCGGGCGCAGGAGTTCAATCTGCCTGCGGAGGAACGGCGAGCAAGCCACAATTTCTTCCGGCGCCGGGTTGCGATTGTTCGGCGGCCTGTGCTTGATCACATTGCAGATGTACACGTCCTCACGGCTCAACTTGATGGCCTCGAGGATCTTGGTCAGCAACTGGCCGGACTGGCCGACGAACGGTCGCCCAAGCTCGTCCTCGTTCTGCCCGGGCGCCTCGCCGACGAGAACGAAGTCGGCGTTCGGATTGCCCTCGCCCGGCACCGCGTTCTTGGCGCCCTTCACGAGCCCGCAGGCGCTGCAGGCGTGCACCATCTTTGCGATGCCGTCGAGCGAGTCGACGGCGTCGAGCGCACCGCCGAACAGTGCGCGCTCGCTCGTGCCAACGACGATTCCCTGCGGCGTCTCCTCCAGCGAGAGAGGGGCGGGCGCCGTGTC
>JAYTVE010000265.1:0-21509 GCA_043744185.1 Gemmatimonadota bacterium | reverse complement strand
CGCGCGGCAATTACCCCGCGCCGCCGGCCATTCTCGACGTCGTGCAGGAAGGGTACGCGCACGGAATCGAGGCGGGGTACGCGCGCGAAGTCGAGACGTTCGCACAGCTGGCGGAGACGCCGGTGTCGAAGGCGTTGATCACCATCTTCTTTGCCACCACGGCGCTCAAGAAGGACCCTGGCGTGAGTGGCGCTGCCCCCGCGCCCAAGCCGATCACCAAGCTCGGCGTTCTCGGCTCCGGCTTCATGGGCGCGGGTATTGCGGCCGTGACCGCGATGCAGGGAATTCCGGTTCGCATGAAGGATGCGCAGCACGAGCGCGTGCTCAAGGGGATTGGCGCCGTGCGCGACGTGCTCCGCGAGAAGTTCGTGCGCAAGCAGGTCACGCGACAGGAGTACGACGACCAACTCTCGCTCGTCTCGGGCACGATCACGTACGACGGCTTCGGCAACGCGCCGCTCGTGATCGAGGCCGTGTTCGAGGACCTCGACGTCAAGCATCAGGTGGTGCGCGAGCTCGAGCCCGTGCTGCCGCACGACGCCATCATCGCGTCGAACACGAGCACCATCCCGATCACCGACATCGCGCAGGTGGCCACGCGCCCCGAGAACGTCATCGGGCTGCACTTCTTCTCGCCCGTGCACAAGATGCCGCTGCTCGAGATCATCGTCACGCCCCGGACCTCGGCGCAGGCGATCACCACGAGCGTCGCATACGGCAAGCGCATCGGCAAGACGTGCATCATCGTCAACGACGCGCCGGGCTTCTACGTCAACCGTATCCTCGCGCCGTACATCAACGAAGCGGGCAAGCTGCTCGACGAAGGCTGCGCCATTGACGCCATCGACGAGGCGATGCTCGCCTTCGGCTTTCCCGTGGGGCCGATCACGCTCCTCGACGAAGTCGGCCTCGACATTGCCGCCAAGAGCGGCAAGATCATGCTCGCCTCGTTCGGCGCGCGCATGTCGCCATCGGCGAGTCTGCAGAACGTGCAGGCAGCGGGCCGCCTCGGTCGCAAGGGTAAGTCGGGCTTCTACACGTACGACGACGCAGGCAAGAAGGGCGGCGTCGACGAGACCATCTATGCGCTTCTGCCCACCGGCAACACGCGCAGCCAGATCCCCGTCGAGGAGATCCAGCAGCGCTGCGCGATGGCCATGGTCAACGAAGCGGCGCGCTGCCTCGAGGAAGGGATCGTGCGCAGTGCGCGCGACGGCGACATCGGCGCCATCTTCGGCATCGGCTTCCCGCCATTCCGTGGTGGCCCGTTCCGCTACATGGATGCCGTTGGCGCCGACGAGATCGTGCGCCGTCTCGAAGAGTATCACGACCGGTTCCGGCCGCGTTTCGAGCCCAGCCCGCTGCTGCTCGACATGGCGCGCAATGGCGCGCGCTTCCACCCCTGAGCCACCCCCACCCCATGGCACTCCCCACCACGCGCTTTCTCCGACGCGCGGCTTCCACAGCGGCGATGCTTGCGTTCGTCTTGTCTGCTCGCGTTGGCGCGCAGGCCAGTGACACGAGTACCGCGCGCCCACGAGTTGACAGCGTCGCGGCGACGCCCAAGGACTCCGGTCGCCTCGTGAACAGCACCGGCCCAATCGCGTCGCCGTTGCTCATCTACTCCCCGGAAACCGGCTACGGCGGCGGCGCCGGCCTGGTGTGGGTGCGCGCCAGCGACACGCCTGGGCAGCGCCCCACCACGTACCAGACCTCAGTACTGGCGACGGAGACCTCGCAGTTCAGCTTCGTGGCCAACGCCGACATCTGGACGGAAGGCAACCGCAATCGATTCACCAGTGAACTCACGGTGCAGCGCGCACCCAACAAGTTCTTCGGCATCGGGCCGTACGCCAACCTGAACCCGCCCGAGAAATTCGTGCCGAGCACGGTGCGTGTGATTCTCACCGCACAGCATCGCGTCGCGAGCAAGTTCTTCGTCGGACTGCGCTACTACTTCGACCTCACCCAGCTCTCCGACATCAAGGCCGGCCCCATCAAGCAGGGCACCGTGCCCGGCGCGCCCACGGGCTGGTTCGTCTCCACACTCGCCATCCAGACCACGTACGACACGCGCGACCGCTATTACTTCCCGCTGCACGGCAGCCAGGTGCTGCTGCAGGTGAATCGCGCCGACCCGATCCTCGGCAGCGAACTCAACTACTGGCGCGGCGTGCTCGACGCGCGATGGTATCAGGCCTTCGCCGGCGAACACGTGATCGCGCTGCAGTGGTTTGCCGACGGTACCGCCGGCGGCAGCCCGCCCTTCGAGCGCCTGCCGCGCCTCGGTGGCCAGAACCTCGTGCGCGGCTTCTTCGGCGGTCGCTATCGCGATGCGTACGCAACGGCGTTCACGGCCGAGTATCGCTCGGCGCCGTGGTTCGACCAGAAGCGCGACCTGCTCTGGCGCTTCTCCGGCGTGGCCTTCCTCTCGACCGGAACCGTGGCGCCGCACCTCCGCGACTTCGCCGCTCCCAACTTCCAGGTGGCGGGCGGCATCGGCCTGCGCATTTCGCTCACCAAGCCCGACCGGTTGAATCTTCGCATCGATCGCGGCTGGGGCCCGGGCTCCGCGGCCACGTACTTCACCATTGGCGAGGCGTTCTGAGCCGCTTTACACGCTTCATGCTCCGACTGCTTGGCGCCTGCGTCCTGCTGGGGATCATGGGAGCGCGCGCGCTTCACGCGCAGGGCACCGACACCACGCGCGTGCCACGCGACACGGCCCGCGCCACGCGTGACTCGATCATGCGCGCACAGCTCGACACCGTGCCGCGCGCGCCCGTCGCTCCGTCCGACACGGGCGACAACTCGCTTGGTCCCTTCGTGCTCCCCGGCATCTTCTACACGCCGGAAACGGGACTGGGCGGCGGCATCGGTGCGCTCTGGGTCAAGGGCAATCGCGACCACGTCACGCGCCCATCCAACTACTCGCTCAACGCGATCGCCACACGCAACGGACAGTTCACGCTCGGCCTGAGCGCCGACACGTGGACGCCGAAGAACGAGTGGCACCTCACCTTCGACGGGCTACTGTCGAAGTATCCCTACCGCTTCTACGGCGTCGGGTCGGTGGGCATCGACAGCGGCGAGAAGTACACGCCGATCTCGCGCATCGTCACGATCACGGCGCAGCGCGCGATCATGCCCGGCATGTACGGCGGTTTTCGCCTTGGCTACGACGACGTGGACGTGCGCGACGTGGACCCGTCCGCTCTCCTCAACGGCGCGCAGGGAATCGACGGCTGGAAGCTCGTGACCGTCGGTGTGATGGCCAACCGCGATACGCGCGATCGCTACTATTGGCCTTCGCGCGGCACCTTCGCGAGCGTCTCGACGTACCGTGCGTTCGCGCGCTTTGGCTCGACGCATCCGTTCACGCGTGTCACGCTGGACGGTCGCCACTACCTGACGCTCACCGGTGAGCACATCCTCGCGGTGCAGGGGTGGGCCGACCTCACCGATGGTCGGGTGCCGTTCGACCGGCTTCCACAGTTGGGCGGCCAGTCGATCGCGCGCGGTTTCCTCGTCGGCCGCTTCCGCGATCAGCAAGCGGCAGCGCTGCAAGCCGAATACCGCTCGGCGCCCTTTCGCTTCATCGAAGACGCGAAGCGGTTGAGCATCGTCGCGTTCACCTCGTTCGCGACCACGGCACCCGTGATCGCACAATTCGCGAGCGATCGCACGCACGTGACCGGCGGTCTCGGCTTGCGCTACGCGCTGTCCATGCCCGACCGCTACAACCTGCGCCTCGACTACGGCATTGGTCGTGGCACGGGCGCTTTCTCGATCACCGTGGGCGAGGCGTTCTAGTGGCCGCGCCGTTCCCGATCCAACAGAGTGCCATGCGTCGTTTGCCCGTCATCGTTGCGTTCGCGCTCTGCTCGTTGGCCATGGGCGCGCCGCGCATGCATGCACAGTCTGCCGGTCGCGGCGAGCTCCCTGTCAAGGCGTCGCACACGATCACCGGTCCGCGCACGCGCGCCGAGCGCAGCGGTTACCGCGAAACCTCCACGTACGACGATGTGCGCGCCTTCCTCGATTCGATCGTCGTGCCGGGTGGCCCGCTCGTGCTCGACTCGCTCGGCCGCACGCACGAGGGACGGCTGCTGCCGCTCGTGATCGCGTCGCGCCCTGCGGTGCATACGCCGGCCGAAGCGCGCAAGCTGGGCCGAGCCATCGCGTATGTGCAGGCCAACATTCACGCCGGCGAAGTCGAGGGAAAGGAAGCGATGCAGGCGCTGCTGCGCGAACTCGCGCAGCCCGGCGGCCGCAACCTCCTCGACTCGATCGTGCTCGTGGTGGTGCCGATCTACAACGCCGACGGAAACGAGCGCTTTGCCGACCAAACGCTCAACCGCTACGAGCAGAACGGGCCCGAGACCGTGGGGCAGCGCCCCAACGCGCAGATACTCGACTTGAATCGCGACTACGTGAAAACCGAGGCGCCGGAAACGCGCGCGTTTCATGTGGCGGTCAACAAGTGGGACCCCGATCTCTTCATGGACCTGCACACCACCGACGGCAGCTTTCACGGGTACGCACTCACCTGGTCGCCGTCGCTGCACCCGTCGAGCCCGCTCACGCCGTACGTGCGCGACACGCTGCTCGTGAGCATTGCGAGCAGGCTCGCGAAGCGCAGCGGCATCAAGACGTTCGCCTACGGCAACTTTGGTGGCGGGCGCGATGAGGGCGTCAACACCGACACGATCAAGCAGGGCTGGTACACGTACGACCATCGCCCGCGCTTCGGCACCAATTACATGGGGCTCCGGAATCGCGTGAGCATTTTGGCCGAAGCGTACTCGCATGATCCGTTCGCGCGTCGCGTCGAGGCCATGACGGAGTTCGTGCGCGAGACGCTCGGCGCATTCGCAGCGAACGCCAAAGGCATCATGGCGCGCGGTGCGGCGGCGGACCGGGCACTCACCAAGGGCGGCGCTTATGCGCTCACGAGCGAGCTCACGAAGAGGTCGCGGATGCTGCCGGTCATCAGCGAGGACTTGGTGAAGGACTCGAGCGGCGTGCGTTCGCAACCGGGCGTGCCGATGGGGCTGCGTCGGAGCGGTCGCTTCCGCACGCAGGTCATGCCGGTCTTCGATCGCTTTGACGCCGCGAAGGAAATATCGCTGCCCGCCGGTTGGCTCATCGACGCGAAGGACACCGCCATCGTGCGCGCGTTGCGGATGCACGACGTCCGCGTGATGTCGCTCGGCAACGCCGCCACCGTGAGCGTGCGCAGCTGGGCCGTCGACTCGCTGGGCAAGGCGACGCGTGCCTTTCAGGGGCACCGCGAGGTGCGGCTGGCCGTACGCGCCGGCGCGGCGTCCAGTCAGGCGTTTGCATCCGGCACGTTCTGGGTGAGCGGTCGCCAGCGCATGGCGCGAATCGCGGCGCTCCTGCTCGAACCGGAGAGCGACGACGGCCTCGTCAACTGGAACGCCCTCGACGACCGTCTGGTCACCGGGCAGCCGTTTCCGGTGCGCAGCGCATCCGCGGCCCCGGCCGCCCATTTGACGGCCGTCCCCTGACATATTTCTATCGTACTCCCGAGCGCTTGATCGTTGTCATCCAGAGCGAAGCGAGGGAGCGTTGTTCCCTCCGCGCGCCGCGCCCCATAGCCTGACCCCATGCTCCGCCAGACCTTTCTCTACCTCTCGAACCAGCCGCAGATCTTCAAGTTCGTCCGCGCGAACGGGCTCGCCCGCTCCTTCGCGAACCGCTTCGTCGCCGGCGAAACCGTCGCCACGGCCATCGCCGCCGTGCGCGACCTGAACGCCAAGGGGATCAGCGCCACTCTCGACCTCCTCGGTGAGTCCGTCTTCACCGAAGCCGAGTCGCGCACGCAGCAAAGGGAGTACCTCGACCTTCTCGACGCGATCCACCGTGAGAAGCTCGACGCGAACGTCTCGCTCAAGCTCACCGCGATGGGTATGGACATCAACGAGGAGCTCTGCATCGACATCATGCGCGGCATCCTCGACAAGGCCCGCGACTATGGAACGTTCGTGCGCCTCGACATGGAGTCGAGCGCGTACACCGAAAGGACGCTCAAGCTCTTCGAGGACCGGCTCTATCCGAATTGGCGCGCCCAGGTCGGCATCGTGCTGCAGTCGTACCTCCGCCGCACCCCCGCCGATGTCGAGCGCGCGATCGAACTCCAGTGCCGCGTGCGCCTCTGCAAGGGCGCCTACAAGGAACCGGCCACCGTCGCCTTCCCGGAAAAGGAAGACACCGACAAGACCTACGTGCAGTGCATGCAGCGCCTGCTCACGGCCGGCAACTACCCCGGCCTCGCCACGCATGACGAGGCGATCATCGCGCAGGCCAAGCGCTTCGTCGCTGCCCAGAAGATTCCGCGCGACGGGTTCGAGTTCCAGATGCTCTACGGCGTGCGTCGTGACCTGCAGGAGGGGCTCGTGAAGGATGGCTATCGCGTGCGCGTCTACGTGCCCTTCGGCACGCAGTGGTATCCGTACCTCATGCGCCGGCTCGCCGAGCGCCCCGCGAACGTTGCCTTCATTACCGGCAACGTGTTGAAGGAAATGTTCGGCGGCTCGCACTAGGGTGGCCGGCCGTCATCTTCCCGGCGATCCCTCCAAGGGAGACGCGAACACCATCGGCGGGTACCGCGCGGTCCATGACCGTCCGGCCGCGTTCGAAGGCAGCGACGGCTACTCGTACTCCGTCGAGCTCAACACCGATACCACCGGCAGTACAGCGCAGCCGTGGGGCGCCTACCTGTTCTTCCTGCGGTGGAAGCGAATGGGCGACCAGGGAGTCGCCGGCCACCTCGAGTCGGCGTACCTCGCGTACGGAAAGCACGAGGACGAGGCGCTCAAGAAGCTCGGTGCCTGGTCGCTCAATGACACGAAGGCCGAGCTCGAGCGCCTCATTGCCGCGCAGTCACCTGCAGACAAGGATCCACGCCGCTGGCTCAACGTCCGCCCCGCCGACGGCTCCACGTCGTGAGCACCACGCACGATGGGCGCATCGTCGAGGGTACCGGTGGCCAGTGGCGCGTGCGGACCGAGTCGGGCGAGACCGTCATCGCCTCCATGCGCGGTCGCCTCAAGCAGGGGCGCGAGGACGACGGCGGTATCCACAAGCTCGCGGTCGGCGACCGTGTCACGATCGAGGACGCTGACGGCGGCTCGTGGGCCATCAGCGCCATCGACAAGCGCGGATCGGTGCTCGCGCGTCGCGAGCCAGGCGGCCGACACGGTGAACGCGTGCTCGCCGCGAACGTCGACCAGGTGGTCGCCGTCTTCGCGGCCGCGAACCCGGAGCCGCACGAGCGCATGCTCGACCGCTTCCTCGTCATTGCCGAAGCCAACGAGCTCCATGCGCGCGTGGTGATCAACAAGGTTGAGCTCGTGGGCGAGGAGGTCGCGCGCGAGCGCTTCAAGGCCTACGCCGACGCCGGGTATCCCGTGCACTGCGTGAGCGTGAAGGCACAGATTGGCTTGGACGAAGTCCACGAGGCGCTCGCCGCGCGCGCGTCCGTTGTCACCGGCCCGTCCGGCGTCGGCAAGTCGTCGCTGCTCAACGCCATGTACCCGGGGCTCAACCTCCGCGTGGGCGAAGTGAGCGAGAGCGTCAACAAGGGACGCCACACCACGGTCGGCGCCTTCCTGCATCCGCTCCCCGACGGCGGCGCCATCATCGACACGCCCGGACTCCGCGAAGTCGGCCTCTGGGGGCTTCCGCCCGAGAACCTCGGCGCCTGCTTTCCCGAGTTTCGCGCGGCGCTCGGCTACTGCCGTTTCGCCAACTGCGTGCACATCAACGAACCCGGCTGTTCCGTGCGGGCTGCCGTGGGCACCACGGTCACGCAGGCTCGCTTCGAGAGCTACGCCCACCTGCACGACGAGCTCGTGAAGGACGTGGCCTCGCGCGGCGCTACGGGTCGACGCTGATCGAGTAGGGGCCGCCCACGGAGCGCGGCGTGGCGGTCGAGAGCGCGGCGATCAGGTAGTAGCCGGTGGTTGGCGCCGTGAACTGCAGCGCCGTCGCATTGATGGTGCCCGCGTTGGTCTGCTCGAGCACGTTGACGCCCTGCGTGTCCAGCACGAGCAGGAAGCAGCTGATCGCGATCGAGTTCATGCGTGCCACGATGCGCTGACCGGCTGCGATGCGCACCCGATAGACGTGCGCGTAGTACGTCTGGCCCGAACCATCGATGAACTGGCACGCCGAGGTATCGATCGTCTGCGTCGACGTCGCGCCCGCCATGATGAACGCGTTCTCCATGCAGCCGGTGTACACGGGTGCGCCCAGCGTCTGCAGCCCGAAGTTGCCGGTCGAGCCCGCGACCTCTGCCTGCGCCAGCATCGTTACCGTGCCCGGCGCGAGGAAGGCGATCATGGAAGCCGTGTTCGGCGCGACCGTGCTCGTGTCGAACGAGGTGCTCGCGATCGGCACGCCGTTTCGCTGCAGGTCCACCCGACCGCGGTAGCCCGCACCGGTCACGCGAATGGTCGTGCCGTACGGCAGCGACGGAACCGAGCTCGTGAGCTGGTACGCCGTCGCGCGTCGCCCACCGCTCGTCAGGCAGCCCGCGCTTGTCACCTGGCCGTTGATCGAGTCGCCGACGATGGTCGTCGTGGTACCGACGCACGGGGGCGTCACTGTTACCACAAACGTGTACGTGCCCACACCCACCACCGTGGCCAGCAGCGTATCCTGGCCGGGTACCAGACCAACGGTCCAGCTGCTCGGCTGAGCGAAGCCCAACGAGTCGGTGCGCACGATGGCCGGCGTCACACTCGAGCCCGCGTCCACCGCCGTATAGCGCACCTCGAGTCCCGCCATCGGCAGGCTGTCGGGGCCGATCACCCGAAGCTGCGGCACCGTCGCGTCCGTGCCGACCTGGGTTACCTGGTTGGCGGCCCCAATGAGCGTCACCGACCCGACTCTGGGCCGCACAACCGACTGCGGGACATCCACGCAGGCAGCGCCGCCCGCGAGGGCGGCCAGAACGACGAGCCGGAGGGCGGCGGAGCGCATGGGGTGATTGTACCGGTGGGGCCTTTACGGGGCAACGCGTTCAGACATCTTCCCGTATACCGGCGGTCGAGTTCCCCGGTTCCATCTCCCCGCCCCCCGCATGCCTTCGCACAATCGGCCGTCCCTCCGGCCCGCACCGCCCACGCAGCAAGCGGGAGCCGTCGGGCGCTGGATCGTCGCCCAGCGGAACTGGATCGCGGCAGTGTGGGCCATCATCATCGTGCTCGTCGCCCCCTCGGCGTTGCACGTTTCCGAGCGCCTCACCGGGGGCGCGCGCATTCCGGGCTCGGAGTCGGCCGACGTGCAGATTGCGCTCGGTGAGCGGTTCGCGTCGCCGTTCGGGCACTACGTCGTTCTCGTGGCCACGGGGGTGCCGTCGCCGACCACCGACATGGGACGTGACGCGCTCGTCGCGATCACCACGGGGCTGGCCGGCACGCCGGGGCTCACGCGTACGCTCTCGTACCTCGACGTGCGCGATCCGCTCTTCGTCCCCAAGGACGCGCAGGGCACCATCATCCTCGCCGGCATTTCATTCGCCGAGAAGGACAAGCAGCAGGGAATCGAGCGGTTCCGCGAACGGACGCGTGCGATGACCGCCGAACTCAAGGACAAGTGGCCCCGACTCGGCCTTCGCTGGACCGGTGACTTGGCCCTCGACGCCGACCTCCGCAAGCTCTCGAGCAACGAGATCAAGGTCGCCGAGGCGCGCGTGCTCCCGCTCACGCTGCTGCTGTTGCTGGCGGCGTTCGGCGCGATCATCGCCGCACTCATGCCCGTCATCATCGGCGTGCTCGCCATCACGCTCACGTTGGGTGTCGTCGCCCTCATCGCGCACCTCTTTCCGCTCAGCATCCTGCTGCAGAACATGGCCACGATGCTGGGCTTGGGGCTCGGCGTGGACTATGCGCTGCTGACGCTCTCGCGCTTCCGCGAGGCGCTGGCCGAGGGGCAGTCGCGCGAGGATGCGGCGGCCACGGCCGCGAGCGCGGCGGGACACACAATCATGGTGAGCGGCGCAGCCGTCATCATCGGCTTCTGCGGGCTGCTGCTCGTGCCGCTGAACGAAATGCGCTCGATGGCCACCGGCGGGCTCATTGTCGTGTTCATGTGCATGGCGCTCTCGATGACGCTGCTGCCGGCGCTGCTTGTCTGGGCGGCGCCGCTCATCGAGCGTCGCAGGCGGCGCGGTGCCACGATCGTGCCCGCGCCCAGCAACACGGGTCGCTGGTGGACCTTCGCGCGCGCCGTGGTCAAGCGGCCGGTGGTCGTGCTCGCGGTGGCGCTGCCGCCGGTGCTGCTGCTCGCCTGGCAGGCTACGCGCCTCGAGACGCGCATGCCCAAGTCCGACTTCCTGCCGCGGTCGATGGAAAGCGCCATTGCGCTCGAAGACCTCATGGCGATGGGGCACGGCGGCATTGTGTATGCGCTGCGTGTGCTCGTGGAGGTGCCGCAAGGCCAATCGGTGCTCGAGGGCGACGGCTGGACCGCGGTGAGCACGCTCGCGCAGAACATCGAGAAGGATCCGCGCACCGCGCGCGTGCGCTCGCTCCCGGGGCTCGTCAACTACGGCCCGCCCAACCAGCTGCTGCTCGGGATGCTGCCAGGCACGGTGCGTCAGGCCTTCGCGTCGAGTGACGGTCGCCTTGCGCTCCTCGAAGTGCAGCCGGCCGCCGGCGTGGACTACCAGCGGGTGACGAGCTGGGTGCGCGACCTCCGCAAGCAGGGCGCCACGCGGCTGTCGGGCAACGCAAACGTGACCATGCGCGTGGGCGGCATGCCCGCCTTCAACGCCGACTACGAAGATCTCATCAACTCGAAGATCCCGCTCGTGGTGGGCTTCGTCGTCTTCGGTACGCTGCTCGCGCTCTTCATTGCGTTCCGTTCGATCATGGTGCCGATCAAGGCGGTGATCCTCAACCTGCTCGCCGTCATGGCATCGTTCGGTGCGGTCACGGTGGTGTTCCTCGACGGCCACGGCGCAACGCTCGTCGGGCTTGACGGCCCGGCCTCGGGCCTTTTTCCGAGCCTGCCCGTGCTCGTGTTCTGCATCGTGTTCGGGTTGAGCATGGACTACGAAGTGTTCCTCGTCGCGCGCGTGAACGAAGCGCGCAAGCTTGGCCGCGATGAAAGCGAGGCGCTCGTCGAGGGCCTCGCGCGCACTGGCGGCGTGATCACGAGCGCGGCCGCCATCATGGTTGCCGTCTTCGCGGCCTTCACGCTGGGCGAGCTGCTGATCGTGAAGGTGATGGGCTTCGCGCTCGCGGCGGCCGTGCTCCTCGATGCGACGGTCATCCGCATGGCCATCGGGCCCGCGCTGCTTCGCCTTGCGGGCAAGTGGAACTGGTGGCCCGGCGATCGGTGGGACGCGGCGCGCTTGAAGAAGCACGCGGCCGACCGCGACCGCGCCGAGAGTGCCTGAACGGCAAACGGCGGCGCCCCCCACGGGCACCCGCCGTTTGTCGTGCTGGCCGAGCCTTGCCAACCCGGCTTAGAAGTTCGTGCCCTGCGCCGGGCTGCTGCCGGTCACTCGCAAGATGTTTCCGGTCTGCTGCACCGTGAGCATGACGAGGCTCGCCGCTGTCGGGACGTTCGTGTTGTCGTCGGCGTCCTTGAGCTTCTGGCCATAGATGTTGAACTCGGCGTGGTGCTCCGGGCACTTCCAGTGTCCGAGCTGCGTGTTGAAGCTCAGGTACTTGCCCTGATGCCCGCACGCCGCGCCGTAGGCGATGTAGCCCTGCGTTGGCGTGTTGTAGATGATGATGCGGGTGGTCGTGGTTGTGCCCGGCTTCGGCTTCGTCACGGAGATCCAACCACCGACCGTGCGCAGCGCCGCGTTCGCGCTCGCGTTGATGTCCACCGTGAAGTCCTGTTCCACGGCAGGCGCGGCGTTCGCATCCACGAGCAGGAGGCCGTTCACCGCGTCATACGTGGTCGGAATGAGCGTGAGGTTGCCTGTGCTCTGCCCGCCGGTCCACTGGCCCAGCGCATTCCACGTGGCATTGTGGCCCGGGCACTTGAAGCCAGTTCCGTTGGGCGCCACCTGGTTTGACTGGTGCGGACAGACCATGCTCCACAGCGCGTAGGTGTTGGCGCTCGTGTGACCGATGGCGAGCGGAACGCCTGCCACCGTCGTGGTCGCGATGCCGCCAACGGCGCCAAGCGCCGGGAAGTCCGCGATCCGGATCTGGAAGCTCGTGCCCTGCGGCAACGCGTTTACCGCCAGCGGCTCGGTGCCGAAGACTCCATCGCCGCACGCGGCGACCATCGTGCCGAGCGCGGCGAGCGCCGTCCGCTCCATGAACAGGCGCCGACTCATCCCTTCGGCGATCGGGCACTGGGCGGCGCAATCGCCGTCGTCGTGCTTGGCGCCGTGCGTGTGTGCGTGTCGAGTCATCGTGGTCTCCTCGGCTAGACGGTAGCGACGGCCTTGCCCCAGCCGGCCGCATCCTTGTCACTCTCGAACACGGCGTCGGGATCCACGACGATGTCCTTGCCGTCGCGCTGGATCACGAGCCGGTCCATGTTGCGCGTTGCCTTGCCCTCGATGAACGCGCCGTCGGGCTGGTACTTCGATTCATGCTTGGGGCACTGAAACCGGTTCTCGCCCTTGAGCCAGCGCAGCTTCACGATCTCCTTGTGCGGGCAGGTGGCCACGAAGGCCCAGACGTTCGCGCCGCGTCGCACGATGATCATCGCGTTCGCCTCGTCGAAGACCACGCTGTCGTCCGCGGGAATCGGGAAGCGCACCTTGCCCCCCCGTTCCGTGGTGCCGCGCAGCAAGCGCACCGGGAGCGCCATCGCCTCCTCGGTGGAGAAGCCCAGCAGCGCCATGGCGCCCAAGGCCGCGCCCGCACCGCGCAAAAAGGCGCGGCGCGCGGGGTCCTGTTGCCCGGCCAGGGCGCAGGGGTCGTCGTTGGCGCACGCGTCAGCGTGATTGGTCATCGGAACCTCCAAGGGTCGCATCGTCGCGGTGCCTCAATCCTTCCACAGCAGCATCATCGCCCAGCTCGCGACCGAGATGCCAATGGCGGTGAGCTCCACGGTCCGGTGCTTGTCGCGAAACTCCTGCCCGTACTTCTGCGCGTCACCAGCGAGCGTGGCGCCGTACACGAAGCCGGCGTCGGCCGCGACGAACATGGCCGCGTGCAAGTACTTCTTGACCCGGCTTGAGGGGTCGTTGCGCCCCTCCCAGAGGTTCATGAGTCCGGTCACTGTATTGGCCGTGTAGATCACGGCGGTGGCCGTCGCGATCGCGCGGTGCCCGTTCTTGGTCAGGTCCGACGCGCCGCTCTGGTTGACCATCAGCTTCTCGCCCAGGTAGTACTGCGCAGCAAAGAGCGGCACGATCGGATAGCTCAGCCAGCGATGCCACCAGAGGCGCTGGCCGTAGCCCTCGGAGTACTCCACCGCTTCGACGCGCTTGCGGCGACGCGGCACGGTGTCCTGCTTCGCCACGGCCTCCGCCGACGCCACTGAGGCGGCGCCGCTGTCAGCGGGAGCGGCAGGGGTGCTGTCGCGCTCCGCGTGTTTCCCCGTGTCGGCAACGGCCTTGCGCGCCGTGTCGGCCACGAGCACACCGACCAGTCCCGATGGCACCGTTGGCACGAGGCGTAAGCGTGCTCCAGTGTCGGGCAGGACCAGCAGGACGGCCGCCAGCGCGATGGTGATCACGAGAACCTCGTCGGGTAGTGCGCGCGAACGACGTCGGTGTCGTCGCGCAACCGTACGGTACAAGGGCGGATGCGACTGGCGCCGTCACGCCAGCGGCGGGAATCGTCACATCGGGAACATCCACTGTCAGGGAAGCGCCGCGAATCGGCGCAACCCGCGCCATCATCGTGCACGACACCGCGCAAGACGTCCTCTTTCGTTCGCGCTACGGCGTCGGTGCGGACTTCCGTCGCACGGGCATGCTCAATCCACCAGGCTCCCCCGGCGAGAGCGTGAACTCGAGCGCCTCACCGGCCACCACGCGCCGCCAGGTGGTCTCGATGCGCGCCACGCTCGCGCGAACCTCCGCCAGCATCGCCTCATCGAGCAGCACGGGTGGCGTCGCTGTTTCCGCTCGATCGTCCAGTGTCGCCTGTACCATGTCCAACGTTGCCTTGCCCGGCGAGGCCTGCTCGGCGTCCAGCAGCGCGGCGAATCGCAGCGACCAGCCGAGGCCGTCCTGCGCCGTCGCGTGCTCGGGGCGGAGCAGTTCGAGCAGCTCGGCGCCGTCCGCCACACGCGCGAAGACGCCGTCCTTGAGCGGCACTGCCGCTTCGATGGCGACCAGCGCACGATCGCGGCGCGGGAGTCCCTTGGGGCGCCGGATCCAGCTCGTCGTGCCGTCAGCGCGCACACACACGAGCAGGTCGCGCCCATCGCGTCCGCGTTGCAGTCGCACGGTCAATTGTGGCCGCACCACCTTGGCGGGCACGCCGAGCACGGGGGCGCGCCGTTCGCGCACCGCACGCACGAGCACCTTGTCGGTCTGCGGCTCATTGCCGTACATGAACCGTGTCGTGCCGATCTCGCGGAAGCCGCGGCGCTCGTAGAAACGGATCGCGCGCGGGTTCTCTTCCCACACGGTCAACCAGATCGATTCCGCTCCGATACCCGCGATTTTCTCGAGAATGGAGTCCATGAGCGCATCGGCCAGTCCGCGGCCGTGCCATACCTGATCCACGTAGATGCGTTCGAGCTCCACCTGTGGACCACTCGTCCACTCCACCGGACTGAGCGCGCCGTTGTGCAGGAGCGCGTAGGCGCCGAGCGCGCCGTCCACGTCCACCACGAGCATCTGGCGGGTCGGGTCCTCGATCTCGGCGCGCTGGCGCGCCTCGCCATAGGTCCTCGCAACGTGCGCTGCGGTTTCGGCGGGGTTGTTGGCGTGATCGTAGGTGGCGACGAATGTGCGCGCGCCGAATTCGGCGAGGCGTGCGGCGTCGTCAACGGTGGCATCGCGCACCGTGACGCCCGAGTGCGTGGCGCCGCTCACGGCGAGAGGCGGCGGCGCGTCCACGTGCCGACCCCCTGCGCATGCGCATCGCGCAGGTACTGCACGCGGTCGTGCAGCCGGCTCTGGCGACCCTGCCAGAACTCGAACTCGAGCGGCGTAACCCTGTAGCCACCCCAGTGATCGGGAAGTGGCGGGTTCTCGCCGAATGTCGCGGTCATTTCCGCGACGCGCGCCTCCAGCGCCTCGCGCGACGTCAACGCCGCCGACTGGTGCGACGCATGCGCGCCGATCCGGCTACCGAGCGGTCGCGAGTGGTAGTACGCGGCATTCTCCTCGGGGGCGATGCGCGTTACCGTGCCCGCGATGCGCACTTGGCGCTCCAGTTCGCTCCAGAAGAAGCAGAGCGCGGCGTGCTTCGTTGTTTCCAGCTCGTGCGCCTTGCGGCTGCGGAAGTCGGTGAAGAAGGTGAAGCCCTCGCTCGACACGCCCTTGAGCAGCACGATGCGCACCGACGGCGCGCCGGATGGCGTCGTGGTGCCGAGCGCCATCGCGTTCGGCTCGTGCACTTCGGCCGACTGAGCTTCGGCGAACCAGATCGAAAACTGTTCGAACGGGTCCGCGTGCGCGTCGTGCTCGGAAAAGGCGGCCAGCGCGTAGTCGCGGCGGAGGTCGGCGAGGTTCATGACACCACCGCCACGCTGCGCAGCGTGGGCAGGTCGGCGATGAGCGCTTCGGCGGTTCGGTCAGCCAGCGCCATCACGGTCAGGTACGGATTCACGTCGGACGAATCGGGGAAGAGGGCGGAGTCGGCCACGCGCAGCCACGTCAGACCGTGCACGCGTCCCCACGCATCCGTCACCGAATCGGCCGCTGACCGGCCCATGCCGCAGCCGCCCATCATGTGGGCCGACGAAACAGAGATGCGGTGGGTGAGGAAGTGGCGTTCGTGCACGCGTTCGTCGAGGCGGGGCAGGTCGTCGCGCGTGAGGAGCGGCGGGTCAGCCGACGGGGCGTGCACGCGCACCGCTCCCGCTCCGAAGAAGATACGCGCGGAAAGCCGCGTTGCAGCCACCAGCGATGATTTCACGGACTCGCTGAACGTGTAGTGCACCACTGGACGCCCGTGGGCGTCCACCGTGATCCGGTTGCCCGGCATCGCCTTGTCGTGCGCCATCACGAGAATCATCTGCAAGCGGTCGAATACGTCCATGAACCGCTGGTGGTCCGCGCCGAACCCGGTGAGGTTCTTGGCCGTGATGAACGGGAAGTACATGCACGTCTCGAGGATGAACCCCTCGTCCGGCCGGTCGAGAAAGTAGGTCTTCGGAAAGCCCGCCTGAGCGATCGGCTGCGCGTGCTCCGCCACCAGGATGTGCGCCGGGTGACAGGTAAAGCGTTCGCCGAGTTTCGGCAGCGTTGACCCGAATCCTGAACGCAGCAAAAGGGCGGTGGAGCCCACGCTGCCCCCGCAAAGCACGATGGCGCTCGCGTGCACCGTGTAGTCACCCGGCGCCCATTCGGAGTTGCGCCCCTTGGCGCCCGGCACCTTCGCGTGCACGCGCACGCTCACCTCGCGCTCACCCACGCGCAGCACCTCCGCGCGCGTCACGACCTCCACCCCCGCCCGCTCGGCCACGGGGAGCTGCACGCGGTGCGTGCCCTGCTTGGCGGCGTTGGGACAGCCGAGGTTGCAGAGCCCGGACCCCTTGCAGCCGCGCGTGTTCACGGGAAAGCGGCCCGCGTCGAGTCCGAGCGACTGGCAGCCCCGTGCAAAGAGTGCGTTGTTCTCGTTGATCTCGTCGTCGGCCAGGAAGTGCACCCCGTTCTGCTCCGCGTACCCGGCCGAGCGTGCGCTCATGTCGCCATGCGTGATGCCCGGCACGTTCCAGTGCTCGAACACGCGTGGCTCGGGCACGAGCGATGTGCCAGTGTACGTGACCGTGCTGCCGCCGTACGCGCGCCCGAAGGCGAGCGTCATCGCGCCATCGGCGGTGAGCACGCCGCCGCCCTCCTCGAACAGTGCGCCGGCCATCTCGAGCTCCCGTCCCGTGAACTCGGCGTCGTCGAAGCGGGGCCCCTGTTCGAACACGATCACGCGGAGGCCGGCCTGCACGAGCGGTGCGAGTGCCTGGGCAACCGTCCCACCGGCGGCGCCGGCGCCGACGATGATCACGTCATAGGTCATCCCGAGCGCAGCGATGGCGGTGCTCGTGCCGCTCATCGCTCCGCTCCCGTCGCGCGCTCCCGCGCGTAGTGCCCCATGAAGATCAACGTCCGCACCCCCCACACCCCGCGCCGCACCACCGCCACGGGCGCGCGTTCCAACCGGTGCAGCACGCGTTCGCGCTTTTCCACCGGCAGCGCCACCAGCGTGCTCCCGCTCATCCCCACCGCGAGCACGTTCGCGAGCCGCAGGAACGTCAGGAGCTGCTGCTGCACCTTGGGTGGCCGCGTGCCGAGTGCCTGCTCCACGACCGCTTCCATCGCGCTCCACTCGCCGGTGTCATAGCGCTGTGCCGCCGGCACCATCGCTTCGGCCACCGCCCGGAACACGGGCCGCACGGGTGCGAGGACGCCACTCATGCGGCGCAGCGTACCGTCATTCAAAGCGGAGCGTGCAGCCCGCCGACAGCGTGCGCGGTGGCGTGGGGTAGTAGAAGCGGCCGTTGCTCGCGTTGATCGTGATGTTGGACGCGGTGCGCACGTTGCCGATGTTCTCGAGCGCGGCAAACCAGGTGGCCGGTCCCGTGTTGTACGTGACGCTGGCGTGCGTGAGGATCGCGCCCCTCACCGCGTTGAACGGGACCTGGCGCCCGGCCGGTGGCGCGGTGGCCGCCGACGTGCGCTGGTACACGATGCCACTGCCTGCGTTCGTGTTCTCCACGAACAGCGCCGACTGTCCCTCGGCGGTGAGCGAGAACCCGAGCGAGCGCAGCGGTTGCGCGCGCAGTTCCGCGACGCCGCGATGCATCGGGATGCCAGGCACGCGGCTGCCGGTCGCGTCGAGCGGCACGGTGGTGTAGCCCGGTCCGGTGGTCGTCGTGAGGTACGACGCGAACACGTGCTCGCCGTACGTGTAGCTGCCGCGCGCCTCGAGCCAGTCGGTGAGCGCGAGTGTACCTGCGATCTCGATGCCCAACCGGTCCACCGTGCCCGCGTTCTCGAAGATCGAGCGCGGTACCGACACACCGGGAATCGCCACAGTCTTGCTCACGAAGTCCCCCTCGACGCGCGCCTTGTAGATCGAGAGGTCGAAGGTGATGCGCGACCCCATCGTGCCGCGTGCACCGACTTCGGTCATCCACGTGGACGACGACCCGAGCGCGTCGTTGAAGGGGCGGATCGTGTCGGGGCTGGTGGAGAGCTCCGTGGCCGTGGGCACCTCGAAACCGCGCGAGAGCGAGATCCACGTGCGGATGGTGGGCCGCGCCTGCCAGCTGAGTGCGATCTTCGGACTCACCTGCGCGAATGTCTTGGCCAGCGCTTGCGCCGGTCGGATTTCGTTGGAGATGGCGTAGCGGATTTCGTCGTAGCGCACGCCGGCTGTGAGCGCGAACGGCCCATGCGACGCTTCGCCTTGCGCGAACGCGCCCACCGATGTCACCTCCGCGAACTGGTTCACGCACGCGGAGCTGAACACGCCGTTGGTGCGATCATTCACGCAGATGGGAGAGAGCTGCGGCGATCCCTTCGCGTTCGTGAAGTTGTTCTGTGGGCCGCGGATCCGGTCCCATTCTGCGCCGATCACGAGGCGCGGCGCGAACGCTGCGCCACTCCAGCCGCGCGCGTATTGCGTGCCGAGTTGCAGCCGCTTGACCGATTGCGAGATGTATTGGAAGATGCTTGCCGTCTGATCGCGTCCCGACGCGACGACCCACGCATCGAAGGTGCCTCCGGCCAACGGCTCCGTTTCGCGAAGCCCGGCGCGCCATCGCTCTTCGAAGCGGCGGAACCGGTTGGCCACGTTGATGCTCTCCGCCGCTTCCGCACGCTGGTCCCATTCCACCTGCGTGAGCGCGCCGGGAATGCGCTGGTCGAGCAGGCTGTATGCCAGGTCGAGTGTCCAGCGCCGTTCGGTGGGATCGCCGGTGCGCGCCAGCACGCGTGCGCGCCGGTTCGTTCCCTGCGACACATCGCGGTAGCCCTCGAGGCCGCTGTAGCTCGCCGCCACGAGCACGTCGCGGTCGCCGTCCACCGCGCCGTACTGCACGTCGCTGCGCTGCGTGCCGAACTGCCCCGCGAGCATGCGCACCAGCCAGCCGGGCTGATCCGCCCCCGTGCGCGAGATCAGGTTGACCGCTCCGCTGCCTGCTGCGCCGCCGTACAGCGCCGAAACGGGGCCGCGCACCACCTCGATGCGTTCGGCCGTGCCCAGCTCCACGAGGTCGAGCCGTCCCTGACCGTCCGGTTCGGTGAGCGAGATGCCGTCGAGCAGCACCGCAACGCCGCGCACGCCAAACCCCGAGCGCACTCCTGCGCCGCGCGACGTGATCTTCACGTCCTCCGTTCCGTAGAGCGAACCCGCGGTCACGCCGGGCACGGCCCGCAGCGCTTCGCCGAGGTTGACCATCCGTGAGCGGGCGAGCGCCACGGAATCGATGAGCGTCACGGCCGCGGGCACGCCGGCGAGGGAGCGGGCCTCGCGCGATGCGGTCACGACCACGCCCTTGAGCGCACGTGCGCGCTTTGCGCGGGCCACGGAATCAGCGCGCTGGGCGGAGTCGCGCTGCTGCGCCGGAAGAGCGGAGGCACCCAACGCGATCGCGCCAGCGACGCACAAAAGCTGCGCGAACCCCGATCGCCGCTGGACGCACCGCGGCAGATTGAACGCTGTCTCTTGAGGCGGAGCTGCGCAGTGCGTCATCTCGTTGGAACCTTGGTCCTGCTCGTGATGCCGGTGATTGCCAGCGCGCAGGGCGCCGTCGGTGCGGGCTACGATTCGGTCGCCGCGCGTCTGAAGACTCCGGCGGTCGCCACGGGCGGCTACGTGCGCTACAACCTACCACGCCGAGACCTGACGGTCACGGTGGGCGACGTGCGCATCGCACCGGCGCTGGCGCTCGGCGGCTGGGTCGGATTCGACGGACCCGCGAGCGATGCCATGCTCATGGGCGACCTCGTCCTCACCGCCGGTGAGATCGCGGCTGTTGAACGCGAGTTGGTGGCTGGCGGCATCGCCATCAGCGCCGTGCACAATCACTTGGTGGGCGAGTCGCCCACGATCACGTACCTGCACGTGCATGGGCACGGCAATGCCACCGCGCTCGCGCGCACGATCGACGCGGCGCTCTCGCGTACCGCCATTGTGCGTCCCGTGGCAACCGCTGCTGCCGAACCGCTCACCGCCGATACGGCGGTGTTCTTCGGCACCATGGGGGTGCGCGGGCGCGCGGCGGGCAGCGTGGCGAGCGTGTCCGTCGACCTCGTGAGCGGCCCCGTGATGCTTGCCGGCATGACGCTCAAGGCGCCGCTCTCGTACGCTGCGCCCGTGAACATGCAGTTCGTGAACGCCCAGCGCGCCCTTACCACCGGCGACTTTGCGGTGACCGAGGCGCAGCTCGCGCCGCTCGTGAACGCGCTCGTCAACGGCGGCCTCACGGTGAGCGCGCTCCATTCGCATCTCGTGGGCGAGTCGCCGCGCATCATCTTTGTCCACTTCTGGGGCGACGGCAATCCCGGCGAACTCGCCGCCGCGCTCCTTCGTGCCGTGGACGCCGCGCGCGCAGCCCGGTAGCTCTCGCGCTCGGCCAGGGCGAGGAGCCAGATTGCGGACATGAAGCGAGAACTCTGGCTCCGCCTCAAGCAGTACCATTTCGACCACCTGGTGCCCGCGCACCTCACCGACCGGGTGCGGGCCGCTTTCAGCGGCGCGGACGCGTCCACGCAGGCCTTCGCGACCAAGCTCGTGCGCAAGCTCGACTGGAAACGCGGCTTCGCCCTGCGAGCCATCCACGAGTACAAGAAGTTCGTGTACTTGGGGATCGTCAGTGAAAACAGCGTCACGCCACCCAAGGTCATCGACCAGGTCTGGCACGAGCACCTGCTCTTCACGCGCGCCTACCGCGACTTCTGCCGCGACGTGCTCGGCCGCGACTTCGACCACAACCCCGAACTCGTGCCTTCGAAGAGCCAGAATGCGGTCTTCGAGCGGCAATTCACGGCCACGCTGGAGCGCTATCACTTCGAGTTTGGCAAGGTGCCGCCGGCGGACATCTGGGGCACGCCCAAATTCGTGGCCGATGCGCTGAGCAAGGCCGCACTCGAAAAGAAGAAGTCCACGGCCATGGTCCCGCGCATCATCGAGGACGGTTCGTCCGCTTCGGTGGAGTCCGATCCGCTCTACAGCTTCTTCGGGGCCGGCAGCGGAGTCGGCGAGAGCACCGGCCATGCGGACGGGTTCGGCGGCGGCGGCGGCTTTTCCGGCGGCGGCTCCGGCGACAGCTGGGACAGTGCGTCGGACAGCGGCTCGAGCTCGAGCTCGAGCGACAGCAGCGGCAGCGACTCCGGCGGCGACAGCGGCGGCTCGAGCTGTTCGTCGAGCTGTGGCAGCAGC
>JAYTVE010000264.1:0-1773 GCA_043744185.1 Gemmatimonadota bacterium | reverse complement strand
CGCTGGTGTACGGCAACGAGCGCGGGGCGATCTACGGCGTGGCCTACGATGCGAAGAAGCGCTCGGTGTCCGGCGAACCGCGATTGATGAGCCAGGTGGCCGCCAGTGACTTGAGCATTCTCGTCGCAGCGCTCGCCGAGGACGGATCGCTCATCTATCGCCGAGGGGAGACGAAGTCGGTGCTGACGATCGCCACGCCCGGCGGCACTACGGAGGTCCTGAGCAACGGACTCGAGGACGCCGCCGAGCCGCGATTGTCGCCCGACGCCACGCGCATTGCGCTGACCGTCGGGCGCGCGGCCGACGTTGTCGTCTACGATCTGCGCGCACGCGCATTGACCCGCTTCAACGATCGCCAATCGTCGGCGATGGAACTCTCGCGCCCGGAATGGATGCCTGACGGTTCGCGGTTGGTCATGCGTGCAGTCACCGGGACTGACAGACCAACCATCATGTGGCGTGCCGCGAATGGTACCGGCGGTATGGAGCCGTTGCATCGAGACGAGAAGACGGCCCTCTGGGAAGGGGTCGTCTCGCCCGACGCGCAGTACCTGATGTACCGCATTGGCTCTGGTTCGACGGCAGACCTGCGCTATCGCAGACTCGTCGGCGATACGGCATCGCGCCCGTTTGTTGCGACGCCGGCCGGTGAGGAGACGCCGCGGTTCTCTCCCGACGGGAAGTGGGTGGTGTATAGCTCCGATGAGGCGGGGACTGGGCTCGACGTCTATGTGCGCGGCTTCCCGGACGGCGCGGTAGCCTACCGCATATCGGAATCAGGTGGCCAGCAACCGGTGTGGGCGCGCGATGGAAAATCGGTGTTCTACATCCCGCGCGATGGACTGCTTGTCCGCGCGAAGCTTGCCACGACCTCGAGTGTCACCGTGGTATCACGCGACACGCTGGTGCGCGGCGGCTTCGACCTGCCGCCCTTTCGCGGCCACGCCAACTTCGACGTCATGCCAGACGGGCGATTGGTGCTGCTGCGTCCGATGGAGAACTCGCAGCGTATTGTCGTGGCGCACGGATGGTTTGATGCCATGCGTGCCGAGTGGGCCAAGGCGGCGAAATGAGCGATACGGTGACTCGGCTTCGCGGCGCCCTCTCGGACGGCTACCGCATCGAGCGCGAGCTTGGGGCCGGCGGCATGGCTACGGTCTACCTCGCGCACGACCTCAAGCACGACCGCGACGTCGCGATCAAGGTGCTGCATCCCGACCTCGGCGCCGCGCTCGGCGCCGAGCGTTTCCTCACATGCGAGTAGGCGGTCTCAAGGTCCTCAAGCACCGCCTGAGCGAGTACGTACGCCTCGTCGCACGGGGCGAGACGGTCCTCGTGACCGATCGCGAGATCGTCGTGGCTGAGCTGCGCCCGCCTGAGGCACGAGGCTCGTCCGTTTCAGATGCGGTGCTCGCGGAGGCGATGCGCAGCGGGTGGTTGACCGCGCCGCTGATCACCGGCGCGTCGGCGCCGCCGCGCCTGCCCGTTGCGCCGCTCGGGGTGTTGCTGCGTGAACGCGACGCCGATCACGGCGACCGGTGATCTATCTCGACACTTCGGTGGCATGGGCCCACCTGCTCGCTGAAGAAGGCACGCCGCCCTAGTGCGCGACCTACGGCGTCGCCACGCGCGTGCCCGCCAGCCCCCGCGCCCAGTCCATGCGCACCACGATCAGCGACGCCCCGCCGATCACCGCCGCCTGCGCACGCTCGAACCATACGAACTCGCGCCCGTTGGGCAGGATGTCGTACGAGCCATTCGTCGGGCTTGCGA
>JAYTVE010000263.1:0-1775 GCA_043744185.1 Gemmatimonadota bacterium | reverse complement strand
CTCCCACGATCGGCGAGCGAGGCAATGTCCGCCACAACAGCGCCGCACCGGCCACGAAGCTCGTGGCGGAGATGACGACGCGCGAGATCCGACGGAAGCTCGAGGCCACGGCTGGGGTACGAGGGCTGTATCCGAATGCGACAGTGACGGGGGACCGTGACAGGAAATCCGCTCAGGCGTCTAAATTCGGACATCCCTGCACCCGACACTCTGTGAAATGGGACGATGCGCCGCAACGGCGCGTCACTCCGCATTCGCACAGGGTGCGTGCGGTTTTTCCTACTCTCCGGTCCAGACGAGCAACGCCGCTCATGGTCGACCACACGCACGGGCCCAGCCTGCTACCGCAGGACCCCGACTCCCCGCTCGACGCCGCGCTTCGCGAAGCCGTGCACCGCGGCGCGAGTGACCTCCACGTGCGCGCCGGCGACATGCTCCGCGCGCGCATCGAGGGCGACCTGGTCGGCATCGGCGCGCACATCTTCTCGTCCGAAGACGTCGCGCACTTTGTCGAGCGGCTCCGCGCCGAAGCGCCCGGCGAAGTCCCGACCATCGACCGGCTGCGGGACCTGACGCTCACCTGGAGCGCGCCCGGCATCAGCCGCTTCCGCGTCTCGGTCATGAAGCAGCGCTCGACCTTCATGGTCATGCTGCGTGTCGTGCCGCACATCATCCCCACCATGGGGGAACTCGGCATTCCGCCGCAGTTCGCGCAGGCGCTCGGCGCGCCGAGCGGACTCGTGCTGCTCTCCGGTGGTGAACGCTCCGGCCGCTCCACCACCTTGGCCTCGCTCATTTCGGACCTCAACGAGACCACCGAGCGCCGACGGCACGTCGTGCTCATCGAGACCAAGACCCGCTACCTCCTGCGCGACAAGAAGTGCACCATCACCCAGCGCGAGCTGGGGGTGGACACCGATTCCATCGAGGCAGCGCTCGAGGCCGCCATTGATCACCGCACCGAGATCATCGCGCTCGACCGCGTCGAGCCGCACCAGCTCGAGCCGCTGCTCCACGCGGCCGAAGCCGGCAGCCTCGTCCTCGCCAAGGTCAACGCGCACGATGTGACCGACACGCTGCGTCACCTCGTGAGCGGGGTGCCCACGGCCAGTCAGTCGGCCATCCGGTTGCGCATCGCCAAGACGGTGCGCGGCATCCTCGCGCATCGCCTCGTGGCAGCAAACGCGGGTGGGCGCGTGCTCAACACCGAGCTCTTCCTGACCTCGCCCGATTTCCAGGCGATGCTCATGGATGCGGGCGCCTTTCTCGACATCCGCGTGCAGCTCGCCAAGCACACCGCGCAGCTCGGAACGCATACCTTCGACCAGTCGCTCGCGAACCTCGCCAACGACGGTCTCATCGGCACCGACGTGGCGCTCTCGCTCGCCCAGCATCCGGCGGAGGTGCGTGCGCTGCTGCGTGGCGCCCCCGTGGTCCGCCAAGCGCGTTGAGCTGAGCCGCGAGTAGTCCCGCCAGGTCGCGCGACGAAGCGCGCACCGGTACGCGTTGGAGACGGAACCCGAGATACCCGGGAATCCCATGGATGTGTGGTTCGGATTGGGCGTTGTCAGACGAGCCACCGGTCTGCTTCTCGTTCTGGCAGCCACCCTTCTAACTGCCTCGCCGAGCCCGGCGGTCGCGCAGCAGTTACGCGGGCGCGTCTACGATTTCTCCACTGGTACAGGCATCGAGGGTGCCGAGGTCGCGATCCTGCGCGCCAGCGTCATCGTGCGCAAGACACGAACGGACGCCACGGGGTTGTTCGCCCTCGCGCT
>JAYTVE010000262.1:0-21610 GCA_043744185.1 Gemmatimonadota bacterium | reverse complement strand
CGTGATGATTGCCCGGGCTCGCATGCATGGCGAAGATCTTGCCCTTGACGATGCGGAAGGTGGGCTCGCCCCACGCGATCTTCTCGTAGGTTGCGGGCAGCGCGAGACAGAGCGCGCGCAGACGGTCGAGGTAGCGCGGCGCCATCAGCCGGCCAGCGGGTCGTGCGCAAAGCAGTGCGAGCGCACCACCTTGCCGCCGATGACATGTTCGTCAATGATGCGATCCAGCACGTCGTCGGTCACGGAGTGATACCATGTGCCGTCGGGATAGACGACGGCGATCGGCCCGGCCACGCACAGCTGGAGGCAGGTCGCTCGCGACCGCAGGAGCGTCGGCGCGCCCGACTCGCGCAACTCGCCGGCGCGCTTCTTGAGATGCTTCCACGCCCGCTCTCCATCCTTTCCCTCGCAACACTTCTCGCCGGCGCACAACACGATGTGACGACCCGCGCCCGCCGAGCCATCGGTGGACAGCCCGCGCTCTGCTGCCTTGGCGGCCAGCTTTTCGAGGTCACGTGCGCGGGACATTGGCGGGATTGATTCAGGGATGCGAAAGCGCGCTGGCGGAAAGCTAAGGGCGCTGAGCGATGTCGCGCAGGCGCCCGCGAGCTTCGCCGTTGGTAGAGTCGCGCTTGATCGCCTCGCGGAACGAGCTGGCCGCGCCCGACGTGTCGCCCTTCATGAGCAGCACGTTGCCTCGCACCACGCTGGTGTTCGAGGACGCGGGAAAGAACTCCTCGTTCAACTTCAGGAACGCGAGCGCCTCGTCATGCTTCCCGCGCTGAGCCGTGCGGAAGGCCGCCGTGGTGAGCGACGGCTCGCCGAAGTCGTAGGCATCCCGACCGTAGTATCGCTGCCGCAGCGCGCGATACGCGCGCGTGGCGGAGTCTGCGCCGCTGACAATGGCCGCGTCCGCAAGGAGCTGCCCCAGCGGCATCGGGCGTGCCACGCCGCGATGACAGGTAGTGCACGTGACCGCCGGTCCGCCGGCCACCCTGCCGGGAATGGAGTCGAGTCGCTTGTTGATCTCGCCCACCATCTGCATCATCTGTCGCGCCACGAGCTTGGTGCGCTTCTCGTCGCTCGCGAAGTCCACCGACGTGAGCGGCTTGCCCTCCTCGCCGAGATGGCAATGCGTGCAGCGGACGCCGAGAGCACCGGTGAAGTTGCGCATGCTGCCAATGAGGTTCATCACGGGCATGGTCTTGGGAAAGACCTTCACGTTCACGAGCGAGTCAGGCGGAAACTTGCCCGCTTGTGCCTCTGCGGTAGCGGTCGCGACCACGAGCGCGGCCAGAACAAGACGTGCACGCATCGGGAGACTCCGGCGAGTGGGACAGTGCGGGCGACCGAGAACGGTACGCCTTCTCGTGCTCACGCGCGAGGGCGCGCCGCAGCTTCCGCTCAGGGCCGGGCGTTCTCGTCCGGTTCGATGGCGGCTCCCGGCGTGACCCACAACCAGAGCACCCCCGCAACGACGCCGAGCACACCGGCCAGTTGCAGGGCGCGCTCCCACCCAATCCAGGCGGCAAGCTGCGGTGTGAGCGCCGGCGAGATGAAGCCGCCCACGTTGCTACCGAAGTTCATGATGCCACCCGCGGTGCCCGCGTCTTCGCCGGCGAGCGTGAGCATCGTGGCCCAGAACGGCCCCTCCACCGCCATGACCGACGCGGTGGACACCGCGAGCGCGATAGCCGCGAGCCACGGGTTGGTGGTGGCCGCGCCGATGGCGAGCAGCATGCCACCACCGCACAGCATCACGAGCGGTACGATGCGCCGGCCCCACGTGAGGCCCATGCGTCCCGCGACCAGCCGATCGGAGATCCAGCCACCGAGTGGGATCGAGACGATGGTGAGTACCCATGGCAGGCTCGAGACCCATGCGCTCTGCGCAAGGGCGAACTTCCGCTCCTGCACGAGATAGAGATAGAACCAGAAGACGAAGATGTAGCCGACGTAGCCTTGCAGCGTGTAGCTCGCGGTCAGCGCAGCGAAGCTCCACGACCTGATGCGCGACGGACCGCGCCGCGATGGTGCAGCCACGCCGCCCGGCTTGGCCACGACGCGCTGAGTCGGCACGGGCTCGCGCACCACCGCCCAGACGATTGCCACGAGCAGCGCCGGGAGCGCCGTCGCCATCATCGCCGTTCGCCAGCCGTACGCGAGCATGAGGCGCGTGACGAGCTGCGGTGCGGCCGCCGAGCCCACACCGATGGCCGCAAGAACGAAGCCGTTGGCACGTCCCTGCACCGTCGGCCCCACCCAGCGTGAGACGCCGAGCGCCGCCGCGGTGAACGTGGGCGCCTCGAAAACGCCGAGCAGCACGCGGAGCGCGATGAGTGACGGCAACACGCCAAGCACGGCGAGGACCCCGAGCCCGACGCCGCTCATGAGCGCTGTGGTCATCACCCAGCCGAGGGACGCGACGAGCAGGACGCGGCGCGTGCCCCATCGATCCGCGAGCGCGCCTGCCGGAATCATGCAGAGCGCGTAGCCCGCCACGAAGGCACTGAAGACGCGCCCCATCTCGACCTGCGAGATACCGTACTCTCGCATGATCGGCTCGCCGGCCACGGTGATGTTGACGCGCACGAGGTAGCTCGCGATTGCAGACGCCGCGAGCAGCGTGACCCATCGCCAGCGGTTGCTCACGAGCCAAGTCGCTTGTGCAGGATCAGCTCCGACGCACCATCGACGAGATAGTCGGGAAGGTCGCCGACGAGTGCGAAGCCGAGCCTCGCGTAGAACCGCTGTGCGCTCGTGTTGAACGACGAGACGCAGAGGAAGAGATGGCGCGCCGGCGGTGCAACACGTCGTTCGACGAATTCCATGAGCTGTTCGCCCACCCTTTGCCCCCGCGCCTCGGGCCGCACCGCGATCGAGACGATGTAGGGCGAACCCGCCAGACCGCGAGCACGCATGAGCACGAAGCCCAACGGTCCGTGCTCGGCGGACGCGATGAACAATTCGGTCTCGGGCGCCTCGGCGACGACGGCCACGCACGCGCCGAGGTCGCGGCCGAGCGTGCGCCACGGGTCGGACGAGGCCATGAGGGTCGCAGCCCAGAGGCGGTCGTCGTCGGTGGCGTTTCTGATGTGCAGGTCAAGGGGGGAGGTCGAGGCTGACATGGCCTGCAATGTCCTCCACGACGCACCCGCCCGCTACGGGTGCGCTCGTCTCCGGTCGATGCCGAGCACCGTCACCCCCGCCCCGCGCGCGACGTCCATCGCGTCGACCACCTCCTGATACGTCGCGTCCGGCGCGCCGCGCACCAGCAATCGCTTGTCCGGACGCGCCGAATACACTGCCACTAGCCGCGCACGTAGCGCCAGCGCGGCCACGGGCTGGCGATTGAGCATGAACTGCGCGCGCGGTCCCACCTCGAGCACGATCGGCACCGTGTCACTCACCGACGTGCGCGCCGCGTCATCGGGCAACTGCGCCTCGAGCACCCGCCGCGACATCGGGAAGATCACCATGAACATGATGAGCAGCACGAGCAGGATGTCGAGAAACGGCGTCACGTTCATGTTTGCGTTGTGGTCAGTCATGCGCGCCTCACGGATCAGGGTGATGCGCCACGGTACAAGCCCCGGATGAACAGACCGTCACCACCCGATGAGCGGGCGATGACGGCTCGATGAAGAAACGATGAAGCGCGCGTTCAGTCGGACAGCGGCACGATCTCCACGTCCACCTGCGTGCCCACAATCGTCAACCGCGCCACGCTCGGCACCAGTTGGAAGCGCCGCGGGCCGGCCGCACCCGGATTCACGACCAGGCGACCGTCGGCACGCGTAACGAGCTGCTTGTGCGTGTGCCCGTACACGAGCACCTCCTCGTCGTACGCTCCCAGCAGTCGCTCGGGTGTCGGCGACCCGAGTTCGTGCCCGTGGCTCACGTGGATGCGCACGCGGCCCACCCGCTGCACGTACGCCGCCACCAGCGGATAGTACGGTTCGTCCGTGTTGCCAAACACCGCGTGCACGGGCGCGATCGTCCCTAGCTCGGCCAGCACCATCGGATCGCCCACGTCGCCCGCGTGCAAGATCACCGACACGCCGGCCAGCGCCGTGTGCACGCCAGGCCGTAC
This sequence comes from Gemmatimonadota bacterium, assembly GCA_043744185.1. Taxonomy (GTDB): domain Bacteria; phylum Gemmatimonadota; class Gemmatimonadetes; order Gemmatimonadales; family Gemmatimonadaceae; genus JACPPC01. The sequence continues at coordinate 17,517 of JAYTVE010000262.1, read as the reverse complement.
GAGATCGTGCGTATCGGAAATGAGCCCGACCACGACGGGCTTCGTGCGCGACACTGCCACCTAGCTGCGCGTCGGCGCGTCGCCCTGCCAGCGGCGTCCCACCGCGTGATCGAGGTCGAGTTGGTCGAGCACGCGGGCGACCATGAAGTCCACGAGGTCGGCGATCGATTCCGGCTTGTGGTAGAAGCCTGGCGCAGCCGGCATCACCACCGCACCCGCCTGCGTCACGCGCAGCATGTTCTCGAGATGGATCTGCGAGAACGGCGTCTCGCGCGGAACGAGGATCAGCATGCGGCGTTCCTTGAGAACCACGTCGGCGGCGCGCTCCACGAGCGAGCGCGACGTGCCTGCCGCAATCGATGCCACCGTGCCCATCGAACACGGGCAGATGACCATCCCGCGCGTGCGCACCGAGCCGGACGCGGGCAGCGCGCCGCGATCGCCATCGTCGAAGACGCGCACTTGCGCGTCCCATGCCGCCGCGCCGACTGCATCGCGCAATGCCGACTGATCGGCGATTCCCATTTCGGTGGACAACAGCCGGTACCCGTGCGAACTGATGATCAACCAGGTCGGCTGCGCGAGTTCGGCGAGCGCGCGCAGCAAACGCACCGCGTACGGCGCGCCGCTCGCGCCGGTGATCGCCAGCACCACGGGCCGCTCGCCGCTCACAGCCGTGCTCCGCCGAGCAACCGGCCCGCAAGCACGCAGCAGAAGAACAGGATGCTCAGCACGCCGTTCAGGGTGAAGAACGCCGCATCCAGCTTCGACAAGTCGTTCGCCTTCACGAGAGAGTGCTCGTAGAGCAGGATGCCGGCTGCGATCGATACGCCCAACCACCACGCCGCGCCAGCCACCGCCCCCGCTTCGGGCAGCGCGATGCCAACCAGGGCGAACGCGAGCAGCGTGATGCCGTGCAGCACGCGCGCGACGACGATCGCACCCGGCACACCGATGGCCGCCGGAATCGAGAACAACTTTTGCGACCGGTCGAACTCGGCGTCGGGCAGCGCATACAGCACGTCGAACCCCGCCACCCAGCACGCCACGCCAATCGACAGCAGCGGAAGCAACCACCACGGCGCGGGCCACATGCCCGTAACCGCGAGCCAACCGCCCGCCGGCGCGATCGAGAGGCCCACCCCCAGCCACAGGTGCGCATATCGCGTGAACCGTTTCGCGTAGCTGTAGCCGAGCACCCAGCCCAGCGCGACGGGCGACAGCATCAGGCAGAGCGGGTTGAGCATCCACGCGCTCAACACGAACACCGCACCGGCGAGCGCGACCGAGACGCGAGCAGCGCCGACGCCGATCACCCCGCGCGGAAGCTCGCGCTGCTGCGTGCGCGGGTTGAGGGCATCGAACGTGCGATCGACCAGCCGGTTGAACGCCATCGCAGCGAAACGCGCACTCGTGAAGGCGAGCACCGCCCACCCAACTTGCGCCATGCTCACCGCATGCGTCCAACTGGCGAGCGTCACGCCCACCAACGCAAACGGCAATGCGAACACGGTGTGCGGCAGCTTCACGAAGCTCGCCCACTTGGCGAACGCCCCCGGACCGGTGAAGGTCTGCCCTTCGCGTGGCTCGTTCACGGTCGCCTGCGTGCCGCTCATCGCTTTCCCAAACCGAGCGCGGGCCAGAGCGCGTCCACCTTCGCCTTGGTGGCCTCGTCCATCTCGATCACCTTGGGCCAGTTGCGTGTGAACCCCTCCTCCGGCCACTTCCTCGTGGCGTCGAGCCCCATCTTGCTTCCATAGGTGAAGCCGCGACTCGCATGGTCGAGCACATCCACCGGCCCCATGGTGAACCGCGCATCGCGCTCGGGATCGAGGTTGTTGAGTGCGACCCACCACGCTTCCTGCGGATTGCGCACGTTGACCCAGTCATCCACAATCACGAGCACTTTCGCGAGCGACATCAGCCCCTGGCCCCAGAGCGCGTTCATCACCTTGAACGCCTGCCCCGGGTACTGCTTCTTGATGGACACGAACACGAGGTTGTGGAAGATCCCCTCGGCCGGCATGTGGTAGTCCACGATCTCGGGCGTCGTGAGCTTGAGGAGCGGCAGGAAGATCCGCTCGGTGGCGTGACCGAGGTAGAAATCTTCCATCGGCGGGCGCCCGACGATCGTTGTGGCATAGACCGGGTTCTTCCGCATCGTGACTGCGGTGATGTGCACGCGCGGATACAGGTCGGCTTCCGAGTAGAACCCCGTGTGGTCTCCGAACGGCCCCTCGGTGACGAGCGCTTCCGCCGGATCGATGTATCCCTCGAGCACGAACTCCGCCTCGGCGGGTACCTCGAGGTCGCAGGTGAGCGCTTTGACGAGCTTCACCGGCTTCGAGCGCAGGAACCCCGCGAAGATGAACTCGTCAACCGTTGGCGGCAGCGGCGCGCTCGCCGCATAAACGCTCGCAGGATCGGCGCCGATCGCGATGCACACCGGCATCTTCTCGCCCTTCTCTGCCATCTGGCGCCAGTGCTCGGCGCCCGACTTGTGTCGCTGCCAGTGCATGGCCACGTGCTGCGGCCCCATTTGCTGCACGCGGTACATGCCCACGTTGCGGATGCCGCGAACTGGGTCCTTGCTGATCACCATCGGCAGCGTCACGAATGGACCGCCGTCGTCGGGCCAGCAGGTGATGATCGGCAGCTGGTCGAGGTTGATCTCGCTCCCCCGCCAGACGACTTCCTGGCACGGCGCCGGGCTGCCCACCATGCGCGGCGGGAACTTCGAGACCTCGAGCAGTCGCGGCAGCAGCGAGAGCTTGCCCATCAACCCTTCGGGCACCTTCAGGTCCATCAGCTTGGTAATGCGTGCGCCCACCTCGTCGAGGTCCGTCACCCCGAGCGAGAGCGCCATGCGCGTCATCGAGCCGAAGAGGTTGATCGCCACCGGGTACTGCGAGCGCGATCCGTCGCGGAGCACCGGATGTTCAAAAAGCAGCGCGGGGCCACCACCGGGTTGCTTCATCACCCGATCGGCGATTTCGCAGAGTTCGAGGTGGATCGAGACCGGTTGCTTGATGCGGACGAGTTCGCCGGCGACATCAATGGCCGCGATGAACTCCTGAAGCGTGTCGTAGGTCATGTCGAGCGTTGAACGTCCGGGCCAGCCGGTCGTTCCCCGACGTGAATCGCGGCGACGCCGAGCGTGAGTGATTCCCACCGGACGCTTTTGAAACCGGCCTGCGTGAAGCGCGCAGCGAGCGCCTCCTCCACGGGAAAATGCTGCACCGAGCGCGGCAGATACGCGTACGCCGTGCGGTGGCCGCTCACGAGCCCGCCGATGAACGGCAGCAGATTGTGGAAGTAGGCGTGATAGCCGGCACGCACGAGCGACGAGCGCGGGGTCGAGAACTCGAGGATCACGAAACGCGCGCCGGGCTTGAGCACGCGGTACACCTCCGCGAGCCCAGCGTCGAGGCTGGCGACGTTGCGGATGCCAAAGGCGACGATGGCGCCGTCCACGCTCTCGTCGCTTAGCGGCAGTTCGAGCGCGTCGGCCACCACCGGCGCGATGCGCCCGGCTCCCTTCCCTCGCCCCGCACGCAACATCGGCTCGGCGAAGTCCGCGCCGATGATCCGTCCGCGAAAGTCGGAGGTCACCGAGAGCTGTGCGCCGACGTCCAGCGTACCGGCGCAGAGGTCGAGCCACGTCCCGTCGGGCGCGCGCTCGATGCCGAGCTGCGCAATGGCCCGCGCGCGCCAGCGCTTGTCGATGTTGAAGCTCAGCAGGTGGTTGAGCAGGTCGTACCGCGGCGCGATTTCGGAAAAGATGCGCTGCACGTACGCGCGTTTTCCCGCGTCCCCCCGGGCGGCCGCTTCGGCCTCGCGCGCGTCAACTTCCAGATGTGCCGTCACGGGGTGAAAGCTCGCGGAGTGCCGGGGGGGCAGCAAGCGGCCGGAACCCCTCGCTTGCCCCCTGCCGACCCCGTAGCTTCCCCGAGCGTGCAAGGGGGGCCCCGCCCCGGCTGCGCACGCTCCGATGCCCCCCACGCGACTCGAGCTCGAGAACCTCCCAGACGCGGACGTCGTCGCGCTCGCGCAGCAGGGCCGCGAGGACGCGTTCCGTGAGATCATCCGGCGCTATGAGCGCCCGGTGTTCTCGCTTGTCTATCGTATGGTTCGCGATCGCGAGGTGGCCGAAGACCTCGCCCAGGACGCTTTCATCCGCGTCCTCAACCACCTCGACAAGTACCGCTCCGAGTTCAAGCTGTCGAGTTGGCTCTTCAAGATCGCCAACAACGTCGCGATCGATCACCTGCGCAAGCGGCAGCTGAGCACCATCTCGATCCACGGCTCGCCCAACGCTTCGAGCGCGAGCGAGATCGAGGCGTCGTCGATCGACATCGAGTCGGGCGACGAGAACGCCCTCGACGAGATGGAAGCCAAGGAACTCGGCGGCGCGATCGAGCGCGCCATTGCCAAGCTCCGTCCGGAGTATCGCGCCTGCATCATGCTGCGACACGTGGAAGGCCGTTCGTACGAGGAAATCGCCACCACGCTCGACCTGCCCCTGGGCACGGTCAAGACCTACATCCATCGCGCACGGCACGAGTTGCGCGAAGCGCTCGAACACCTGCGGGAGTGAGCCGGGCACCGGGCGCGCGTTGCCCCCGGGCCCGATGAAACCCCCACCCCGCTCCCGTCGTACGGAACCACGGAGACTTGCATGACTGACCAACACCTCGAACCCGCCGACATCGAGCTGCTCATCGATGATGAGCAGTCGCCTGGGGCCGCCCCGCTGGCGGCTCACGCGGCGCGCTGCGACACGTGCCGCACCGCCGTCGAGGAGGCGCGCTTCGTCGCGGAGATGCTCTCGACTGCGCCGCACCTCAAGCCCACGCGTGAGTTCAGCGAGCGCGTGATGGGCGGCGTGCAGGTCTCCTCCCCGTGGCACGTCGCCGTAACCGATTCGGTCCTGTCGGTCGTCCCCGACAAGGGTGCGAAGCGCACCGGCGTGATGGTCGCCGCCGTGCTCGCCGGGCTCGTCACCACCGCTGGCGTTGTCTCGGTCGCGCTCCGGGTCGATCAGGCCATGGTCTTCGCGGGACTCGTCGCGGATCGTGGCCGTTCCGTGGGCATGCGCGTCATCAACGACGTGGCCGGCGCGATGTTCGGCCCGACGGCGGTCGACCTGCTGCGTGAACACGGCCTGACGGCGGTCGCCCTCGCGATCCCCGCCTTCCTGCTCACCTCCGGCGTTGCACTCGCGGGCTTCCGGGCCTTGGGCGAGTCAGCGCGCCTGCGGAGGAACTGAGCGATGCGCCGCTTTCTCAACCTGCTCATTGTCGCAACGACAGCGTGGCTTCCCTCGCTCGCCGCTGCGCAGGCGCCCGTCGATTCGGTCGGCAAGCTGCTCGCGCTCGTCACACGGGAGTTTCCGGGCCGCACGCTGCCGGCCAATGCCAGCATCACTGCGGGCGCACGCACCGTGATGGCCACCGCGAAGGAACGCGGTGACGTTGCCACGGCCGGCCGCCTCGACGTGCTGGGCGACGTGGCTGGCAGTGCATACGCGCTGGGTGGTGATCTGGTCGTCGGCCCCGGCGGGCACATCCACGGCGACGCGATCAGCGTCGGTGGCGAAATCCGCCTCGATGGCGGCATGGTCGACGGCGAGATCCGTCGCATCGCGACGAAGCTGAGCGTGCGTGGCGGCACCAGGGCCGCGCAAGCCGAGGAGGACGAAGGGATGATGCCCAAGGCGGGCCGCTCTTCGTTCGCACAGGCGCTGGGCTGGCTCGTCGTGCTGTTGCTGGTTGGCATCGGCACCCTCGTCTTTGCCGATCGCTATCTGGACGGCGTCGTGCGCGAACTCGAGCGCTCGGTACCGCGCGCCTTCCTCATCGGGCTCGCCGGCGAATTGGCGCTCGCGCCCGCGCTCCTCCTCATCTGCGTCGGGCTCGCGCTCACGCTGCTCGGCATCCTCGTCATTCCGTTCGCCGTCGTCGCCTTTGTGCTCGCAGCTGCGGGCCTGCTCACGCTCGGCTACCTCGGCGTCGCGAGCATGGTGGGCAACGCCGTCATGCGCGACGGCGCACGGCACTCGGCGCGTGGCGCCGCGTTGCGCTCGCTGCTCGTGGGCATCGTGGCGCTGATGGCCTTCTGGGTGGTGGCTGGCTTGGTGGGTTCGAGCGGCGTGCTCTTGCTCGTGACGCGCGGGCTCGCGGTAGCCATCACGTGGGTGGCGGCGACGACCGGATTCGGTGCCGCGCTCGCGTCGCGCGGCGGCGCCCTCAAGCGCCGTCCGACGCCGCGGACGCCTGCTGGCGGCACCGATGCTGCGTGGCAGACACCCACGCCGGTGCGCGGCGTCGCTGCCGCCAAGCGACCGGCCACCACCACAACGGGCTCCGGAGAGCGCCGGTGAACCTCGCGTTCGTGCGCCTGCATGCGCGCACCGCCGTCACGCGGGCGGCTCGCGCGCGGCCGTTCACGCTGCGCAGGCGACCGCGCCGGCTGACGTCCGTAGCGCTCGGAGCGGCGGGAGTGCTCCTGGCGCTCTTGCCGTCGTGCGTCGGCGCGCAGGCGTGGCGCTCCGTCGACGTCTCACGCCAGCTGCAGGACTCGACCGCGGTGGCGGTGAAAGTGCAGTACGGCGCGGGCCGCCTCACGCTGCGCGGCGCCGAGGCGCCGTTCCTCTATCGCATGGAGCTTCGCTACGATGAGGAGCGCGGCAAGTCGGTTTCCACGTGGGACGCGGCGAATCGTACGCTCACGGTGGGCGTTGACGGCGCCAACATGCGCTGGAGCGGTTACAAGAAGAGCGAGGGCGGCACGATGTCGCTCGCGCTCTCCCGCACGGTGCCGATGGACCTGAGCCTCGACCTTGGAGCCACGGAGAGTACGCTGGACCTGAGCGGCCTCCGCCTCAAGACGCTCGTCATTCGCTCCGGCGCGAGCGAAACAAAGGTGCGCTTCGATGCCGCGAGCAACACGCCCATGGACCGGATCGAGGTCGATGCGGGCGCCGCGGCGTTTCACGCCACGGGCCTCGCGAACTCAGGCGTCGCCAAGCTGATCGTCACCGGCGGCGTGGGCTTCGTCGATCTCGATTTTGGCGGCGTCTGGAAGCGCGACATCGAGCTCGTGCTCACGCTTGCCGTCGGCGGCGGCGAACTCACCGTGCCGAGCGACGTCGGCGTGCGACTGAGCGGCCAGAAGACGCTCGGCTCGTACGACCTCGAAGGGATGCGGCAGGTCGGCAACGGCGTGTGGGAGACGAGCGGCTTCTCCGAAGCGAAGCGCAAGCTCAACGTGCAAGCGAACACGACGATGGGGTCGCTCAAGATCGTTCGCCGGTAGGTCGCTCTCTCGACGGAGAGCTGCATGGCGCTGGCGTCCATCGGAATCGACATGATCCGGCGGCGACTCGAACGCACGTCGTCGCCGCGAGTCCACATGGCGCTGATCGTCTCTGTCGCCACCTCGTGCGCCCTGTTCACGTCTTACGCGTTGCTGCGCTTGGGCGTGACCAACATGGGTGAGCGCTATCCGCTCTCGGTCGTGGCGGGATACGTCTCCTTCGTCGGCGCACTCTGACTCTGGCGCCACGTGCATGCGCCGCCCGCACCGAGGTGGAAGGTCGCCATTCGCGACCTCGACTTTTCGCAGCTTCCCGACGGCTCCGGTTCCGCTGCGGCTGCGCCGCAGAACCTGTTCGGGGGCGCTGGGTCGTTCTCTGGCGGTGGGAGAGGCGGGAGCTTCGATGGCGGCGCGGAAGGCATCGTTGTCCTCATCCTCTTCGCTCTTGTGGCCGCCGTCGCCGCGTTGATGGGCGGGTATGTCGTGTCGATTGCCCCGGACCTGATGGCGGAGCTCATCTTGGATGCCGCGCTGAGCGCGGGGCTCTACGGTCGGCGGTTCGGCATTCCCGCAGAACAGTGGATATGGATCGCGTTGCGGCGCGCGGCATGGAGCGCGGCGGCCTGCGCGTTCGTGTTCGGCGTGGCGGGCTACGTGGCGCATCGTGTCGTGCCTGAAGCATGCACGATGCGGCAAGCCATCGTGTTGGCCCGCGCAATCCAATGACTGGTCTGACTAGTCTGACCATAATTCGAGCATGGCTGACCCTATTTCGCTGTACGACGCCAAGGCCCGCTTCTCCGCCCTCGTCCGACAGGTCCGCGAAACCGGCGTCCCCGTCGTCGTCTCTGTCCACGGTGAACCGGCCGTCGAAATCCGGCCGTACGAGGCACCCAAGCCACAGACCATCGAAGATCGGCTCGCAGAGCTCGAAGCGCGCGGGCTGCTCACGCGAGCGAGGCGAAAGCCGAACGACCCCGGGTGGACCAAGGGCGTGCGCAGGCCCGGAGGACTCGATCGCTTCTTGAAGGAGCGATGGGAAGAGGAATGAGTTCTATCGCATACGTGGATTCCTCCTGCCTAGTCGCCATCGCCCTGCGAGAACCAGCGGCGCAGGGGATCAAGACGCAACTCGCCCGCTTCACGCATCTTGTCGCCCACCCGTTGGTGGAAGCCGAGGTGCTGTGCGCATGCCATCGGGAGGACGCCCTCGCACCGGAGTCCGATCTTGATCGACTCACCTGGGTGTCTGCACCCGAGGCGATGCGCGCCACTACGCGCCGGGTGCTCGCGGTCGGCTGCGTCCGCGGCGCCGATGCGCTGCACCTCGCGACCGCGCTCGAAATCGCGGCGCGACCGCGCGATCTGACCTTCCTCACCCTCGATACCCGTCAGCGCGACATCGCGAAAAAGCTTGGATTCCGGATCTGACCTGGCACACGGAGCGCTCCGCTACACCGTCCGATGCTTCCACCGCCCGCGCTTCCAGATCGCCGCCATTGCCAGCGCGCGCACGATCGCCGTCCCGGTGATCACCCACCATATCCCCGTGGTTCCCCACCGATCCGCCGCCCAGATCGCGAGCGGAACACGACTCACCGTCACGAGCGTGCTCGTGACCATCGGCGACACGGTGTGCCCCGCCCCACCGAGCGCGCTCTCGAGCACCACTTCCGTGCACACCGCGAGCTCGGACCACGCACTGATGCGCAGGTACCGCGCGGCCTCGCCCACCACCGATGGATCGCCGGTGAACACCATGGCCATCCGCTCCGGAATCGTCAGCGCAAGCGTGAAGAACACGAGCGCTGGCACGGACGCATAGCCGACCGTGATCCACGCGGCCCGCTCGGCGCGGTCTACCTGCTTCGCCCCGAGGTTCTGGCCCACGATGGCGGCCGCGCCTGCGCCGAACCCCACGCCGATCATGTAGAGCCAGCTCTCGATGCGATGGCCCAGGCCGAGCGCGGCAATGGCCGGCGTACCGAAATGCGCCGTGGTGCGCGCGATCAGCGCGTACATCAGCGAGAACACCACCCCCGTGGCCGCCGTCGGTGCGCCTACGCGGCACATCGTACCGATGAGCGGCCAGTCGAGTCCGCGCCACTTGAGCTTGCCGCGTCGGTGCAGGATCACGACGCCGATCAGGAAGCACGCGCTCCGCGTCGCCACGGTCGCGATCGCCGCCCCGCGAATGCCGAGCGCCGGGCTCCCGAGCAACCCGAGAATGAGCACCGGGTCGAGCACGAGCGTCACGCTCACGCTCGCCGCCAGCAGCATCAGTGGCGTGCGCGTGTCGCCGCTCGAGCGGAACGCCGCGTCGACTGCGAAGAAGCCGAAGAGGAGTGGTGCGCCCAGCAGGTACGTCCCGAGATACTGCATGCCCAGCGCCGTCACCTGCGCGGGCGTCTGCATGCTGGCGAAGATGGCCGGCAGTGCCAGCGTGCCGAACACCGCGGTCACCACGCCGAGGATGAGCGTGAGCGCGATCGCGTTGGCCGCCGCGTGCGCGGCCTCTTCGGGCTTCCGCTCACCGTACCGGCGGCTCGCTACCGCGGTGAGGCCGATCGAGATCATCTCCGCAATCGCGACGATGAGCCACACCCAGAAGAGGCTCGTCGTGACGGCCGCCAATCCTGCCGATCCCACGTACGAGCCGACCCAGAACGTGTCGACTGCCGTGAAAAACGTGAGCAGCAGCGACGAACCGACCGCCGGCAGCGCCACGCGGAGGACGACCTTGGACAGGTCACCCTCAGTCGCGGCTTCGACGTGACTCATTGCTTGGCTGGAATGCCCGCGCGCTCGAGCACCTTGGTCGCGATCGCGTCGAGCGCCTTGGCCGCCGCACTCGCCGCGTCGGCCGCCACGATCGGCGTGCCGTCATCGCCCGACTGCACGATGCGCGGATAGAGCGGCACGTGGCCGAGCAGCGGCACGCCCAACTCCTCGGCCAGCGACTGTCCACCGCCCGAGCCGAAGAGCGCCATCGGCTTGCCAGTATCCGGCGACTCGAACCAGCTCATGTTCTCGACGATGCCGTATACCGGCACGCCCACGCGCTCGAACATCTTCGCGCCGCGCAGCGCATCGCCCACGGCCACCGCTTGCGGCGTCGTCACGATCACCGCACCGCTCACCTGCGTCGCCTGCACGAGCGAGAGCTGCGCGTCACCGGTGCCCGGCGGCATGTCCACGAGCAGCACGTCCAGCTGCCCCCAGTCCACGTCACGCAGGAACTGCGTCACAATCTTCATCACGATCGGACCGCGCCAGATGGCCGGCTGGTCGCGCTCGATGAGGAAACCGAGCGACACGATCTTCACGCCGTGTGCCTCGAGCGGCACGATCTTCTGCGTCGCGTTGTCCACGGGCAGGTGCCCCGAGACTCCGAGCATGCGCGGGATGTTCGGGCCATAGATGTCAGCATCCATGACGCCCACCGCATAGCCGCGCTGCGCGAGCGCGACCGCCAGGTTCGTAGTCACGGTGCTCTTGCCCACGCCGCCCTTGCCCGACGACACGGCAATGATCTTCCCGAGTTTCGGGTAGACCACCGGCGCCGGCACATTCCCGGCGCCTGGGCGGGCCGCACTCTGTGGTTGCGCGTCCATGATCGGAAGGGCCCGCGACGCGCCGGCAGGCGGGGCGCCCGCAGGCTTCGGCTTCGGCGCGAACTCCGCCGGATCCTTCGGGTCCACGCGCACGTCGGTCACCCCCTCGATGCGCTCGACCGCCTGGCGCACGCTCCGCACGAGCGTCGCGTCGTCGTGCGGCGCGAGCAGCAACGTGAGACGCACCTTGCCGTCGGTGGTGGTCGCCACGTCACGGATCATCTCCGCGGTCACGACATCCGCGCCAACGCGCGGGTTCATCACGGTGCGCAACGCACCATCGATCTTTTCAGCGAGCGTGGCCATGGTCAGGTCACGGGAATGGTCAGGAGAAAGTCGCGCGCCGCCTGGATCACGAGCGGCTGCACGTCGGCCAGCGAGCCGGTGATCAACGCGCCTGAGGCCTTGGCGTGCCCGCCACCGCCGAACTGGCGCGCGAGCACGTTCACGTCCACCGCGCCCGTCGAGCGGAACGACACCTTCACGCGGCTGTGCCCAAGGTCGCGGAAGAAGAGCGCGAGCCGTGTGCCCGCGATCGATCGCGGATGCTCGGCCAGCCCGTCGAGGTCTTCTGGATGCACGTTGTGTCGCTCGAGCGCGCCGGCCGTGAGCGAGATCCACGCAAGCCCCACGGACGGGTCGTGCTCCACACTGGCGAGCGCTTCCTGCAGCAGGTGCAGCCGCCCCACCGGCAGCGACTGGTACACACTCCGATAGATGGTCTCGGGCTCCACCCCCGCCGCGAGCAGTTCAGCGGCAATCGCGTGGCAGCGCGGGCTCGTGTTCGAGAATCGGAAGCCGCCGGTGTCGGTGAGCATGCCCACGTAGAGCGGAACCGCGATGTCCGCCGTGATCGGTATGCCCATCACGTGTGCGAGGTCGCGCACCATCTCCGCCGTCGCGCACGCCGTCGTGTCCGACGCCGTGATGTCGCCCGCCGGCTCATCGTGCGCGATGTGGTGGTCCACCACGAGGCGCGGCACCTTGAGCGCACGCACTGCGTCCGCGAGTGCGCCCAGACGCGCCACGTCGCTGATGTCGAGCACGAGCAGGAGATCGGCACCATTCAGCCCCTTGATGCCCTCGGCACTCCGTTCCTTGATGTCGTCGCCCAACAGGAATCGGAACCCGTGCGGCCATGGTGTCGGGTTGACGATGCGCACCCGCAGACCGGCGGCCTGCAGGATGCGCACGGTGGCGACTTCAGAGCCACAGCCGTCGCCGTCCGCGTTGATGTGTGTGCTGAGGACGACGGTCTTGCCGGGCACGAGCTGGGCGGCCACAGCCGCGAGCGCGTCGCGGCGGGCGGCGGGAATGGCGAGCAGGTCGGGAAGCGTGGACATGCGTGGGGCAAAAAGACAGCGCGGCGCCCCGGATGCGGGGCGCCGCACTGAAAGATAACTACCCGCCACCCGGAGGTGGCACGTGAGAGCCTATGCCTTGGCGAGCTTGCTGTGCGCCTTGCCGTAGAGGAAGTACACCGCGAGCCCGATGCCCATCCAGACGATGAGCCGGATCCACGTGTCGCCCGGCAAGCCGTACATCAGGTAGCCGCAGATCAGGATGCCGAGCGCCGGGACGATTGGCACGAGCGGCGTCTTGAACGGACGCGGCAGATCGGGCTGCGTGCGACGCAGCACGATGATGCCCGCGCTGACGATCACGAAGGCGAAGAGCGTGCCGATCGAGACAAGCTCGCCGAGCAACGCGATCGGGAAGATGGCCGCGATCGCCATGGCGAAGAGGCCCGTCACGATCGTGCCCACCCACGGCGTCTTGAACTTGGGGTGGACCTTGCTGAACATCGGCGGCAGCAGCCCGTCGCGCGACATCGCGAAGAAGATGCGCGGCTGGCCCATGAGCATCACGAGCACCACCGACGAAAGGCCCGCAATGGCACCGATGTTGATGAGGTACGTGAGCCACGCGAGCGGCTTGCCGGCCGCGGCGATGGCGACATACACCGGGTGCGGCACGTTGAGCGTCTTGTAGGGCGCGAGGCCCGTCATCACGAGCGCCATCAGGATATAGAGCACCGTGCAGATGGCGAGCGAGCCGAGCATGCCGATCGGCAGGTCACGCTGCGGATTCTTCGCTTCCTGCGCGGCGGTCGACACCGCGTCGAAGCCGATGTACGAGAAGAACACGACGCCGGCGCCCTGCACGATGCCGGAGAATCCGTACTTGCCAAACGTCCCCTCGTTGGGCGGAATGAACGGCGTCCAGTTGGCGCTGTTCACGTACTGGAAGCCGAAGATGATGACGAGCAGCACCACCGTCATCTTGATGGCGACGACAACGTTGTTGAAGTTGGCCGATTCCTTGATGCCGATGATCAGCAGGCAGCTGAGCGCCGCCACGAGTCCGAGCGCCGGCAAGTTCATGATGCCGTGCTCGATCACGAACGGCGCCGCGCAGGCCGCCGCCGCGATCTCGACGCCGTCCTTCATGGCGACGAGCCCAGAGCTGGGATCGATGCAGAACGCTGTGCGCACGAGGTTGTGCGTCCCCTCGACGGTGAACGGCGCCGCCGCGTAGGCACGCGGGATGTGGATCCCGAACTGCCCGAGGAACTCGATGAAGTAGCCCGACCAGCCCACCGCCACGGTGGACGCCGCGAACAGGTACTCGATGATCAGGTCCCAGCCGATGATCCAGGCGAAGAACTCGCCGAGCGTCGCGTAACCGTACGTGTACGCCGATCCGGAGATCGGGATCATGCTCGCGAACTCCGCGTAGCAGAGCCCCGCAAAGAGGCAGCCGAAGCCGGCCAGCACGAAAGAGAGGACGATGGACGGGCCGGCGTTGTTGGCCGCCGCGGTGCCCGTCAGGACGAAGATGCCGGCGCCGATGATCGCACCGATGCCGAGCATCGTCAGGTTCAGGGCACTCAGCGACCGCTTGAGCGACTGCCCGTGCTCATCACCGGCCTCGGCGTGCAGCATGGCCATGCTCTTGGTAGACCACAAACCCATCGGGACGTCCTCTGTGGGTGGACTGACGCGGGGTGGACGGACATGATACGGCGGCGGAGCCCCTCAGGACCCAGCCGCCGGGAAGCGGTCATGCCGACCACCAGCAACAACCAAAGGTCGGCGCGCGGCCCTAGCTATGTCAAGGAAGTGCCACGGGGGCCGGTCAGCGTGACCGGCCCCCGCGCACCACCTGTTCCCCGGGAGCGGCCTCAGACGGAGTAGTTCGGCGCCTCGCGCGTGATCGTCACGTCATGCGGGTGCGACTCACGGAGCCCCGCCGTCGTGATGCGCGTGAACTGCGTCTTGGTGCGGAGCGTCTCGATGTCGCCGCAACCGGTGTAACCCATGCCGGCACGCAATCCACCCACCATCTGGAAGAGCACGTCGCCCACCGCGCCCTTGTACGGCACGCGACCCTCGATTCCTTCGGGCACGAGCTTCTTGGCCGACATCTCGCCGTCCTGGAAGTAGCGATCCGCCGAGCCGTCCTGCATGGCCGAGAGCGAGCCCATGCCGCGAATCATCTTGAAGCGGCGTCCCTCGAGCAGGATGCTCTCGCCCGGGCTCTCCTCGGTGCCGGCGAGCATCGAGCCCATCATGACGGCGTGGGCTCCTGCGGCCAGCGCCTTCACGATGTCGCCCGAGTACTTGATGCCGCCGTCGGCGATGACCGGAACGCCGTCCGAGCCCTCGACCGCTTCCAATACCGCAGTCAGCTGCGGCACGCCGACGCCGGTGACGACGCGCGTCGTGCAGATCGAACCGGGGCCCACCCCGACCTTGACCGCATCCACGCCACGTTCGACCAGCGCCATCGCCCCTTCACGCGTGGCCACGTTGCCCGCGACCAGCTGCACGTTCGGGAAGGCCTGCCGCACCTTGGCCGTCGCCTGCAGCACCCCGTCGGAATGGCCGTGCGCGGTGTCGATGACAAGGCAGTCCACGCCCGCATCGATCAGCGCCTTGGCGCGATCCATGAAGTCGCCGCCGGCGCCGATGGCCGCAGCCACCCGCAAACGCCCGAACTCATCCTTGTTGGCGTTCGGGTACTGACGGCGCTTGTGAATGTCCTTGACCGTGATGAGTCCCTTGAGGATTCCCCCCTCGTCCACCACCGGCAGCTTCTCGATCCGGTGCTTCCCCATGATCCGCTCGGCTTCATCCAGCGTCGTGCCCATGGGGGCGGTCACGAGGCCCGTCGCGGTCATCGCGTCGCCGATGGTCTGTTCGAGGTTGCGCTCGAACTGGAGGTCGCGGTTGGTGAGGATGCCGACGAGACGGCCGTCGCCATCGACAATCGGCACGCCGCTGATGCGGAAGCGCATCATGAGTGCGACCGCTTCCTTGAGCTTGGCCGAGGGTGCGAGCGTGATCGGGTGGAGGATCATCCCGCTCTCGCTGCGCTTGACGCGGTCGACTTCAGCCGCGTGGCGATCGATCGACATGTTCTTGTGAAGCACGCCGATGCCGCCGGCGCGCGCCATCGCGATCGCCATCTCGCTCTCGGTTACCGTGTCCATGGCCGCGGCAATGAGCGGCACGTGGAGGGTGATGCCGCGCGTGAAGCGGGTCGCGGTGGAGACGTCCTTGGGATGGACCAGGGAGTGCCCCGGCAGCAGCAGGACGTCGTCGAAGGTGAGGCCGGCCTCCGCGCGGACGCGCGAACTGGCCGGAAGGGGAGCGGGAGTCGGGGCCCCATTGCGCGACGGCCCGCCCTCGGTGGAATCCGAGCGGGCGGGCCTCTGGGGCGAAGCTGTTTGGGTCGCCATGGCGAAAAATAGATGAGCGCGGCTCCCGGTGATAGGGGGGCGGTTTGGCCGCGAACCCCTCTCCCGGACGAGCGCCGCGGGCTGCCAGCCGGCGCTGCCTGACACCGTGCTGCGGCACGCCGTCGGGAACCGCCGCCCCCGCTCGGGTGTCTGTCCCGCGTGAATCTTCCCACGCGCCCGAGCCGCTCCCCGCAGCACCAAGCCGACCTCGAGGCGATGGGGCAGCGCCGCGCGGAGGCCGAACGAGCCGCTGAGCACGAACGGCTGCGCCTCTACGTGCGAGGTGCGCTGCTCTGCTTCGTCTGGAGTTTCGTGGGGCTGTTTGGCGTCGCGTACGGCATGCACACGACCGACTACGCCGTCGCGATCCGTGCGTTTGGCGCCGGGCTGATTGCGGGCAACATCGGAATTTTATGGACGGTCGTGCGCACGGCGCAGCAGCTGGACGCCGTAGACGGCTAACGCTGACGCTTCTTCCCCCGCGCCCCCGGCAGAAACCTCGCCGCCACCCCAAGCAGCCTCGCCACCTTGCCCTCGGTGATCCACGCCGGATTGCCCTTCCAGTTGTCGAGCACGACCTCGAGTCCCGCGTTGCGGATCAACCGCCGCACCGCCACGAGGATCACCATCAGGTCGTCCACCTCGCCGAAGAACGGGATGAAGTCGGGCACGAGGTCGAGCGGCATGATGAAGTAGAGCGCCGCGCCGACCACGATCGCCTTGTCGACCTTGGACACACGGGTGTCGCGGGCCAGCCCCCACATGAGGCGGACCAGGTTGGGCAGGGCCAGCAGGGCGTCGGCGACGACGCCGCGGCTGCTAGGTACCGGTACGGGGGGCGCTGCCATCGGTCGGCCAGTGGGCCTCAACAGCGATGGTCTCCGCCACCGCCGGATCGCGCTTCCATATTGGCGGCGCCTCTGCGGTGGGCGCAGCGGCTCCAGTGCTCGCGGACGGCTTGCCCGAGCCGGTCGCCGCAGCGTTGGCCGCCGCCACCGCCGCGCTCGCGGCCGCACCCGCGTTCGTGCTGACGCGATTCACCGTTCCCGAGATGTCGGTCGCGACACTCTTGCCCGCGGCCACCGCGCCGTTGAGCACCCCCATGGCCTTGCCCATGAACCCCATGGTCTCGCTGATGGCGCTCGCGCTCACCTTGCCCGCGCGCAGCGTGTCCTCGACCGTGTCGGCAAAACGGGTGAAAATCGAGAGCGGCGTCTCGGGCTTGACCGCGTACTTCGACTCGAGGAACTCGACGTAGTCGAGCACCTGATAGCCCTTTTCGTCGGTCAGGGTCTCGAGCTTGCGGTTGATGCGATCGCGGAGATGGTCGTTCATGGCGTGCCAGCCGGCGTGTGGGGGACCCTCACCCTACGATAGCAGCCGGCGAGAGGTTCCGCCCCGCGCGCGTTCCGCCTAGGCCCGCCAGCGCACGTGATACCCTCGCACGTCGAAGTGCACGTACGGGCTCGAGTAGCGCCGGCTCGTGTACATGCCGATGCCACCGATCAACTCGGGATGCGCCTCCTCGACTTCCTCGAGCGCGCGCACCACCATCACCAGATCCTTCCGCGTGAAGCGGCCGTCGCGATCGGCGTCGATGGCCACGTCGAGCGCCTCTCCCGACTGGTGGCGGCTGTCGCGCGCGGAGCCCGGCACCTGGGCATTGTGGAACGGGGTGCGGAAGCCGGAGCGGACTTCGATCGCGAAGCGCGGCGCCTCGCCAGCCACGGCCACCGCGCCCTGGTCGATCTCCAGCTGCTCCATGACCAGCTCGAGCTTGTCGAGCGCGCGCGCATCCACCGCGAGGTAGCGCGGCCAGACCGATTGGTTGTCGTGCGTGAG
>JAYTVE010000261.1:0-1783 GCA_043744185.1 Gemmatimonadota bacterium | reverse complement strand
TCGTCCCACTGCAGCCCGAAGCCGAACCGACGCGCGGCTGCCTCGAGGACGCGCTGGCCCTCGGGCACGACTTCCTGGCCGATGCCGTCGCCGGCGATGACGGCAATGCGATGCATGGTCATGGATGTGGCCGGGGCAAGCCGTAGGCGTTGGCGAGATGGTTGGTGATGGCGGCGGCTCCCACGACGTACGCGGAGCCGGTGGCCGCGCTCACCTGCACGTCGGCCTGCGCGTGGTCGGGCACGGCTGCCAGCACGAGCACGGGGCAGCCCTGTGCGCCATCGCCCAGCAGTTCGACGAGTCGCGCGCGCGGTCGTGCGAAGGCGATGCGTTCGACGTCCACGTGATCGAGCAGCACGGGAAAGTGCGCGATGATGCCCTCGAGTGCGGAACACTCCATGCAGACGTACGGCCGCGATTCGAGCACCACGTCGGCGAAGCCAGGTTGCAGGAGGAACAGGCGATCGCGCCCGATCACCGGACCTGTCTCGGCGCGCCGTGCGTTGCCTTCGCCGTCCGTCGCCCAGAGCCGTCCGTACATGTCACGCCACGTGCCGCTGGGTTGGTCGTCACGCGGCTCGGAGCCCATGCGGATCACGTTCCCGTCGAGGTCGGCAACCTTCATCTCCAGCGCCCACGGGTAGTTGGCAGGCGGATGGTGAATGCGCGCGCCCACCTTCATGTAGTGCTCATGAAGCCGCTCGACATCCGACACGCCCATCCAGGCCCAGGAGTGGCCGGAGCCCTGATCGCCCTCGATGAGAAAGAGCGTGAACTCGTTCGCGCGCACGCAGCACATGTCGCCGTAGGCGAACTCGAGCGCGAAGCCGAGCACGTCCACGTAGTAGTCGCGGCTTGCCCGCCAGTCGTTCACGCGGAAGATCGGGTGTCCGCCACCGAAACCAAGTGGATGTTCAGTGTGCATCAGGGCCTCCAGAACGGCTCGGCCGTCGGCACGAAGCGCGTGCGCACATCGGGCAATACGTCGGCAAGCCAGCGCTGGAACTCCGCCATGCCCGGCTGTTCCGACGGCACGTGGCCGAGCACGATGAGCGCCTTGTGTCGGCCCTGTGCGCGCGCGTCATCCGCGTAGGCGATGGTTTCCCACTCGTGCGCCTCGCCGATGATGAGCGCGTCCACGTCGTCGCGCGCGAGTGCCGCGCGCTGCATGCCGAAGCCGCTGAAGCCCGGCAGAAACGCCACGCGCGACACGCGCAGTGCTGGATCGCCGACGACGCGCACCGTGCGCACGTTGAGCCGAGTCGCGAGCTCTGCCGCGAGCGCGCGCACGGTCGTGGTCGGCAGCGTCACGACGTTGTCGCCCGGTGCCTTCTGGTGGCGTTGCCAGCCGAGGTCGCGGAAGAACCCGGTGACGAACGGGTCGGGTGCTCTCAGCGGGAAGTGCCAGTGATCGTGCAGGCGGAAGACGACGATGTTGTGATCGCGGATGAATGCGCGCTTCTCCGCGGTGATCGCGTCGCCGGCCGACTCGAGTGGCGCGAGTTGGTCCTCGTGCGAGTAGAAGGTGGGCTCGTGCACGAGGACGAGATTGGCACCGACCGCCGCCGCCTGCGCGAGCACGTCCATGGTCGCGAACATGGTGACTGCAATGCCCGAGACAGGTACGGTCGGATCGCCGGCTTTGAAGCCGTCAACGCCCCCTGCACCCCACGTGCCGCCCAGGCGAGCGGTGATGCGATCAACCAGACTCTGCGCGCTCGGCTGCGCCGTCGCGGTGGAACGCTGCGCTGCCGTGACCACCGGTGAAACGATGAGCAGAGCT
>JAYTVE010000260.1:0-5733 GCA_043744185.1 Gemmatimonadota bacterium | reverse complement strand
TTGGTGCCGCGCTCTACACGCTCTCCTCGAGCTCCATGACCAGCGCCTCGGCGGCGGCGGCATCATCGGCCAGGCCCGCTGCGGCCATGAACTGCTGGTACGCGCCGATGGCGTAGCCCTGCAACTGCTCGACGTTCACGAGCGGATGCGGATAGGAAAAGCTCGCCACGGTGCCGAGCACGTTGGGCAGGTGGCGCTCGAAGGTCTGCTGCACGATGACGCGCATGGCATGATCGCGCGCGCATGCATCGGCAATGAAGTGGATGCCGAAGGCGACGTGGCGGCCTTCATCGCGACGGATGAGGCGGAACCCTTCCTGCAGGCCCGGCAGCCAGCCGCGCCTCGTGAGCGCCTCGTGCGCGCCGCGGTAGCCGGTGCGCGCGAGCATCGCCTCGACGACACCCATGTAGTGCGTGATTGCCTCGACAAAGGTCGCACGCAACTGGACCGGGTCATTCTCGCGGCGCAGGCGATCGGCGACTTCGGCCAGATCGTCGATCAACACCTGTTGCGGTGGCCCTGGCAGAAAGCGCTCCATCCCGGCTGCGTCGGGGCCGAGCACTTCCTTCACGTAGCGATCGAAGAACTCGAAGTGCTTGGCTTCCTCGTAGACCTGCGACGTGAGGAACATCTCGATGTCGAGGCCGGCGTTGGTGCGCGCGGCCGCGCCTAGATACGGCGCGAGTGTGGTGGTGACGGACTCCTCGCCCGCGTGAAAGAGCGCGATGAGCTGCAGGATCTGCGTGGCTGCCTCGATGTCCGCGTGCTCAGCCTTGATGCGCTGCCACTGCGCCACGTCGGCGCGAAGATCCACGCTCGCGGGGTCCCACGCGAGGCGCTTGGAGTTGGTGTAGAGCTGGAAGTACTTGGACGTGGACTGTTCGCGCGTGAGGGGCATGGCGGTCGGCGGCTGCGGGTAGACGTCGGGAGGGTACGCTAGTGGTCATTTAAACTACTTCAAATCGCATAATTACTATTATAATTCTTATTTGCCTATTTGAAACAGATAATACATATTATCAATCTGCGAATACCCTGCCACAGGATACGTGCGATGCGGCCCACAAAGCTGAAGCAATCCGCGCTCAGATATCCGCTCAGTCATTGGCTCACCTCCGAGACCAACATCCGGGTCTGCCGCGTGCTCGCCATCGCAGAGCACCCGGTATCGTCGGCCGAGATTGCGTCGCTCGCATCGCTTCATCCGTCGGGAGTCGGCAAGGTGTGCGGAGAGCTTGAAGACGCGGGCCTCCTCGAGTCCGTGGGCCAGGGCCGTCGACGGCCCTATCGCCTGTTGGAACGAAGCGGTCTGTCCGACGCCCTTCGGCAACTCTTTCGAGCCGAGGGTGAACGATGGAGGCAGTTCACGGATGCCGTCAAGCAGGCGATGTCCCATGCGTCCGTCATTTCGGGTTGGATGCAGGGTCCGGTCGCGCGTGGCGTCGACCTGCCTGGCGAGACCGCGAATATTCGAGCGATAGTGTCCGCGCCGGACGCGGAGTTGGTGCGTCGCCATCTGGCACACAGCATTCCCGCAGTGGAACGCCAGTTCGACGTGGCGATCGAATGGCGCGTGCTGACGACTGCAGACCTTCTCGCCGGCCACAGCGCTGACCGCGAGGCCTTGCAACACGTCATGCTGCTCGCAGGATATCCGCCTACCCTCGTTCTGGCGCAAGCAACCAGCAACCCGACCACCTCGCCTCGCAACGCGCGCACCACGCACGCGGATCTAGATGACGCGCGGTTGCGGTACGCGCGTGCGATCGCCGACCGCCTAAAGTCCGACCCGTCCATCCGGGATCGAGCACGTCAGCAGGCGGAACAAGCACTCCGGCTGAAAGGCGGGAATCGGGCGTATGACGTCGTTAATGAATGGCACGATATCCTTGTCGCCTACTCGATTCCGAACCTTCGCCGCCTGCTCATCGGCACCGATGATCGCGCAGTCCGGCTGCGACAGTCGATGCCGTTCACCGACGTGCTGACGGAGGCGGAACGTGCTGATCTCGCGAGGTCCGTCGAAGCAACGTGACGCGCGACGAACTCGAACACGCCATTCGGGCGGCCTGTGCGATCAGCGGCGACGAGGAAGTGTACATCGTCGGATCGCAACCGATTCTCGGCGCCTTTCCCGACGCAAACGGTTCGCTGCGTCAATCCATGGAAGTCGATCTTTCACCCAAGTCGCGAGTGCGCGGCATCGACGCGATCAACGGTGCGCTTGGAGAACTTTCACTCTTCCACAAGACCTTCAAGTTCTACGTCGACGCGGTCGACCTCGAACTGATCACGCTGCCTGCAGGCTGGGGCGACCGCGTGGTTCCCGTGTACGGACCGGCCACCAACGGATGCACGGGGTGGTGCCTCGATCCGACGGATCTCGCCGTTAGCAAACTCGCTGCCTTCCGGCCCAAGGACGTGGAGTTCGTCCGCGAACTGATACGGGGGCGCTACATCCGCGCGGAGGTGCTGCTCGAGCGACTGTCGATCATGCCCGGACCGCTCGAACGGATCGATCGACTGCGCACGTGGGTGACAGCAACATGGAGTGAATTCGCGTGATCTCAAGAACCCCGGCTCTCCAAGTCGCCGTCACGGTGCTCCCTTACCCACCACCACCTTCCCGCCCTTCATCACGAAGCTCGGCTTCTCGAGCAGGCGCACATTCGCGAGCGGGTCGCCGTCCACCGCAATGAGGTCGGCGAACGCCCCCGGCGAGACGATGCCGACCTTGCCGGTCCAGCCGAGCAGCTCGGCGGCGTTGACCGTCGCCATCTGGATGGTCATGAGCGGCGGGAAGCCGACCTCCACCAGATAGCGGAACTGTCGACCGTTCTCGCCGTGCGGAAAGACGCCGGCGTCGGTGCCGAAGGCGAACTTCACGCCGGCGGTGCGCGCGCGGCCCCAGTTCACCTCCTGGTATTTCCGCAGCTGGCGCTCCTTGTCGATGATCTTTTCGGGGAGCCCCATGGCCGGTCCCTCGTTGATGATCCAGACGTCGGTGTAGACGTCCGGCACGAGGAAGGTGCCGTGCAGCTTGGCGAGCGCGACACCCTCTTCATCGATGAGCCCCGCGTGCTCCACGCTCGCGACACCCGCCTTGATGGCGCGCTTGATCGCTTCGGCACCATGCGCGTGGGCGGCCACCTTCTTGCCCCACATCTTCGCTTCATCCACGAGCGCGTCGAGCTCGGCCTGCGTGTACTGAGGGCCGCCGACCGATTCCTCCTCGGACAGCACGCCCGCGCCGGCCGCGACCTTGATGACGTCGGCGCCGTACTTGATGTTCGTGCGGACGCGCTTGCGAATCGGTTCGATGCCGTCAACGGGGCCGCCCAGCCCCTCGAAGTGCAGGTACGGCGAGAAGCCGCTCAGGTCGCCGTGGCCGCCGGTGGCGGAGAGCCCCATGGTGGCGACGAGCATGCGCGGGCCCACGAGATCGCCCGCGTTGATGGCGTTGCGCAGCGATACGTCGAGGTACTCACCCGCACCGACGTCGCGCACGGTGGTGAAGCCGGCCTCCACGGTGCGCTTCGCGTTGGCGGGCGCGCGCACAGCGGCGTCGAGCACCGAGCGGCGGAAGAGGCCCTCGTAGTAGGACGAGCGGCTCGACGTGAGGTGCGTGTGCACGTCGATCAGCCCTGGCAGAAGCGTCGCCTTGCCGAGGTCGATGACCGTGGTGCCCGCTGGCACAACGAGATTGCTGCCGACCTGCGTGACCGAGTCGCCGATGATGAGCACGACGGCGCTCTCGGTGAACTTGCCGGTGGCCGGATCGAGGAGGCGCGCCGCCTTGATGGCCGTGCGCTTGGGTGCATCAGACTTGGTCTGTGCGGCGAGCGGCGAGGCCAGCGCGGGCAGTGCGAATGCGGCAACACGCAGCGCGCTCAGGGCGAACGATGCAGCGGACATGCGAACCTCCGGCTTCTCTTGGGAGACGGCTTAGCGGCTACGCCGCTTCGTCGGGAAAGGTGGTGGGCACGAGGCGTGCGGCGCCGACGAGGGCCTTGGCGGCGTTGACATGGAGCAGCAGCGTAGTGAGCGCGCCGGTGAGCTTCACCTGGCCCATCGTCACCGCGGTCACGGCGTCGAGCGAGCCGGTGACGATCTGCTTCCAGACCGGGTACGCGGCGCGCAACGTGAACGGCGCGGTCACGGCCGTGGGCGCGATGAGGGCCACGGCGTGGCAGGTGCCACGATCGAGCACCAACTCGACGGCGACGGGCTCGTGGTAACCCAAGGCGGGGTTGGCCTCGAGTACGAGGGCGACGGGCCACGTCCACTTGGACGCAGCGCTCTTGTAGTTGGTGTCGGTGTTGATCGCTTCGCGAAGCGCATCAGCCCACGCGAGCGTGAAGGGGCGGTGCATCAGGGAACCTTGTTGGTGGAGATGCTGCTCGAGCGCAGGAAACCGCTCGAGCGGGGACTTGGCGGCGCTTCCGGAGGAACGCCGGGGCGGTGCACGACGCCCCGCTTCTTTTCCGCTTCCTGTCGGCGCATGGCGCGCAGCACGGTGGCGCCAGCGGCAACGCCGCCGAGCAGCACATAGATGTAATACGTGTAGAAGCGCCACCAGATGAGCGAGGCGCCGAGGATGTTGTGCGGAATGGTGGGGCCGAGGACCTTCTTGAAGGCGAGCTCGACCACGCCGCCCCCGCCGGGCGCCGGCGCGATGGGGCCTGCGTAGAGGAGCATCACCGGCCACATCACGAGCTGCGCCAGGTCCGACGCAACCGCACCGAGTGCGTAGACGATGATCGGCAGGACGGTGAGTCGGAAGGCGACATGCACGATGGATGCGAGGAACGACAGCACCATCATGCCGACGCGCGCGTGCTTGAGCTGGTCGATGGATACGCGCAGTTGGCGGAGCTGCATCTGCACGCGACGCCAGCGTCCCGACTTGAGCCCCACCTTGAGTGCCCAGCCCGGCGGCGGCCCGTGCGCGCTGCGGTGCGCCATGAAGTAGCCGATGACGCCGACCGCGATCGCGAAGGCGGCGTAGCCACCGACCACGGCGATGAGGGCCTCGACCACCGGGCCCCCGCCGGGAAAGAGGAAGTAGAGTGCGATCGCGACGACGGCCAGCGAGCCCGTCTCCAGGAAGATTTCCAGGAAGAGGACCATCAGCACGTCCGCGGGCTTGAGGCCGCCCTCGGCGAGAATCAGGAAGCGCGCGGGCTCGGCGCCCGAGCGCGACGGCGAAATGGTTGCGCCGAAGTCGCCACCGAGACAGGTGCGGATCGAAAGCCCGATGGAAAGCGCGATGTTCAGCGCCTTCGCACTCCACCCGATCTTGTATGCGCGCGTGATGACTTCGCCGGCCATCGCGCCGAAGGCGAGCAGGTGTGCCCACCAGGGCAGGTGCACCTTGATCGTGTCGGGAGGAATGCCGGCGCGCGCGATCCAGATCGAGAGGCCGACCATGGACACGAACGAGAGGATGATGACGAGCCAGCGCTTGGTGCTCACCGTGTGCGCGCCAACTCCTGGGTGGAGATGCGGCGCGAGCCCGGATACGTCACACCGGGCTTGAGCATCATCCAGAGCACGCGCTGGCCCGCTTCATCCGGCACCGCATCCTCGCGCGACAGGTCGAACCCGCGGCTCTCGCGCACGCCGGGTCCCTGCGCGGGGTTCACGTCGGTGAGTGGCGTGACCGGCACGAGCGCGGTGTACGGGCGCAGGTCCGGCGCGTCGCGCCAGATCTCGCGCAACGGCCGCCCGAAG
>JAYTVE010000259.1:0-5733 GCA_043744185.1 Gemmatimonadota bacterium | reverse complement strand
CGACGTCCGACGCCGCGATCTGCGCGTCCGAGTTCTCGGCCGCGAGCGTCATCAGGATCTGGCGGTTATTCGTGATGTGCGGCGTCACGGTGAGCGTGATGCCGGCTTCCGTCGTGCGCGTGGTGGCGCGCGGGATCGACCCGCCGCCCTGGCCAGCCGAACCGGCGTCCACAACGCGGAACGGAATTTCCTGACCGCTGAAGATGTTGGCCGGGCGATTGTCGAGCGTCACGATGCTCGGTTCCGCCTGGATGTCGGCAAGCTGGTTCTCGCGCAGGGCCTCGAGGAACGGCGTGATGAAGTACGCGCCCATCGCCGTCGAGAAGACAAGCGACAGCGTCGGGTTCGGCACGCGGGCATTGGCATTGCCGACGCCCGTGAGCGCGTTGCCGCCCAGCAGGATGCGGTCGTTGGTGAGCGCCTGTCCGGTCGAGTCGAGCGCCGGGAAGACGGCGTTCGAAAACTGGTTGCGCGTGCGGATGTCGTAGCGGAGCCCGATGTCCTCGATGCGGCTGCGATTGACGAAGATGATCTTCGCGCGGATCGCGACTTGCCGCGTCTTGAAGTCGAGGTCGCGCACGAACCCGATGAGGTCCGCCATGCGCGACGGTACGTCGGTGATGAGCAACGAGTTGGTTCCGGAGTCCGACACCACCGCGCCGCGCACCACGCAGCCCTGGCCGCCCGCGCCGCCGCCGGCCTGACCCGACGCGGCCGCCTGCGAACAGTCGCGCGAGAGGAGCGAGGTGATCGTCGTGCGGATCGAGCCCGCGTTCGCATAGTTGAGTGGCACCATCTGCGTCATCAACGGCTCTGCCGCCTGCTTGGCGAGCAGGTTCTTGTACGAATCGACCGTGATGATGCCGAGCGAATCTTCCTGGGCGTCGAGGCCCTGCGACTTGAGGATCGCCTGCAGCGCGACGTCCCACGGCTTGTCCACGATCTCGGCCGTGACCGTGCCCGACACATCCTTGCCGACGATGATCGTGCGGCGGGCGAACGAGGCGAAGGCCGAGATGACTTCCTTGATGTCCGCGTCCTGATAGGTCACGGTCAGTCTCGGCTGCGGTGCGGCAACCGTGCGCGCCGCCTTGGGCGCGTTGGCCGGCGGCGCCATGGCGCCCGGCGCGGCGGATGCCATCGACGTGCGACCGTTCGTGCGCGACTCGGCGAGGTTCATCGGCGCCGGCATGGCAGGCGCGGACTGAGCGCCGGAGAGCGAGCTCCAGGCGGTGAAGGCGTCGCCGCCTTCGATCATGATGCGGAGCGTGCCGTCGCCCTTGGCGAGCTGGTAGCCGCGCGGGCCGTCCAGCTCGAGCACGAGCCGCACGACATCGGCCTTGAACTGCGCGATGCGGACGTTGGTAATGCCGCCGCGTGCGATCCTGTCGTAGAGGGTGGGGACGCCCGACAGCACCGCGTTGCGGAGGTCGAGGACCACCCGGTGCGGCGAGGCGAGGGTGAAGTCGGTGACGTCGATCTCACCGTCAACGGCGATGATGACCTCGGTCTTGCCAGCGTTCGGCACGATCCGGAGGGCGCTCACCGAGCCGGCCGCGCGCGGCATCAGCGCCGCTTCACGGACAGGGGCAGCGTGCGCGGCGGCGGTCCCGGCCATGAGCACCAGGGCCAGGAGGGCCGTTCGCACGGACAAGGATCGCGTCATCATGGATTCCTCACAGTGTTCGCATCTTTGAGCGACAAGGTCTCTTGCCGCGTCACGCCGAATTCCTCGATGAGAAACGTCACCGAGCGCTGACTGATCTGGGTCACGCGCAGTCGGCCCACGCTCTGGCCGGGACGCACGCGATACAGTTCCTTCGTGCTGAGGTCGCGCATGACGGCAATGGAGTTCCGTCCGCGCGGGTCGAGTACGACGCCGATGAGCTTGAGATCCGAGACCGCCGGCTTGAGATCGTCCGACTGCAACAGCGACGAGAAGGGGTCCCGCCGGCCGCCGCGCTCATACGTGTAGAGCTCGCGGTCGATCGTGATGCTCGCCCCCGTTGCCGACTGGGCACTCGCCGGCGCCGAGGCCGGCGTGGCCCCAGTGGCGACGGTCGGCGTCGCGGCGCCCTTAGCGGGCGTCGCTGCGGGCGCGGGAGCCGCCCCCGGCTTTGTGGCCGCAGCGGCTGCCGCTGCAGCAGCGGCACCAGCTGCAACAACTGCTGCGCCCTTGGCCGGCAGCGCGGCCGGCGGAACGGGCTTGGCCGCCACGGTCGGAGGTGTTGCGGGCTTCGTGCCCGGCTTGGCCGCGACGGTTGCAGGCGCTGCAGGCGTTGCCGGCGTTGCCGGCGCTGCGCCCGGCTTGGCCGACGCCGCAGCGGGAGCCGGCGCCTCAGCCACCGTGCGCGCCGTCGACGAACCGCCGGCCGTGATCGGGCCGGCCTTCGGAGCTGCCGCCTTGGCGCCCTGCGCGCCGAGTGCGGCGGGCACGAGCGTGGCGATCGCAAACAGGACGCGCATCACGCCTTCCCTCCGGCCTTGGCCGGCGCCGGGGGCGCCGTGTGGGCGACATACGTCTGGAGCTCGAAGGTCGTGGCGAGAATCGCTTCACCCTTGCGCGTGACCTTCGGCTTGTTGGCCCGCTGTCCGACATCCACCGCCACGTTCACCGGCGCCATGATGCGGGTCAGCGAACCAACGGCGGAGAGGAAGCTGGCGGTCGCGTGATACGGACCGATCACCGAGATGGTGTAGCGGTACGTGTCGAACTCCGCGCCGACGAGGATCGGCTCCGGCTTGACGACGCTGACCTCGAGCCCTGCGGCCTTGGCCGCCGTCGACACCTGATCGAGCAGCGCCGGCACCTCGTTGCCCGTGGGCACGAGTTGGCGCATCAGTTCGAGCGACTTCTGCGAGCGCTCCGTCTCCGCGCGCAGCTCCTCGAGCTTGCCGCGCTGCAGGAGCTTCCGCGCCTTGATGTTCGCGGTGTCCAGCTTGGCCACGCTCGTCTCGAGCGTCGCGAGCGTGTCCTGCGCCGGCGACCAGAGGAAGTACCAGTAGGCACCCGCCAGCGCGAAGGCGAGGGCGCCCACGATGATCACGTTGCGATCACGGTCCGTCATCGGCGGGAGGCCGGCCATGTTACTTCACCTTCACGGAAAGCTGCGTGGTGCGCAGCGAGTTTGTCGGCGCCTGTTCGTACTCCGCCTGGAGTTCGAATTTCGTGAATTCCTTGCCGCCTTCACCCGTGGTGAGTTCGGAACTGAGCAGCGTGACCCCGCGAATGAACGGGGACGCCTCGAGCAGCCGCATGAAGCGCGTGAGCGCCTGGATGTCCACCGTGTTTCCCGAGAGTCGGAACGCCACGGGCGGCGGGCCGGCGATCACCGTGTCGGCCGCGACCTTCTTGGCCCCAGGCTCCGCCGCCGGCTTCGGGGGCAGCGCCACAAAGCCGCCCTGCTGACGCACGGCCGTGATCCACGTGTAGTCGGGCAGCGACCGGCTCACTTCATCGAGCAGGTGCGACCAGATGTAGCGGTTCCCGTCGATCATGCGAATGATCTGGAACTGGCGGCGCACGGAGTCGCGCTGCGCGGTCGCCTTGGCTTGCTCCGCGATCACCTTGGCATAGTTGGCGGAGTCAGCGACCGCCTTGTCGTAGCGCGCCCTCAGCTCGTCACTGCGGGTCGACTGCGACTGCCAGAGCCACCCCATCGCGCCCAACGCCACGATGTACGCCGCGACGGCGCCGATGAGGTACGGATCCTTGACCTTCGCCGTGATGGCGGCGAACTGGGCCTTGAAGTCGAAGCCGCCGCCACCACCCTTGCGCGTCTTCTTCTTCCCACCGGGGAGGAGATTGATTTCAATCATGGCGCGTTCGTCCCCGGGTCAGTCGAGCTGGCGGAGCGCGAGCCCCACCGGCAGCATGAGGAGGGGCGCGACCTCGTCGGTGACGAGCGATTCGAGCGCGCCGTCCCGGACCTTGAGGTTGGCCAGCGGATTTGCCAGTTCGACCGGCAGGCGCAACCGGGCGGCGAGCGCCTCGGTGAGCCCCGGGATGCGCGAGCCGCCACCGCACACGTACACCGCCCGCATCTGGCTGCCCGTGCGCGAGCTGGACGCGAGGAAGGCTGCAGCGCGCTCGATGCCGACGGCGACTTCCTCGCCGCGGCTCTCGATGACCGCGTCGAGCTGCGGCGAACGATCGTAGCCCTGCACGAGCGCCTGCGCCTCGTCGGCACCGAGCCCGCGAT
Organism: Gemmatimonadota bacterium; assembly: GCA_043744185.1. Lineage (GTDB taxonomy): Bacteria > Gemmatimonadota > Gemmatimonadetes > Gemmatimonadales > Gemmatimonadaceae > JACPPC01. Next base: position 1,531 of record JAYTVE010000259.1, on the reverse strand, counting down.
CGCGCTGGAGGTCTTCACGAAAGCGACGCGTTCCGACGGTGATGTCTCGCGTCAGGATCGGCACGCCATCGTCGAGAATGTTGATGTTGGTGACTTCGTGCCCGATGTTCACGAGTCCGACCACGCCCTGCATCGCATCCGGGTAGTTGAGCTCGAACGCGTTGTGCAGCGCGAAGGCGTCGACATCGACCACCATGGGGGTGACCCCGGCGTCCGAGAGCAGGCGCAGCTTCGACTCGATGAGGTCGCGCTTGGCCGCGACGAGGAGCACCTGCATCTCGAGGCCGTCGCCATCGGGGTCGAGGATCTGGAAATCCAGCTCCACCGACTCCATGTCGAACGGCACGTGCTGCTCGGCTTCCCACCGCATCAGTTCGCGCGCCTGCTGCTCCTTCACGCGCTCGATCTGGATTTTCTTGATGATGACGTCGCGGCCGCCGACGGCGGTCACGACGGTCTTGGACTTGACCCCCGCCTGCTCCAGCGAGGAGCGGATGGCATCCGTCACGATCCCGGGGTCCATGATTTCCCCTTCGACGATCGCGTCGCCGCTCAGGGGGGTGATCACGACCTTGGCGAGCTCGGGCTCACCGCGCCCGTGCTCGATGACCGCGACCTTGATGAGGCCGGAGCCGATGTCGAGACCGATCGTCGTCCTGTTCCGACCGAAGAGCGCCATGATCCAGCGGGTTCGGGTGGGTGGCGCGTCTTCCGGCTCCACAGGGGAGACGGCGAAACGCGTCCCGGCTACTGATCAGCGTCGGATGCACCGGCGCCGGTTGTGGCCACCAGTCCAACGAATCGGGAGGCAAAAGGTAACAACCACCCGGTTACGCCGAAGTGCCTATGTCACAACGGTATGGCGCCGTTCATGCACGGCTTACCTCAACGTATACCATGCCTGTGCCGGGACTTCTGTGAGCAGAGTCCCACCGCGAAGTGCGGCCCGGAGCACACATCCGGCGCCGTCCACGACGGACCCGGCATCGAGCGTGAGCGCGGTGCCATCAAGCACCAGCGCGCCCGAGACACGCGCTCCCACGCCTAAACGGACGGTGCCGCGAGCGATCACCAATCCGGCAAACAGCGCACTGTCGTCGAGCACAAGCGGCCCATCGACCAGCAGCACGCCCTGCCCTCGGCCCCGAAGCGTCAGCTGGCCGGCCGCGTAGACCGTGGCAAAGCGCCTCAGGCACGGCGCCAATGGATTCTGCCGTAGCGGCTCGCCCCAGCCGGCTCGACTGCAATCCGTGGAGTCGGTACCTGGCGCCAGGTCGAGCACGGTGTCCCGTGGCAGCTGCACGTCGGCGGCCGCTGCGATGGTTGCCGCCTCGGCAATCCACAGTGCGGAGATGTCGAGTCCGGAGATGGGGGGCGAGACCAGCGGCCCGACGATGACCCCGACCGGGGCGAGCACCCGCGCTGGCACACGCAGCACGACCGCGTCGAAGCCCACGCTCGATGGGCAGTTCCATCCCGCTGGCGCCGCCCCGGCGGCGACGATTCTGGCTGAGGGCGCCGCCGTCAGGAC
>JAYTVE010000258.1:0-1793 GCA_043744185.1 Gemmatimonadota bacterium | reverse complement strand
GCTATCTGGGGCCGGTGGCGAAGCCGTGAGCTTCAACACGGATCAGCAGGTCGTTCGCTCCGCTCACGGCGACGGTTGAGGACGGAGATGTGCGAGGGTCGATCAACCGATCGAGACGCACGCCGATTTCACAATTCCACGTGTTCTAAAGCTCTATTTGACAGCCACTTATCTTCAAACGCAATAAATTGGCAATTGAATTGACAATTTGTTGTATTGACCGTAAGCTGCGCTCGTGATCACCCGAGACGCCGCCATCCGACTCACGGAGCTTGCCCGGCACTACCCGGTGGTCAGCGTCACCGGACCTCGGCAGTCGGGAAAGACCACCCTCTGCAGGTCCACCTTTCCGGCGCTGCCCTACGTAAGCCTCGAGCCACTCGACGTACGCGAGTTCGCGCTGTCTGACCCTCGAGGCTTCCTCGCCTCGCTCCCCAACGGCGCCATCATTGACGAGGTGCAACGGGCGCCGGCCTTGTTCAGCTACCTCCAGGCCGACGTGGATGAGAACCCCGCGCCCGGGCGGTTCATTCTCACCGGCTCGCAGCAACTCGCGCTGACCGCATCCGTCACCCAGTCGCTCGCCGGGCGCACCGGACTGATCGAACTCTATCCGCCGAGCTGGGCCGAGCTGCAGCGCTTTCCCTCGGCGCCGAGCGACCTCTTCGAAGTACTGTGGACGGGGGCGTATCCGCGCATCTTCGATCGGCAGATTCCCCCGCACCAGTGGCTGGCCGACTACGTGGCCACGTATGTGCAGCGCGACGTCCGCCAACTTCTCAATGTGGGCGACCTGCGCGCGTTCACGACATTCCTCCAGCTGTGCGCTGGCCACACGGCGGGCGAAACACACCTCTCGCGTCTGGGTGCAGATGCCGGCATTGCGCACAATACCGCCAAGGCGTGGCTCTCCGTGCTCGAGGCTAGTTACCTCATCTTCCGCCTGCCCGGTTGGCATCCGAACTTTCGCAAGCAGGTCGTGAAGTCGGCCAAGCTGCACTTCGTTGACACGGGGGTCGCGTCGTACCTGCTGGGCATCCGCGAGCCGGACCAACTGCGCACGCACCCGCTGCGCGGCGCCCTGTTCGAAAGCTGGGTAGCATCGGAAATGTTGAAGCAGCGCGCGCACCACGGCACGCGCTGCGACCTGTTCCACTATCGCGACGCCGCGGGGTTGGAGGTGGACCTGATCGCGAGCACCGCAGGCACCGACATCCTCATCGAGGCGAAATCGGGCGCGACCATCGGGAGCGACTTCACGGAGGCCGTGGACCGATTGGCCGCTGGCGTACGCCAACGCGCACCCGATCGCGTCATCGCGACGCGGGTGATCCACGGCGGAACCGGACGACAGACACGCGGGGCCACGCAGCTGGTCCCGTGGCGCGAGGTGGATCAGTTGCTCCCGATCAACGCGGAGCCGTCGAGATGAGTGACGTCCTGACGCGACTGCGCGCCGCCTTGGCCGACCGCTACCATCTCGAAAACGAACTCGGCGCCGGTGGCATGGCCACCGTGTACCTCGCGCACGACCTCAAGCACGATCGTGACGTCGCGATCAAGGTGCTGCATCCCGACCTCGGCGCCGCACTCGGTGGCGAGCGGTTCCTGTCCGAGATCCGCACCACGGCGCGCTTGCAGCATCCGCACATCCTGCCACTTCTCGATAGTGGTGAGGCGGATGGCCTGCTGTACTACGTGATGCCGCTCGTGACCGGCGAAACGCTGCGCGCGCGACTCGAGCGCGAACGCCAACTGCCGATCGCCGACGCGGTACGCATCGCGCGCGAAGT
>JAYTVE010000257.1:0-1800 GCA_043744185.1 Gemmatimonadota bacterium | reverse complement strand
GGCCCTCGCCGAGGTGACCGACGATGCGCGTCACCTGCCCTTGGAGTCGATCGAGGTAGCGCTCGACGATCTCGTCCCGCGAGGTGACGACCGCATTGCACCCGCAGTAGAAGCAACGCGAGGCGCAGAACGGCAAGTGCACGTAGAGCGCGAACGGATCGTCCGCACCGGTGGCCTTGAGCGCCGAGACGAACTCGTCGTCGCCGAACGCCTCGGACCACTGCGGCACGGGTGGATACGACGTGTAGCGCGGACCGGGCTGGTCGTAGCGCGAGACGAGCGCAGCGGCGCGCGCGCACACGTCCTCGTGCACGGCGGTCAGCATGCGCGGATCCCGTGGCTCGATGGCGGCGTGTTGCCGTCTTCGTCCTCGATCACGGCGTCTACTGCCTGCGTCGCGAGCGCTTCGATCTGCGCCGCTTCCGCCTTGTCCGGCACGAGCACCGTGCCACCCTTCCGCTTGACGCCCTTGACCGGCACCGTGCCGGCGTAGTCGACGTCTGCCTTGAACTCGGGGCGCGTCTCGGCGAGCGTCTTGAGCTCCTCGCGGGTGAAGACCTTCGACTCGTCGAAGCCGAAGTCCACGTCTGCGCCGGCGACGCCGACCTTCACGCGGTTCAGGTCGTAGAACTTCTTGCTGACCGTCGTCTTCCAGAACGCCTTGAGGCAGCCGAGGAGATACTTCCGCTTGAAGGGGTCCTTCGTGAACGGATAGTCGAAGAGCGCCTTCTTCATATAGAAGCGCGCGTAGTTCTTGAGCACGCCCTTGAGGACCTGGTCGCGCGTCATCGCGTCGGGCTGGATGATCGGGGTGACGAAGTTGTACTTCGCGTAGTCGCGCACCTCGACCTTGTCGCCCAGCTCCTGGAACAGCTCCGCGAAGGGCCACGGCGTGTACATGTTCCAGTTCGCCATGTCGGGCTGCCAGTCCTGCGAGTACTTGTACGTCTCCTCGATGGTCTCGGGGGTCTCGTTCTCGAGGCCGATGATGAACTGCGCCTCGGCGAGCATCCCGTTCTGCTTGAGGAGACGGATGGCGCGCTTGTTCTGCTCGAGCGTGGTCTCCTTGCGGAAGCGGTCGAGCTTGAGCTGCGCTGCGGCCTCGGTGCCGAGCGAGACGTGCACCAGCCCGGCGGCGCGGTAGAGCGGAAGCTCGGCTTCGTCGCGGAGGATGTCGGTGACGCGCGTATTGATGCCCCAGTGCACGGGGAGCTTGCGACGTGCGAGCTCAGTGCAGAGCGCCACGAACTTCTTCTTGTTGATCGTGGGCTCCTCATCGGCGAGGATGAAGAAGCCGATCTTGTACTTGGTGACCAGCTCCTCGACCTCGTCCACGAACTTGACGGGGTCACGCGTGCGATACTTGCGCCAGAACTTCCACTGTGAGCAGAAGCGGCAGGTGAAGGGGCAGCCGCGTGCGAAGCTCGGCACGGCGACGCGACAGTTGAGCGGGACGTAGATGTACTTGTCCCACTCGAGCAGCGACCAGTCCGGCGTCAGCGTGTCGAGGTCGGCGATGGGCGCGCGCGCCGGCGTGGCGACGACATCGGCGCCATCGAGGAAGGCGAGGCCCTGGATGTCGCGGCGACGCGCGAGGTCGGTACCGTCGCGGATCGCCTCGAGCAGCTCGACCGCGATCTCCTCGCCCTCACCGCGCACGATGTAGTCCACGTAGGGGGCCTCGGCGAGGACCTGCGTGTACATGAACGTGGGGTGGATGCCGCCGAGGATGAGCTTGGCGTTGGGCAGCTCCTCGCGCGCGATGCGGAGGGTATGCTGCGCCTCGTAGATCATCGGGGT
>JAYTVE010000256.1:0-5757 GCA_043744185.1 Gemmatimonadota bacterium | reverse complement strand
CGGCCGCCTCCTGTTCGGCCTCGCGGTTGCGCTCGAGCAGGTTCGCGCGCTCGGCCGCCACCGCGGCCAGCTCCTCCGCGCGGCGCTGCGATTCCGCGGCTTCCGTGCGCACACGATGGAACAGCTGGCCGGTCAGGAACGCGGCGATGCCAAACCCGGCGAGTACGATCCAGTCGCGTGGATCGTGGACCGCGAGCGTGTCGTATGGCGGGAGGAAGAAGAAGTCGAAGGCGACGAAGGCGAGCGCACCCGTGAGGAAGCCGAGCGTCCGGCCGCCCGTGGCCGATGCCCCGGTCACGATGATGAAGTAGACGACCGTCACGTGCGCCTTGTCGAGCGTGCCGCGGCCAGCCACGAGTGCCGCGGTTCCGGCGGCGAGGATCGCGATCCAGAGCGCGCCGCGCGCCACCCGAGCGTTCACGACGGCTTCTCGAGCCGATAGCCGACGCCCGGCTCGGTGACGAGCAGCGCGGGTCGCACGGCATCCGCCTCGAGCTTCCGGCGCAGCGCGCGCACGTGCACGCGCAGGTGCTGCGCGGCATCGCCGTGCGCATGGCCCCAGACCGCGGTCCACAGCTGCTTGTGGGTGAGCGCGCGGCCGAGGTGCGCAGCGAGCGTGCGCAGAAGCGCCCATTCGGTCTTGGTCAGGTGGACGGTCTCGCCGCCGAGCGTGGCGAGGGGCTTCGCGAAGTCGAGCGTGACAGGCCCAAGCACGAGGGTCGTCTCCGCCGGATCGTCTCGCCGCGTACGCCGCAGCAGGGCGCGCACGCGCGCCTGCAGCTCGACCGTGCTGAACGGCTTGGTCACGTAGTCGTCGGCGCCGGCATCGAGCAACGCGACCTTCTCGGCGTCGTCGTGGCGCGCCGAGAGAACGAGAATGGCGCCCGCGCCCTGCGCGCGCAGACGGCGACAGACCTCGACGCCCGGCAGGTCGGGGAGCCCGAGATCGAGCACGATCAGCGCAGGATGCTGGGCCGCGTTGAGCTCGAGCGCTTCCTCGCCACCATCGCACTCCGCCACGCCGTGACCGGAGCCCTCGAGGGCGCGGCGCACGGCGCGGCGAATCTGCACTTCGTCATCTACGATGAGCACGAGGTCTTGGCGCACCCATGGAAACGAGTGGGGGAGCGGGCGGCGCGTCAAGCGGTCGAGCGCGCGGCGTCGGGTCTGCCCCGACCGTATATTCGCGCCCGATGTCCAAGACCGTCCGCTGGGCCATCACGCTTGGCGTTGCCGCCATCATCCTCGCGATCCCCCGCCCTGCAGGGATCGACGTCGCGGCGTGGCGGTTGCTCGCGATCTTCGCCGCCACCATCACCGGCTCGATCGTGCGTCCGCTGCCACCGGCGGCGGTGGTGCTCGTGGGCGTCACCGCAACGGCGCTTTCCGGCGCACTCACGCCAGCCAAAGCGCTTGGCGGCTATTCGGACCCGATTGCGTGGCTCGTCTTCGCGGCCATGCTGCTCTCCAGCGCGGTGCAGAGCACGGGACTCGGGCGCCGCATCGCGCTGCTCTTCATTCGCGCCATCGGGCAGAGTGCGCTGGGCCTCGCCTACGCGCTGGCCGGCACCGACACGTTGCTGGCGGCCTTTTTGCCGAGCAACAGTGCGCGCGCGGGCGGGATCATCTTTCCCGTCGCCACGAGCCTAGCTGAAGCGTACGACTCGAAGCCGGGCCCCACCGCCCGGCGGCTGGGCGCCTACCTGCTTTTCACCACGTACCAGTGCGACGTTGTGGCCTGCTCGATGTTCCTCACTGGGCAGATCTCGAACGTCCTCTCGGCGCGGTTCGGTCGCGAAGTGGCGCACGTGGACATGACATACGGACGCTGGTTGCTCGGTGCGGCCGTGCCGGCGATCGTGGCGCTGCTGCTCGTGCCTCGCCTGCTGCTCAAGTGGTATCCGCCGGAGGTGACTCGCACACCGGAGGCACCGGCACGCGCCGCGGCCGAGTTGGTGGCGCTGGGGGCACCATCGCGGAAGGAGTGGCTCACTCTGCTCATCTTTGCGACCGTCGGCCTCACGTGGGCCACCGCCGCGCTGCACAAGCTCGACTACGGCGTGGTCGCGCTCGCAGGGGTGGCCACGATGGTGCTGCTCGACGTCATCTCATGGGAGTCGGTGGTGGGCGACCGCGCAGCGTGGGACGTGTTCATCTGGTACGGCGGCATCGTGCGGATGGCGAGCGCGCTGTCGGAGGCGAAGATCACGACGCAGTTCGCGGAGTGGTCGGCGGGGCTCACGGTGGGATGGCCGTGGGGGGCGGCGTTAGTCGCGTTGGCGCTCATCTATGTATATGCGCACTACGGCTTCGCGAGCATCACGGCGCACGTCTCGGCGATGTTCACGCCGTTTCTCGTGGTGTTGCTCGCCGCTGGTGCGCCTGCGGCGCTCGCGGTGGCCGTGCTCGCGTACTCGGCCAACCTGAGCGCGAGTCTCACGCACTTCGGCACGACGCCGGCGCCGATCTACTTCGGCGCGGGGTACGTGAGCCAGCGCGACTGGTGGCGACTGGGGTTGATGCTGAGCGTGGTGACGCTCACGATCTTCGGCACGGTGGGATTGGCGTGGTGGAAGGTGTTGGGGTGGTGGTGATGTTGCGGTGAGCACGCCGTTGTCGTGAGCAACGCGAAGGACCTGCTTGTATCCGCGAAGGGCGGGACAAGCAGGTCCTTCACTTCGTTCAGGACGACGTGCGATTCGACTACACGGCTTCCGACAAGCTCGTGAAATTGAAGTCGCGCACCTTCACGGCCGGCATCGCGATGTCGCCCCCCTGCTCCGTGCCTGCCAACCGCTCGGGCGCGGTAATGCCCTCGAGGTTGTTGAGCATGAACAGCGGCGACTCGTTGAAGCGGAAGTTGCGCAGGCTCTTCGTGATCTTGCCGCCTTCGACGAGAAAGGTGCCGTCGCGCGTGAGACCCGTGTACATGATCGTGCGCGGGTCCACTTCGCGCAGGTACCAGAGACGCGTCACGAGAACGCCGCGCGTCGTTGACTTGATGAGGTCGTCCAGCGACTGCTCGCCCTTGCCCACCATCTTGAGGCAGCTCGCGCCGCCCGTGGGCGTCTTGCCCTGCTTCTTGGCCCAGAAGCGGCCGTACTGCAGCTCCTTGAGCACGCCGTTCTCGACCCACGCGTGGTCGGTGAGCGCCAGGCCGTCGCCGTCAAACGGCTGCGCGCGCAGCAGCGGGTCGTTGGCCGCCGACACGATCGAGAGGCGATCATCCATGATCTTCTCGCCGATCTTGGTGCCGCCGCCCTGCTTGGTGAAGGGGCTGCGTCCCTCGTCGGTGGCGCGCGCATCGGCGTAGTTGGCCACGAGCTGCACCAGGTCACCCACCGCCTGCGGTTCGAGAATGACCGTGTACTTGCCCGGCTCGATGGCCACCGGGTTGCGCGAGGCCTTCGCCTTTTCGATGGCGCGATCGGAGATTTTCGTGAAGTCCACCTTCGACCAGTCGTGATCATCGGCCGCGGCCCAGCCGGACCCCGTGCCGTCGTTGGTGCGCACGGTGAGCTGGTAGTTGGCCGACGTGCTGCGATGGAACGCGCGCAGCCCGGCGCTGTTGCCGATCGAGAGCGACTGCGCGTACGTGATGATGAACCCCGCCGCCTGCAGCTCCTTGCTGGCGCGCGCCGGCGCGAGCGCCGTCATCGCCGCCTTGGCACGATCGCCCGGCGTGAGGTTGGCGGTCGATTCGAAGTACGCGTTCACCGACTGCCACTTGGTCTGGCCCAAGCGCGGCATGATTTCCGGATCGTCCGGCGCGAGCTTGGCGAGCCGCTCCGACTCGCGGACCGCGCGCTCGATGCTTGCATCCGAGAGATCGTTGGTGGTCACGACGGCGTGCTTGGGGCCGTACGCCGAGTACACCGCGAGCGTGACATCGCTGACCATACCGCTCGTCGAGAGCTGATTCGCGGCGAAGCGCGTGTTGCCCGTGACGGTCGAGGAGAGGTTGATCTCGACCTCGTCGGCCTTCGAACGCCTGACCGCCCGGTCGATGATGTCGAGATGTTCCTGCTCCGACATCGGCTGCCCTTCCGTGGAGGGGCCGAGGAGGCGCTTGGGGGTGCTCATGCCTTCCTCCCGGTGTTGATGATGTTCACCTGCTTGAACTTGGCCGGCGGCGACCCATGGCTCACCGCGTTGACCTGGCCGGGCTGGCCCTTGCCGTCGAAGAACGAGCCGCCGAGCGTGTAGCTCTTCTTGCCACCGATCATCTGCATGCTGTTCCAGAAGTCAGGAGTGCGCATCTGGTAGGCGACGTCCTTGAGCATCCCGCCGATCTTGCCGCCCTTGATCTCGTAGAAGAGCTGACCGCCAAACTGCGCGTTGTAGCGCTGCTGGTCGATCGAGAACGACCCGTCACCGACAATCGCGATGCCGTTGTCCGTCGCGCTGATGAGGTCCTTCCAGCCGATGTCCTTGTCGCCCGGCAGCAACGACACGTTCGGCATGCGCTGGAACTGGACGTTGTCCCATCCCTGCGCATATGAGCAGCCGTGCGAGCGCGTGGCGCGGCCGTTCTTCTTGTACCACCAGTCGAGCCACTTGGCCTGCTCGCGCGTGGTCTGGTAATCGTTGAACATGCCGTTCTTGACCAGGAGGAACGTCTCCGGTGCGATGCCGTCGTCGTCGTAGCCGATGCTCGAGAGGCCGCCCTCCTGCGAGCGGTCGCCCTGGATGTTCATGAACGACGGACCGTACTTGAGCTTGCCGAGCATCTTCTCGGGCGGCGCGATGAAGCTCGTGCCCGCGTAGTTGGCCTCGTAGCCGAGCGCACGGTCGAGCTCGGTTGGATGTCCGATGGACTCGTGGATCGTGAGCCACAGGTTGCCCGGATCGAGCACGATGTCGTAGCGCCCGACCTCCACCGGCTTGGCGCTGAGCTTCTGGGCCGCTTCCTCGCCCCACTTCTTCGCGTTGCCGACGAGATCGCACGCCTTCACGTACTCCCAGCCGCGCGCCATGGGCGCCACCACGTTGCCGCGGTTCTGGAAGTCGCTGAAGTCCTTGCTGATCGCCGTGATCTGCATGAGCGGCCACGAGCGCACGTTCTCCTGCAGCAGCACCGAGCCGTCGGTGTTGGCGTAGTTGCGATCGTCCTTCACGAAGAAGAGACCGCTGAAGATGTACTTCACCCCTTCGACCTTGAGGGCTTCCGCGTTCGCCTTGAGCAGCAGGTCGGCCTTCTCCTCCACCGACACCGACCACGGATCGATCTTGAAGGCGCCCTTCCATGACTTCTCGCCGAGCGATGGCGAGGGGAGCCAGTCCACCGGGTTCCCGCGCGCGGGGCGGTTGGCCTTGGCAATCGCGAGCGCCTGTCGCGCCGTCGCGGCCACGCCGTCGCTCGTGAGGGTGCGCGTGGCGGCAAAGCCCCACGTGCCGTCCACCAGCACGCGCACACCGCAGCCCATCGAGTCGGTATCGACCACGTTCTGGATCTGCTGCTCGCGCGTGAACACGAAGTTCTGTCGCTGGCGCTGGATGCGAACGTCGGCGTACGACGCGCCGCCCGCCTTGGCCGCAGCCAGCGCATCGGCCATCAGCGCCTTGGTCACGGTGCTGTCCGGCACCGCCTCATCCGGCAACGGAGCGCCACCCGACGCGATCATCTGCGATAGTCCGCGGGCCTCCCGTGGAGAGGTGGCGGCGAGCGCGGCCAGCGCCGCACCGTGTTTGAGAAAATCCCGACGGTCCGTCATGCGTTGCGCGACCTCCTGAAGGGTGGAAGGGCCTGCGGCTGCC
>JAYTVE010000255.1:0-1805 GCA_043744185.1 Gemmatimonadota bacterium | reverse complement strand
CCGACGTAGTGGGTCCGCGTCTGACCGCGTCGCCGGCCGCGACCGTGGCGAGCGACTGGGCGATGGCCAAGTACAAGAGCTGGGGCATCTCGGCGAAGCGAGAAGACTACGGCACCTGGAATTCATGGAAGCGCGGCACCTCGCGCATCGACCTGCTGTCGCCGCGCGTTCGCTCGATGGAAGGGCTGATGCTGGCGTGGAGCCCGGGCACCAACGGGAAGGCGCTTGATGCCGACGTGATCATGGTGCCGGAGCTCGCCGACTCGAACGCGGCCGCCGAGTGGCTCAAGACAGTGAAGGGGAAGGCGGTGTTGACGACGGCGCCGACGCTCTCCTGCCGCAGTGCCGCGCAGTGGACCGAGTTCGGCACGCCCGAAGCGCAGGCGCGGAACAGCAAGGAGCAGGATGCGCTCGCGGCGAGCTGGCGCACGCGGCTCGCGGCATTCGGCACGGCGCCCGCGGCCATCCAGGGCAAGCTCAAGGATGCGGGCGCGGCGGCGGTGCTCGCGCACAACTGGTCGCGCTATCCCGGCATCGACAAGATCTTCGGCTCGTGGCGGCAGCTGCTGCCGACGTTCGATGTTGGTTGTGAGGACTACGGCCTGCTCGCACGCCTGACGGAGAAGGGACAGAAGCCGCGCGTGCGGCTGACAGCGGAGAGCGAATTCCTCGGCGAGAAGCCCGTGTTCAACACGATCGCCGAGATCAAGGGATCGGAGAAGCCGGACGAGTTCGTGCTGCTGTCGGCGCACTTCGATTCGTGGGATGGCTCGAGCGGCGCGACGGACAACGCGACCGGCACGACGATCATGATGGAAGCGATGCGCATCCTCAAGACGATCGGGTTTGTGCCGAAGCGGACCATTCGCGTGGGTCACTGGCAGGGCGAGGAACAGGGATTGAACGGCTCGCGCGCCTACAGCGAGGATCACCCCGAAGTGGTGCAGGGGTTGTACGCGTTGTTCAACCAGGACAACGGCACGGGGCGCGTGGTGTTCATGGGCCCGGGGGCGCTGCCCAAGTCGGCGGCGCGACTGGAGGCCTGGCTCAGTGAAATGCCGGGCGAGATCACGAAGGGGATCCGCATGGCGCCGCCGAGCGCACCGGCCAATGGCGGCAGCGACAATGCGAGCTTCGCGTGCTACGGCGCGCCGGCGTTCGGACTGGGCGCGCTCGGCTGGGACTACGGGCTCACGACGTGGCACACCAACCGCGACACGTATGACAAGCTCGTGGTGGAGGACGTGATGAACAACGCGACGCTCGTGGCAATGCTCGCGGCGCAGGCGGCCAACGATCCGAATGTGATGTCGCGTGATCGGTTGGACCCGTTGCCGAACGACCAGCGCACGGGGCAGCCGCAGGCGTGGCCTGCGTGCACGAAGGCAATGCGCAAGACGGTGGACTCGCAGCGGTAACCCTTCCCTGGAGCTCGCAATGCCCCACTCCGCGCTCGGTGAATTCCTCGGCACGATGATCCTCATCCTCCTCGGTGATGGTGTCGTGGCGGGGGTTGTGCTCGACAAGTCGAAAGCCAACAACTCGGGCTGGATCGTGATCACGGCCGGTTGGGCGATCGCCGTGCTGTGCGGCGTGTTCGTGGCGAGCGCGCTCGGCGCGCCGGGCGAACTCAACCCCGCCGCGACGCTCGCGAACATGATGCGCGGGTCGCGGACGATGAGCGACGGACTGGCCCACATGGCGGCGCAGATGGCGGGCGCCGTTGCGGGTGCGACGCTGGTCTGGCTGCACTACCTGCCGCACTGGGGCGAGACCAAGGACCAAGCGGCGAAGCTGGGGTGCTT
>JAYTVE010000254.1:0-5779 GCA_043744185.1 Gemmatimonadota bacterium | reverse complement strand
AGGACTCCACCCGGTTCGTCACGCTGCCCACGCTGCTCACGGGCACGCTCGCCGCCGACTCCGCGTCGGTCCAACTCGACTTCACTTACGACGACGGTCCGGGCAAGACGGTGCTCGACCGCGACCTCTTCGATCTCGATGCAACGGCCAAGGTCGTACGCTGGGGAAATCCGAAGGTCGAGGCCAAGCGCACCCGCTTCGTGGTCACCGACATCAGGGGCGATGCGGCCGCGACGCCGCTCCGGCTGGTCCTCGAATCCGATGGCAGCGACAACAACAGGCCGGCCCACATCCGCGAGACGGTCACCCTTTCGAGAGGGGACCTCCTCATCCTCAAGGAGGTCCGTTTCGCCTCAACGGCGGCCTATCTGTTCCGCCACGAGTACCGATTCTCCCGTCTTCCGACCAGCCGCTAAAACGCTCCAAAGACGCACCACCAACCCGCAAGTGCGCCCCCGGTCGGCACTTGCGATATAACCCATTGTCTGTCAAGCACTTAAGGCAGAATTTTCCCGGTGGTTTTCCTTTGACACCACCCCCCGCCGCATCTATACTGCGAATCCCATGGGATTCGTCCACCTCCACTGCCATTCCGAGTACTCCCTGCTGGATGGGGCGAACCGGATCGAGCAGCTGATCGACCGCGCCAAGGAGTTCGAGCAGCCGGCGCTGGCGATCACCGATCACGGCAACATGCACGCCGCCTGGGAATTCCAGGAAAAGGCGAAGAAGGCCGGGATCAAGCCGATCCTCGGCATGGAGGCGTACGTCGCCCCAGCCGATCGGCGCACCAAGGGGCGCCCCGCGCCGGGCGCCAAGGCGTACTACCATCTCGTGCTGCTCGCGCGCGACATGACCGGGTACAAGAACCTGGTCAAGCTCACGTCGCTCGCGTACACCGAGGGGTTCTACATGCGCCCTCGCGTGGACCGCGAACTGCTGGCCAAGTACAACGAGGGGATCATCGTCTCCTCCGCCTGTCTCGCCGGCGAAGTCGCCACGCACCTCATGAGCGATCGCTACGAGGAGGCCAAGGCGGCCGCGGCGTGGTACGCCGAGCTCTTCAAGGACCGCTACTACCTCGAGGTGCAGGCGCACGGCACCGAGGGCCAGGCCAAGCTCAACCGCGAAATCTTCCGTCTCGGCAAGGACCTCGGTCTGCCCGTCGTTGCCACCAACGACGCGCACTTCCTGAAGCACGAGGACCACGACGCGCACGACGTGCTCCTCTGCATCGGCCTCGGCAAGGATCGCGAGGACCGCGATCGCATGAAGTACGACGACGGGCTGTATTTCAAGTCGGCGCCGGAGATGGCGGAGAAGTTTCCCGATCGGCCCGACGTCCTCGAGAACACGCTCGCGATCGCCGACACGGTGGACATCACCTTCGGCAAGACGTACCACGTACCGTCGTTCCCACTCCCTGCGGGCGTCGAGAGCGAGAACTCGCTGCTCGTGCGACTGGCCGAAGAGGGTGCGCATTGGCGCTACGGCGAGACGCTCACCCCCGAAGTGCGCGAGCGCCTCGACTACGAGCTCGGCGTCATCACGAAGACCGGCTACGCCGGCTACTTCCTGATCGTCCACGACTTCATCAAGGCGGCGCGCGATCGCGGCATCCCGGTGGGCCCGGGCCGCGGGTCGGCCGCCGGCTCGCTCGTCGCGTACGCGCTGCGCATCACCGACGTCTGCCCGCTCAAGTTCGACCTGCTCTTCGAGCGCTTCCTGAATCCGGAGCGCGTCTCGATGCCCGACATCGACGTGGACTTCTGCTTCGAGCGGCGCGGCGAGGTCATCGAGTACGTGCGGCAGAAGTACGGCAAGGAAGCCGTCGGCCAGATCGTCACCTTCGGCACCATGAAGTCGCGCGCCGCCATCAAGGACGTCGGTCGCGTGCTCGGCTTCACCCCCGCCGAAACCGACGCGCTCGCCAAGCTCATCCCCAACCAGCCCAACTTCTCGCTCACCGTCGCGGAGGCCATTAAGCAGCTCCCCGAGGTCAAGAAGCTCTACAAGGACGACGAGCGCATCGCCTCGCTCCTCGACTACGCGATCGCCCTCGAGGGCCTCTCGCGCCACACCGGCGTGCACGCCGCCGGCGTCGTCATCGCACCTGGACCGCTCGACGACTACGTCCCCACCTGCACGCAGGTGACCAAGGGCTCCGGCGGCAACGACGACGAGACCGTCGTCGTCACGCAGTACGACATGAATGCGCTCGAGAAGGCCGGGATGCTCAAGATGGACTTCCTGGGCCTCACCACGCTCACCGTCATCACCGATGCGGTCAAGTCGATCAAGGCGCGCTTGGGGCTGGAGATCGACCTCGACACGCTCCCGCTCGACGACGACGCCACGTATCGCATGCTGCGCGCCGGCCGCACCGCGGGCGTGTTCCAGTTCGAATCGCCGCTCGCCACCGACGTGCTGCGCTCCATGCGCTGCGACCGCTTCGACGACCTCGTGGCCTCGAACGCGCTCCTGCGCCCGGGCCCGCTCGACGCGGGCATGCACAAGGTCTACATCAAGCGCAAGCGCGGCGAGGAGCCGGTCACCTACCAGCTCCCCGAGCTGCAAGCCATCCTCGAGCCCACCTACGGCGTCATCACCTATCAGGAACAGGTGATGCGTATCGCGCAGGTGCTCGGCGGCATCTCGCTCGCCGAAGCCGACGTGCTGCGCAAGGCGGTCGGCAAGAAGGACGCCGAGCTCATCAAGAAGGAGCTCGGCAAGTTCATCACCAAGGCCGTCGCCAAGGGCCACGGCAAGGCGGTCATCGAGGACATCGCCGCGCAGATCGAGACGTTCGGCCGCTACGGCTTCAACAAGTCGCACTCGGTCGCGTATTCGGTCGTCGCCTACCACACGGCGTGGCTCAAGGCGCACCACGCAGCCGACTTCATGGCCGCGCTGCTCTCCGCGTGCATCGGCGACACCGACTCGGTCGTCAAGTACATCAACGAGGCCCGCGAGCTCGGCCTCGAAGTGCTCGCGCCACACGTCAACGAGTCGAACTACAAGTTCACCGTCATCGGCGACAAGCGTCTGCGCTTCGGCTTCGGCGCCATCCGAAACGTCGGCCGCGGCGCTATCGACTCCATCCTCGCCGCCCGCAAGGAGAAGTCGTTCGAGTCGCTGCATGATCTGGCCAGCCGCGTCGACCTCCGCCTCTGCAACAAGCGCGTCTTCGAGGCGCTCATCTGCTCGGGCGCGCTGGATGATCTGGGCGGTGCGCACCGCGCCCAGCTGCTCGCCATGGTCGACGGCGCGCTCCAGGAAGCCGCCTTCCAGCACGAGGAGCGCGCCTCCGGACAGGTCTCCCTCTTCGGCGAGGTCGTCGCCGGCAGCGATGCCCCGTCGGCCACCGCGACCACGCTCCCCAACATCGCGCCGATGTCGGAATCCGAGCGCCTCACGCGCGAGAAGGAAGTGCTCGGCTTCTACATCTCCGGCCATCCGCTCGAGCCCTTCCGCACCGACTGCGAACTCATGGCCTCGCACACGGTCGCGCAGCTGGGCGCATGGCAGGAAGGCGCCATGACCCTCGGCGTCGTCATCACCTCCATCAAGAAGCAGGTCTCGAAGAAGTCGGGCGCGGAGTTCGCGCGCATGACGGTGGAAGACTTCACCGGCACGACCGAACTCCTCGTCTTCCCCGAAGCGTGGGCCGCTGTCGGCGACCGCGTGAAGGTCGACATCCCGGTCCTCATCAAGGGCGGCTACTCGCGTCGCGACCAGGGCGCCGAGACGCCGACCTTCATCGTCGAGACCATTCAGCGCTTCGCTGAAGTCCGTAGCACGGGCGCCGTTGCCGTGGCCATCGAACTTGGCCGCGGCCCCGCCCTTGCCCCCGACGTCATGCGCGACGTACGCGCGGTCGCGGAGGCACATCCGGGCGCATCGCCCCTCGAAGTGCGCTGGAACGACGGCAGCAGCATGAATGCCGCGCGCTGGCGCTCACGTACGCTGCGCATCGCCGCCACCGGCGCTGCGTTGACTGAACTCAGGGCCCTTCTCGGTCAGGAACGGGTCCGTCTTGTCCGCGGGAGCTGAGCATGGGAACTGCCATCGCACTGGAATTCGAGAAGCCGATTGCCGAACTCGAAAAGCAGATCGAGGAACTCAAGCGCGTCGCTGGTGACCGCGACTTCGCCGTCGCAGAGGAAATGGCGCCGCTCAATCGCCGTCTCGACGAGCTCCGCGCCGAGATCTACCGCAACCTGACGCCGCACCAGCGCGTGCAGGTGGCCCGCCACCCACGGCGCCCCTTCACCGCAGACTACATCCGGCTCTGCTTCACCGACTTCATCGAGCTCCACGGCGACCGCCTCTATCGCGAGGATGCGGCGATCATCGGCGGCTGGGCCCGTCTCGACGGCGAGACGATCATGATCATGGGACACCAGCGCGGCCGCGACACCAAAGAGTCGCTCAAACGCAACTTCGGCATGCCGCATCCCGAGGGCTATCGCAAGGCGCTCCGCCTCATGAAGCTCGCCGAGAAGTTCCACGTGCCGATTCTCACCTTCATCGACACGCAGGGTGCCTGGGCCGGCATCGGCGCCGAGGAACGCGGCCAGTCCGAAGCCATCGCGCGCAACCTCTTCGAGATGAGCCGCATCGAGGTGCCCATCATCGCCACCGTCATCGGCGAGGGTGGCTCAGGCGGCGCGCTCGCGCTCGGCGTGGCAGATCGCGTCCTCATGTTCGACAACTCGGTCTACTCCGTCATCAGCCCCGAAGGCTGCGCCGCCATTCTCTGGAAGGACGGCAAGAGCCCCGAGATGCGCGCCAAGGCCGCAGCGTCGCTGCGCATCACCGCGCGCGACCTGCTCGAGCTCAAGGTCATCGACGACATCATTCCCGAGCCGCTGGGCGGCGCGCACGCCGACAACGAAACAACCGCAAGGAACCTCCACGATGCGCTCGTGAAGCACCTCGACGACCTGCGCCGCCTCAAGCCCGACAAGCTCGTGCGTCGCCGCCGCGAGAAGTTCCTCAAGATGGGGTCCATCCAGGAGTGACCCTTCCGGTCTGGCCCGCAGAGCCCGAGCTCGATGACGCCCCTCCCGCTCCCCCCTTCCTCGTGGAGGTGGAGTTCAAGGGGAATCGTCGCGCGTTCTTCCGTTGCGATTTCGAATCGATGCCGCTCATGGGCGCGGCCGTCATCGTCGATGTTGATCGGGGCGAGGACCTCGGGCGCATCAACGCCACCGGTGAGCTCGCGTTCAAGCGTAGCGCGGGCCTGCCGCACGGCGTCGGCACCACCATCCCGCAGCAGCGCATCCTGCGCCTGGCCACCCCCGCCGAGATCGCGCGCGAGCGCGCGCTGCGCGCCGAGGATGAAACCGCCCGGCGCGCCGCTGCCGAGAAGGTCCGCGCCGCCAATCTCGACCTCAAGCTCTCCGATGCCGAGTGGCAGTTCGACCGGAAGAAACTGACGTTCTACTTCACCGCCGAAAAGCGCATCGACTTCCGCGCCCTCGTGCGCGACCTCGCCTCCCAGTTCCGCGCACGCATTGAGCTCAAGCAGTACGGCGTGCGCGACGAGGCAAGGCGCCTGTCGGGCATCGGACGCTGCGGCCGCGAATACTGCTCCTCCGCCTTTCTCACCGAGCTGCGGCCGGTCAACCTCGGCGTTGCCAAGGAGCAGAAGCTCTCGCTCAACCCGTCGCAAATCTCGGGCGCATGCGGCCGCCTCATGTGCTGCCTCCGCTACGAGCATGACTTCTACGCTGCAGCGCGCAAGCGCTTCCCCAAGGAGGGGAAGATCCTCGTC
>JAYTVE010000253.1:0-5789 GCA_043744185.1 Gemmatimonadota bacterium | reverse complement strand
GTTGGGGGCCAGTGGTCGGCGTGAGGGAGCACACGCAGCGATCGCATCGGGCGACCTGCGATTCCCGGCCACGCTAGGGTGGCCGAGTCAGTCGCGCGTCACCACGGCACCATCGCGCCGTCACTTGGCGCGGCGGGATGCGTCAGCCGAGCCGCCGCCAACGGATAATTTGCACGCGTGCCCCAGCGAGTCATTGCGCCAAAGACCCGCCGCCGTTACCCATTCACGCGTTGGAACGTGGCGAGCTGGATGATCGCGGCCGTGGATGGTGCACGGTTCGAGGAAAGTCCGGGCTCCATTGGGCACGCTGCCAGGTAACACCTGGGCGCTCGGGTTACGCCGAGCGACGGACAGGGCAACAGAAAACAGACCGCCTACCAGACCAACGGTGGGTAAGGGTGAAACGGCGGGGTAAGAGCCCACCGCGCGGGCGGCAACGCACCGTGGCACGGCAACCCCCAGCGGGAGCAAGGCCAAGTAAGCGGCGAGAGGTGCCCACCTCGATCAAGACGCCGCGGGTCGGCTGCTACAGGAGACGGGTGACCGGCTCCGCAGAGGAATGATCATCCGGGGCCTTACCGCCTCGACAGAACCCGGCTTACAGGCTCGTCACAACACATGCGGGGTGCGCTCCTCACACAGGAACGCACCCCGCACCACATGCAGCACCACCCACATGCACCACCTGCGAGCATCAGTCGACGAGGCGCAGCGGCATCACGAGGCAGAGATACTTGCCCGGATCGTTCCACCCTTCGGGCTCGAGCGTTGCCGCGCGCTCCGGTGCCTTGAAGGTGAGCTTCACCTCCTCGGTCGGGATGTAGCGCAGGATCTCGAGCAGATAGTTGGCGTTGAAGCCGATCTCGAGCGGATCGCCGTTGTAGCGGATCGGAATCTCGTCCTGCGCTTCGCCCACGTCCGCGGTCTGCACGCTGAACTTGAGCATCGCGGTGTTGAACGCCAGGCGAATCCGATGTGTCTGGTCCGACGCGACGATGGCGGTGCGCCGCAGCGCGGAGGTGAGGGCCGCGCGATCCGCGATCGCGATGCGGTCATTGTCCTTCGGGATGACCTGATCGTAGTTCGGGTACGGCCCCTCGATCAGGCGCGTGTACACCGACACGAAGGGCGAGCGGAAGCCGAGGTGATTGGCGCCCTGCGCGATCTCGAGATCCTCATCGGCCGGGAAAAGGCGCCGGACCTGTTCCAACGCCTTTGGCGGCACGATGAACTCCGCCGACGCGTCGCTGGACCACGGTGTTTCCATCTTGGCGAGCCGATGGCCGTTGGTGGCGACCATGCGCATGAGGTCCTTCCGCAGCTCCCAGAGCACGCCGTTCAGGATCGGACGGCTCTCCTCGACCGACACCGCAAAGGCCGTGTGGGCGATGAGCTTCTGCACCTCCGACGACCGGATCCTCCAGGGGTTCGTGAACTTGATCGAGGGGAAGGCCGGAAACTCGTCCTTCGGCAACCCGAGCAACTTGAACTTCGAGCGGCCGCTCTCGAGCGTGATCCGCTGCTCGCCGGCGGTCGCCAGCTTGATCGGCGCCGGCGGCAACTCCCGCACGATCTCCATGAGCCGCTTGGCTGGAATCGTGATGGCGCCTGGTGCGTCGACTTCAGCGGCAATCTCGATGCTGACGGCGATGTCGAGATCCGTGCCAGAGAGGCGGATCCCGCGTTCGGTGGTCTCGACGAGGAGGTTCGAGAGTACGGGCAGCGTCGTCTTGGTCGGAATCGTGGCCACGACGGCTGTCAGTCCCTCGAGCAGTTTCTCGCGCGAGCTGGTGACCTTCATGCTGGCTCCTTGGGTCCCGATTGGGCGAAGAGGGGTTGCGTGCCCAGTATCACGAAAGGAGAGAGAAAGACAGGAGAAGTAGTAGCAGGGACTGTGAATTGTCGACAGTCGCTGTAAGCCGCAACGTTACAAGCAGTTAAGCCAGTACACAATATCCACACCGCCGTGGGTTTCCCGAGGACTTGTCCACGTCACGGGAAAAAGACACCTGCGGGCGTGGATAGCTACTGCTGCAACAGCCGGTTCTCCACACGTTGGACCCGCGTCGCAAACTCTGGATCTGTACGGAGCTGCACCTCGACGCGCTCGAGGCTGTGGATGACTGTGGAGTGATCGCGCCCGCCAAAAGCCTCGCCGATTTGGATGAGCGGCGTGCCCATCAGCGTGCGCACCAGATACATCGCAATCTGTCGTGGAACCGTGTACGCCTTCAGGCGACTCTTGGACATGAGCGCCTCTGGTGTGACCTGCCATTCCTGCGCGACCACTTTCTGGACCACCGGAATCGAGAGCGCTCCGCCACCGCCACCGCTCCCGCCATCGGCACTGAGGCGGTCGCGGAGCGCGTCGAGCGCCAGCTCGACCGAGACGTCCCTGTGCTTTAAAGATGCAAAGGCGAGCAGCTTGATGATGCATCCTTCCAGCTCACGTACGTTCGATTGCACGCGTTCGGCGATCAACTCGAGCACGTCGGACGGGAAGGAGTCCTCGAGGTGGTCGCGCTTGAGCTTCTGAAGGAGGATGGCGAGACGATGCTCGTAGTCGGGCTGCCCCACGTCCGCCACCATGCCGCTTTGGAAGCGGCTGACGAGACGCGCCTCGAGGCGTGGAATTTCGACCGGGGGCCGATCCGAGGTGAGGACGATCTGCCGCCCCGCCTCGTAGAGCGTGTTGAAGGTATGGAAGAACTCTTCCTGCGTGCTCTCCTTGCCCTTCAAAAACTGCACGTCGTCCACCAGCAGCACGTCGAGCTCACGATAGCGGCGCTTGAACGACGACATCGCCTTGCCCTGTACGGCTTGGATGAACTCGTTGGTGAACTGTTCGATGCCCACGTAGGCGACGCGCGCATCCGGGTTCCGCTCAAGGACGCCGTGCCCGATGGCCTGCATCAGGTGCGTTTTGCCGAGTCCGGTATCGCCGTAGATGAAGAACGGATTGTAGGCCCGACCCGGTTGCCCCGAGACCGCAAGGGCCGCCGCGGCGGCGAGCTCATTGGAGCGACCGACGACGAACTCGTTCAGGGTGTAGCGCGGGGAAAGTGGGGCGAAACCGAAGGAATCGTTTTGCGGTCGGGTGCTGACGCGTCCCGGTGCCGTCGGTGCGGGCGGGGTCCCGATGGCGGAACCCGGCGGTCGGGGCGCGGGAGCCACGAACAGGTCCATCTGGGCGCGGGAAATCCGCTCCGGGTCGGCCTGGAAGGTGACGCGAACAGGATGGCCGAGGGCCACAGGCCCATACGATTCAAGCAGATCCTGATAGTTGCGCTCGTTCCACTCGGCGGCGAACTGGTCCGGGACGCCGACAGCGAGGGCGTCGCCCGCGAGGCCCAACGGCAGGGCGGGAGCCAACCAGCTCTCGAACGCCTCGGGGGTCAGGTCCAGACGCGCGCGCTCCAGAAGGCGCGACCAGACATCCGAGGCTGTAAGGGACATGCGTTCGAGG
The DNA here is from genome assembly GCA_043744185.1 of Gemmatimonadota bacterium. Lineage (GTDB taxonomy): Bacteria > Gemmatimonadota > Gemmatimonadetes > Gemmatimonadales > Gemmatimonadaceae > JACPPC01. The sequence goes on along the minus strand of JAYTVE010000253.1, from coordinate 2,323 downwards.
CCGTTCGAGGCGGTGTGGAAAACGAAAGGGGGGTGAAGGTAGAGGTCCCCTGTGGAAAAGTCAACGCGAGGCTACTGTCGCGGTGCTGTGAGGTGGTCTTTTGGGGGTGGCTTGCCGTATCTCGTTTGGTCCACTAGACTTAGGGTTCTCTTGGAATAGCACTACATCACTTTCGTCTGAAGGGTCTGGGCAATGGGCAAGCCGACGTATCGTCCGCGGAACAAGCGCCGCGTTGCGACGCATGGATTCCGCACGCGCATGTCGACCAAGTGGGGGCAGCAGGTACTGGCGCGTCGCCGCAAGAAGGGGCGCAAGCGTCTGACCGTGCAGCTCCCGAGCAAGTACGCCGGCGTCTGAGCGGTTCTCCTTCGCGCGTCGGCAGCGACTGACGCGATCGATGGAGATGCAGCGCGTTCATGCGGAAGGGAAGCGGATTCGAACGGCGCATATGGACGTTCGGTTTCTCGCTTCCCTTCGCGCGTACGCGCGCGTGGGCGTGGTGGTGCCGCGGTTCGGGCACACCGCCGTGGAGCGCAATCTGGTGAAGCGGCGTATGCGCGAGGCCGTGCGTCTGCGCTTGCTGAGCGCGTTGCCTGCGGTGGACCTGGTGCTACGGGCCACTCCGGCGGCGTACAAGGCGCCGATGGCGGTGCTGCTCGACGAGATCGCGACACTCCCCGCGCGATTGCCGCGTAGTGTGGTCGCCACCCCATGAGCCACGCTCTCGTGCTGTTCGTGCGCGCCTACCAGATGTGGGTGAGTCCCCTCTTTCCCGCAGCCTGTCGGTATCATCCGACCTGTTCGGCGTATGCGATCGAGGCGCTCCAGAAGCACGGAGCGCTTCGCGGCAGTTGGCTCGCCGCAAAGCGTATCGGCCGGTGTCATCCCTTCCGGGCCGGCGGTTTCGACCCGGTTCCCTGACTGACGAGAAGCGTTCCGTTATGGATCGTCGGATGCTGTTGGCGATTGCCTTGACCATCGGGGTCATCTTCGCCACGAACCTGATTTTCCCGCCCCAGAAGGCGGTGCCCAGTGTGGCCGCCGATTCGGGGGCGGTCGTATCGTCGGCCTCGTCGTCGGCCTCGTCGTCGGCGCCGATCCCGAGCGTTCGTGCGGCCGCATCGCAAGCCGCATCGCAAGCATCGACGAGCGCACCGAGTGCGGCAGGCGCCACGCCCGGTACCGTCCTCGCGGCCGCCAAGCCTGACACGGCGCCGGTGCGGACCGCGCGCGCGACCGTGGCGTTCAGCTCGATCGGCGCCGCGCCCCTCGCGGTCACGATGCACGACTTCAAGGCGCTGCCGGCAAAGGTGAACGAAGCCGCGATCGTGTCACCGGGCGGCGCGCTGCTGCGCTACGCGGTGATCACCGCCGGCGACACCGTGCGCTTCGATCGCACGGCGTTCACGGCCACGACCGCGACAACCAACGGCCAGGCAACACTCGAGTACAAGGGCACCGAGAAAGGGATCACTCTGACGGCGCGCTACGCGCTGGACACAACCGACCTGAATGCGTACCTCACGAAGGCGCGCATCACGATCGAGGGCGCACCGACACCGGCCTTCCTGCGCATCAGCCTGCCCTCCGGCTTCACCTCGCAAGAGACCAAGCCCGAAGAGGACGCGACACACCTGTCGTATGCCTTCAAGGCGGAGAAGCGCTCGGCGGACGTGATCACGTTTGGCAAGCTGGATCCGGGGGAGCGCCGGCTTGAACGCGGGCCTTTCACCTGGCTCGTGGCCAAGAACAAGTACTTCATGGTCGGCCTGCTCGTGGATTCCGTCCGCTCACCGATCGCAGAGCTGCAGGTCACTGGTCAGACCAAGACGGGCAAGTTCGTGACGACGGGCGACGCGCAGGCCATCGTGGAGCTAACGAACGGTCCGGTCTCGTTCGAACTCTACCATGGGCCACAGGAGTACATCCGCCTCCACAAGCTCGGTCGCGACTTCGAGAACTCGAACCCGTACGGCGGCTGGCTGCAGGGTGCCGTGCAGCCGTTTGCGACGATCGTGATGCGCTTGCTGCTCTGGATGAAATCGAAGACCGCGTTCTCGTACGGCTGGCTGCTCGTGATCTTCGCCGTGGGGGTGCGCGTGCTGCTCTGGCCGCTCAACCAGACGGCAATGCGCTCGAGCGTCAAGATGCAGCGCATCCAGCCGGAGCTCGCGCAGGTGCAGGAGAAGTTCAAGGGCGACCCGCAGAAGTTGCAAGCAGAAATGATGAAGGTGTACGCGGCCCACGGCATGAGCCCGTTCAGCGCCTTCAGCGGCTGCCTGCCGATGCTGATTCCGCTGCCGATCCTCTTCGCGCTCTTCTT
>JAYTVE010000252.1:0-5801 GCA_043744185.1 Gemmatimonadota bacterium | reverse complement strand
AGCCGCTGCGCGATGGCGCCGGCGATCTCGTCCTGCACCGCGAACACGTCCACGAGGTCGCGGTCGTAGCGCTCGGACCAGAGCTGGTAGCCATCGGCCACCGCAGCGAGCTGCGTCGTGATGCGAATCCGGTTGCCCGCGCGGCGTACGCTCCCCTGCAACACATGCGCCACGTTGAGCTCGCGCCCCATCTGCGCCAGCGGCACGTGCCGCCCCTTGTAGACCGACGCCGATTGGCGGGCCGAGACCTGGAGCCCCGGAATGCGCGCCAGCGCGTTGCTGATGTCCTCCGCCACGCCGTCGCCGAAGTACTCGTTCTCGCGGTCGTCGGAGAGGCTGGCGAACGGCAGCACCGCGATGGACGCGGCTGGCGCCACACCTGACGCGATCGCTCCCACCGTCGCGTCTGCTTCGTGTAGCGCTTCCACGAACTCTGCCGCGGTGGCGAAGCGATCCATCGGCGTGCGCTGCAGCGCCGTTTGCAGCGCACGCGCCACCGGGCGTGGCACCCCCTCGCGCAGTGCTTGCACGTCGGCTGGCGTCTGCACGAAGCGCTTCGCGATCACCGCCTGCGGGTTGGGCCCCGTGAACGGCGGCTCGCCGACGAGCATCTCGTACAGCACGCAGCCTAGCGAGTAGAGATCGCTGCGCCCGTCCACCGGCTCACCGACCGCTTGCTCCGGGCTCATGTAGGTTGGCGTGCCGATGCTGATTCCCGTCGCAGTCACCGACGCTTCAACCGACTCGGCGTCCCCGATCGCCTTGCCGATCCCGAAGTCGGCCACGAGCGCGTGACCATCCTGCACGAGAATGTTCTCCGGCTTGATGTCGCGATGCACGATGCCCTGCCGGTGCGCGAAGTCGAGCGCGCCGGCCACTTCGCTCACGAGGCGCACCGCCTCGGTCACGGGTAGCTGTCGGTCGCGGTCCAGTCGTGCGCGCAGCGACTCGCCAGTGATGACCGGCATGGTGTACCAGAGCGCGCCGTCGTCGCTCCCCGAATCGAAGAGCGGCAGGATGTGCGGGTGCGCGAGGCGCGCCGCGAGCGTGATCTCGCGCATGAAGCGCTCGGCGCCGAGCGACTGCGCGAGGTCGGCGTGCATGACCTTGAGCGCGACGTCGCGGTTGTGCTTGAGGTCGTGCGCGAGGTAGACGGTGGCCATGCCGCCGGCGCCGAGCTCGCGCTCGATGCGGTAGCGGCCGGCGAGGGCGGCGGAGAGGCGCCCACTGTCGTCCTGAGCGAAGCGAAGGACCTGCTTTCCGTCGTCGCTCATTTCTCCAGCCCCATTACCGGCGCCACCCAGATGTTGCTCTCCGGGTCCTGCAGCGTGAAGTACAACCGACCAGCGTGCAGCGCGACGTTGCGCGCATTGAGCGCATGCGGATGCAACGGATCGTCGAAGCGCACGACCTGCCGCGGCACACCGCCGCCGACCGGAAGGATCCAGATGCCGCGCCGATTCCGGAAGAGGATCGTGCGCCGGTCCGTGGACAGCACTCCCTGCCCGACCGGCATGTTCTCATCCGTGAGTCCCTGCGACAGATCGCGCGGCAACGCCCCGCTCCGGTCAATGTCCACCGCAACCAGCCGACGATTGATCGAATCTCGCCCCATCAGCGTGCTCCCGTTCAGCCAGAGCGCCTGCATCATGATGGTCGGGAACTCCACACGCGTCGCCGCTCCCCATCCGCTCAAGGTCCGAGTGGCCACATCGACCGCGATGGCGCTCGGACGCGCCGCGTCGATTACCTGCCACGCGAGCCGCGAGCCATCCGGCGACCAGACCGGATTGCGTTCATCCGGCCCAACGCCGCGGGAGACTTGCACCGGTTGATCACCGCCTTCACTGGATGCGATGAAGGCGCGCCGCAATCCGCTCACGATCGTGTGGAATGCGATCCACCGGTTATCCGGCGAGATGGACACCGAGAAGGCCGGCGCGCTTCCGCGCGTGACCTGCTGCAACGCGCCGCCGGCGAGTGGGCGCTTGAAGAGCTGCTGCGTGCCCGCGCGATCCGAGTCGAAGAGCAGCCACTGCCCGTCGGCCGAGATCGTGATGCTCTCGATCGTCTCCTTGTCGCTCGTCACCACCTCGGCCGTGCGGCTCGACACGGCGCCGCCCGCCGACAGGGCGACGCTCCAGATGCTGCTGCGGTTCGCGGCCACCGAGTATGCCAGTTGCCGTCCATCCGCGGAGAGGCTGATGAGCGAGGCGTTGAGCCCCGTGGTCACGCGGACCGGGTCGCCCACGGGGTGCCCGCGCCGATCGAGGTTGAGCTGGTAGATGTCGCGCGTCCCGCCGCGGTTCGACGTGAACAGCAGACGGCGACTGTCGGGCGCCCACGTGGGAGACGCATCCAGTGCACCGCCCGTCGTGAGCCGCATCGGCACGCCACCAGCGCTTGCCACGATCCAGATCGACGACGGCGCGATGTTCCAGTCGGCCAGGTAGCGTACGTTCTCCGACACGTACGCGATCCACGCGCCGTCCGGCGACCACGCCAGCGAGTGCGGCTCTCTGGTCAGGCCCAGCAGCGAGACCGTTCCATCGGCACTCTTGAGAAGCAGCGAGTCGCCGAGCACGTACGCCAGCCGCCGCCCATCTGGCGCCCATGCGCCATGCAAGTTCGTGCCGCTTACCAGCAAGGTGCTCGCACCACCGAGTGCACTCGCGCTTTCGATGCCTCGCGGAGTCCGCACGAGCAACTGATTCCCGTCGCTTGACCAGCCGAGCGGACTGCCCGGCGAGATCACGCTCACCGCGCTGCCGTCGCTCCCGCGCCGCCACTCGACGCGCACGGCCGTGTCACCCGGACCAAGCACGCGGTACGCGACCGCCTTGCCATCGCTGCTGATGCGAGGCATTTCCTGCACACCCGCACTGCGGGTCAGCTGTACGGCTTGCTGCAGCGAGGCGGTCGCGGGCGGGCGAGTGAGCAGCAGGTACGCCGCGACTGATGCGACGGCCACCGCACCAATGGCAACGGCGATCTTTCTTCCCTTCCCCGAGGGTCCGGTCGCCTTGGCCATTGTCGGCGGCGTTTCCGCTGGCGTGATTCCCCCACTCGGCGTCGCCCACGGCTCGAGCGCCGCGAGCAGCTCGAGCGCCGACCGGAATCGCTCGTCGGGCCGCTTTGCCAGGCAGCGCAGGATGATCGTGTCCAGTGCGGGCGCGATGCCGGCGCGATGCGTGGAGGGCGCCTCGGGCGCCTGCGTGACGTGCGCCGCCAGCACCTGCTGCGGCGAACCGCCCACGAACGGTGGCCGCCCCGTGAGCAGTTCGTACGCCATCGCGCCTACTGCGTAGATGTCGGCGCGATGGTCCACGTGCGGATCGGCCACCGCTTGCTCGGGTGACATGTAGGTCGGCGTGCCGATGGCCATCCCCACCGTGGTCACCGTGTGGCCGCCGGTGGCTTCACTCACCGCCTTGGCCACGCCGAAGTCGGCAACCAGTGCATGCCGCCCCGAGAGCATCACGTTGTCGGGCTTGATGTCGCGGTGCACCACCCCCTGTTCGTGCGCGTGCGCGAGTGCGTCGGTCACCTCGGTAATCAGTCGGACCGCCTCGTGCACCGGCAACGCGCCATCGCGTGCGAGGCGCTCGCGCAACGACTGCCCGCTCACGTACGGCATCACGTAGAACAGCACGCCGCCTTCCTCGCCCGAGTCGAGCAGCGGCAGGATGTTGGGGTGCTGCAGTTGCGCCGCGATGCGGATCTCGCGGAGGAAGCGTCCGCCGCCGAGCGATGCGGAGAGTTCCTCGCGGAGGATCTTGATGGCGACCTTGCGGTCGTGGCGGAGGTCCTGTGCGAGATAGACGGTGGCCATGCCGCCGGCGCCAAGCTCGCGCTCGATGCGGTAGCGATCTCCAAGCGCGGCGTGCACCCCGTCGGATCGGACCACTAGGGGCTCGGGCGACTCCGCGCCTGCTTCTCGAGGCGCTCGACATCGGCCCGGTCCTGAAGACGTCCGACCGCGCGCTTGTTGCGGAGCAACTCCTCGCGACCGAGCAGGGGCACCACGATCCCCTCCAACTCCACCGTCAGCCGATTGGGCCAGGCTTCGTCGAAGGTCACGCCCTCTATCGACGTGATGACGTCGACACGGCCCGGCGGCACCCCGATCTGGAGGATCAGGGCAGGATCCTCGAAGTCCTGCCGAACAAACCCATCGGGTGGTGCGCCGAAATTGAGCAACGCGCGTTCCACACGTGGGGCATTCTCGGCACTCGGTCGCACGAACAAATCGATATCGCCCGTGGCGCGCGGCAGTCCGTGCGCGGCAAGCGCGTACCCACCGACCACCAGGTACTCAACGCGTTCGGCGTTGAACAACGACAAGATGTCGCGAAAGTCGGGACTGAGGCTCGTCATGACCGGCAAATGTCCACGCGTCGAGTGCCAACTGCCACATCATGGAGAGGCGTTCCGCAGGCGACATGCGCGCGTAGTCCTCGTCGCCGTCGTCTTCTTCGCGGCGGCTTCGTCGCACGACCATGGGGCGCAGTGCCATGTTCGAAAGATACTCCATCTCCAGACGGTTCGCGCCATCTGATGTAGCCGCCGGTGAATCGCGCGGCTCATCGCCGAGCCGGGAGATCTGTACTGGCCAGCTCGCGCGCGCCGCCAGGCGCTCGCACGAGGTCACACCCTGCGTGTCGTCCTCAGCGCAGCGAAGGACCGGCTCATCGCCGTTCCTCACCGCACCTCCTCCGGCATCCCCATGCGCTTCACCAGCGCCCGGTAGCGCGGGTCCCGCCGCATCGCCGGCCGGTTGACGTAGTTCTTGAAGAACGGCATCCACATGGCTCGCTCCGCATACGCCCGGTCGAGGCTTCGGAACACGGCATCGGCATCCCCCGCAGCCACGCTCCAGCGGGCCGATTCGAACGGCAGCTTGAGCCGGTCGAAGGCAGTCACTTGTGCGATCGCCGCGGCCTGGGCGCCACCGCGCCGCCACGCCGTGCGCAGCTCCGACACCGACGCCCCCGCGATTCCGGTGCCCGTCGCCAGTCGCGTCTGCACGTCGAAGAAACGCGCCGAATCGCCGCGCGCGACGAGCACCGGGGCGAGAACGCGCAACGCCAGTGGCTGCGTCGGCTCCAGCGCGAGCGACCGATCAATCCAGACCAGCATCTGCACCGTGTCCCCCAACTCGTCGTAGTGTTGACTGACGTTGCCCGCAATCACGCCGGAGAGTGGGTCGAGTTGCCACGCACGCAGGTACTCGCGCCGTTCGTCGTCCATGCGCCCCAAGATCCCGTGAATGTCTCCGTACCACTTGTGTGCGAGCGCGTACCCCGGGCTGACACGCAGCGCGTGCTGGAATGCGGTATCCGATGCGGTCCAGTTCCAGTCGCGCGCCATGAGCAGGTACGCCTGCGACGTGAGTGCCTCGCCATTCTCCGGGTCTGCTGCGAGCGCGCGTTGCGCGGCCGCGTGCGCCTTGTCCAACGTCGCGCGCGGCGGCACGTCGGTATAGAAAGCCTGCACGATGTAGGCGTCGGCAAGCCCGGACCACGCCTGCGCGAAAGTGCTGTCACGCTCGAGCGCCTGCTTGAAGAGTCCAATGGCCTCGTCCACCTCGGCCGATGTCCGCTTCGCCTGGTGGAAGCGCCCCTGCAGGTACAAATCGTACGCGCGCGCGTCGCGCGTCGAAGCGGTCGCGGACGGCGTGCTGGCCGCCAGCACTTTGCCCCTGAGCGCCGCGATCACCGCGCGCGCCACTTCATCCTGCACCGCGAAGATGTCCGTCGCGCTCCGGTCGAATGTTTCACTCCAGAGGCTCACGCCGTCGC
>JAYTVE010000251.1:0-5817 GCA_043744185.1 Gemmatimonadota bacterium | reverse complement strand
TCACGCTCAAGGCGTGGGAACACGACGTGCAGGTCATGGTCGAGGGCCCGGGGCACATCCCCATGGACCAGATCCAGATGCAGGTGGAGCGGCAGAAGCGCGTCTGCCATGAGGCGCCCTTCTACACGCTCGGACCGCTCGTCGTGGACGTGGCCGCGGGCTATGACCACATCTCCAGCGCGATCGGCGCCGCGATGATCGGCTGGTACGGTGCCGACATGCTCTGCTACGTGACGCCCAAGGAGCACCTGGGCCTTCCGAACGCGGAAGACGTGCGGCAGGGGGTGATCGCGTACAAGATCGCCGCGCATGCTGCCGACATTGCGCGCGGCCGGAAGGGCGCGCGGACGCAGGACGACGCGCTCTCGCGCGCCCGCTACGCGTTCGATTGGAAGGAGCAGTTCCGGCTCTCACTCGACCCCGAGCGTGCGCAGGAGTACCACGACGAGACGCTTCCGGCGGAGTACTTCAAGAGCGCCGAGTTCTGTGCGATGTGCGGGCCGAAGTTCTGCTCGATGCATCACTCGCGGACGATCGAGGATGGGTTGGCGGAAATGGCGAGGGAGGCGGGGCTGGTGGGGGTGTAGGAGGGATTGGGAGGGCCCGGAGAAAAGCTGACCACAGAGGCACAGAGATCACACAGAGGACCACAGAGGAAGGGCAAGGGCTTTGTTGGGGGTGGTGACACGCATGACCTCGCGCGTGGTGCAGAACCCCTAAGAGCTTCCTCTGTGCATCGCTGTGTGATCTCTGTGCCTCTGTGGTGTGCTTCTCTCACTGTCCTCCGACCCCCTCCCAACCCGGATGTGACCCCCCCACCCGCCCGGTGGTCTATATCGTGATGCCACGGCTCCTGCGCTCCACCCCGCTCATCATCGCCTGCACCGCCGCCTGCTGGACCGGCGGCGTGCCCCCGATGTCGCCCGAACGCGCGAGCGATGCCGCCACGCGCACCGTGCGCGATGAGGTGCGCCAGCAGCCCACAAGGCGACCGGCAGTCAGCAACGCCTCGCCGTCGGCCTCCCGCGCGACCGCCGTCTCGAGCCCGATTGCCGATCCGGACGCCGCCACCGCCGCGAGCGCCGAACGTGGCGCCACCGAGATCGAGGCGCTACGCGAGATGGATCTCATGGTGCCCGTGGTCGGCATCACGCCGCAGCAGATTCCCGACACGTATTGGTCCAAGCGCGATGCCGGTCGCCTGCATCGCGCGTCGGACATCATGGCCGCCAAGGGCACCAGCGTCGTGTCGCCGGTGGAAGGGAGTGTGCTCAAGGTCGGGCGCAACACGAGCGGTGGCATCGTGGTCTACACCACCGACAGCGAACGTCGCTTCGTCTTCTATCACGCGCACCTGGATCGCGTGGCGGATGGCCTCGCCGACGGTTCGACCGTGCGCCAGGGAGACGTGATCGGCTACGTTGGCACTACGGGCAATGCGCCCCCCAACGCGCCGCACCTGCATTTTCAGGTGATGCGCATGCCGGCCGACGGACGCTACTGGGAAGGGATGCCGGTGGATGTGCGGCCGTTTCTCACCAGGACCGGGAAGATCCGCTGATGGCGCTCACGTCGAAGGAACGCGCCGAGCTGCGCGCCGAGGCGCACCACCTCACCGCGCTCGCGCACATCGGACAGCACGGCATCACCGAAGCCGTGCGCAAGTCGCTCGATGATGTGTTGCGCACGCACGAGCTGGTAAAGATCCAGTTCACCAAGAGCGCCGACGAGAAGCCCAAGGCGCTTGTGAACCAGATCGCAGAGTCCGTGGGCGCCGACGTGGTGCAGGTGATCGGCCGCACCGCGACCCTCTACCGGTACAATGCGGACCTCGAGCGGAAGAAGGGCGCGCTGCCGCCCTGGCGCTGATATCGTCCTGAGCGACGATGTTGCTCCGGTCGAGATGACAGCTACAACGACGCGGCCCAGTTCATCACGACCAGCGGCACACCGCTGAACGACACGGGCCGCACGCCGACACGGCCGGTACCCGCCGCCGTCGTGCCATCGAACGAGAACGAGCCGTCGAGCGTCCCGAGCGCGTGATTGCACACGTCGAAGAACGAGCCGCCGGGAACGACGCACAACGTGGGCGTCCCGGAGGTCCATCGCGACGCGGTGAACGCCCCGCTGTCGCTGAAGAAGCGCGCTCCGCTCGGCCGGTTGGCGATCATCGCGAACCCCGCCAGCCGATCGAGGGCGGCGGGTGGCGCCGTTCCCGCAGGCGGCAACAGGCGCGTCGCATTGAGCGACACCACGAACGCATTCTCCACCGTGCCGGCCGCCTCGCTGTAGCCGTTCCAACCAATCACGGCGATGAACGACTGCACGCTCGCGGACGTCGTTCCCGCCGGGGTCGTGCTGATGTTCATGAGCACCGCCAGCGCGCGATAGCTGCCGGTGAGCGGTGCACCGACGGTGGGCGACGCGATGATCGAGTCGATGCGCACCGTGCCGGCGCCCTGCGCATACAGGAGCGCGGCGGCGGCCGTGTACGGGCCAGCGTCGGTGCCACCGACCGTGTCGAGCGCGCCGATGAGGGCGCGCAACTCACCCGGTGCGAACGGCGTGGGGGCGGGGGCGGTGGCCTCCATGCACGCACTCGCGAGCATGGACACGAGCGCGGCGAACTGCAGAAATGACTTGCGGATCATCGGACCCTCCGCGTGAAGCTCAAGAAAACAACGACAGCACCCGCCACGGCGTCAACGGAATCTGCATCGGCTCGAGCCCCAGTGCATGCGCCACGGCATTCGCTATTGCCGGCGCCGTCGGGATGATCGGCGGCTCGGCGAGCCCGCGCGCACCCACATGGTTCGCCACCGGATCGGCGCCGCCAATGCAGAACGCATCGAGCACCGGCACGTCGGCCATCGTCGGCACCTTGTAGTCGTGCAGCGTCGGATTCATGGGCATGCCGAGTCGCTCATCCATCACGCGCTCTTCGAAGAGCGCGTAGCCGAGCCCCTGGAGAATGCCACCCTCCAGTTGAGATTCGGCCAGCGTCGGATTCAGCACGCGCCCGCAATCGTGCGCCGCCGTGATGCGCAGCACGCGCACAATACCGGTGTCGAGGTCCACCTCGACCTCCGCGAACTGCGCACCGAACGAGAAGATCCCCGTCTGCTGCGGATTCGGTCCGCGCGATCCGCGGCCGATGATGCACACCTCGCCCAGCTTCCGCGACACGTCGCTGAACGTCATCGTCTTCTCTGTCGCGCTCGATCGAATCACGCCGCCGTGCGACGTCAACGTCGAGGCCTCCACGCCCAGCATCTCCGACGCGGCCTCGAACAGCTGGTTGCGCGCGTCCTCCGCTGCCATGCGCACCGCCGGTGCCACGCTCGGCGTCGTCATCGATCCCCACGAGTTGCCGGTGTACGGCAGACGTTCGGTATCGCCAACCACGCAGCGAACCTGCGCCATCGTCATGCCCAGTGACTCGGCGGCCACCTGCGCGAACACCGTGCGCGCACCGGTACCCAGGTCCTGCGTGCCGGTGAGCACCGTGGCCGTGCCATCGGAGTTGAGGCGCACGAGCGCGTACGCCGGCGGCCCGCCCCCCGTGCCCCACACTTGCGCGGCCATTCCAACCCCACGCCGCTTCCTGTCATCCTGAGCGAAGCGAAGGACCTGCTTTTCCGGCGCTGACTCCACCTGCCGCTCGCTCGCCTCGCCCACTCCGCGGCCAAGCCACCCGAACCGCTTCGCCCCCTCCGCGTAGCACTGCAGCAGCGCGTTCCCGCTCCACGGCCGCTGTTTCGCCTGATCCTTCTTCGCGAAGTTCTTCACCCGCAACGCCACCGGGTCCATCCCGAGCTTCTTCGCCAGCACGTCCATCGCGCGCTCGAGTCCGAACGCCCCTTCCGCGAACCCCGGCGCGCGAAACGCCTGCATCGCACTCGCATTCACCAGCGCGAACGTCTCGGTGGTGTGCACGTTCGGGCACGAGTACAACTCGTGATAGATCTGCGCCGGGCCGCCCTCCCATCCCATGATGCCGAGTGGCACCATCGCCTCGCACTTGATGGCAGTCAGGCGACCGTCGCGGCGCGCGCCGAGCGCGACGCGCTGCTCCGAGGCAGGGCGATTGCCCGTGTCGAGCTGCTCGCCTTCGCGGTCCAGAATGCAGCGCACCGGCAGCTGCAGCCGCTTCGCGAACAGCGCGGCCGCGTACGTGTGTGGCCCGGCCGCGTTCTTGGCGCCGAAGCCGCCGCCCATGTGATCGCAGATCACGCGCACGTCCGTGTGCGGCAGCTTGAAGGCGGCCGCGAGGTTGTTGCGCACGCGGAAGATCCCCTGCGTGCTCTCCCACACCACGAGCCGATTGCCCTCCCACTCGGCCACCGCGCCGTGCGGCTCCATGGCGCTGTGCAGCGCGCACGGCGTTCGCACCGTGATGCTCACCGTCACCTGCGCCTCGGCGAGGCCCGCTTCGATGTCGCCGCGCGATACCACCAGGGGCGAGTTGAGAGCGTAGTTGGTGCCCGACCCGCGCACGAGCGGCGCGCCGTCGGCCATGCTCGCCTCGTACGTCACGGCAAACGGCGCTGGTGCGACCGCCACGCGGACGGCGCGCGCAGCCAGGCGCGCCTGCTCGGCGGTCTCCGCGCAGACGGCCGCCACCGGTTGCCCGTGATAGCGCACGTTGCGATCGAAGAGCTTCGCGGCCGCACTCGACAGCACGCCGCTCACGTCGTCGGCGGTGAGCACGTCGAGTACGCCGGGCATTGCGCGCGCAGCACTCGCGTCCACGGTGGCGATGCCATTCGGCGCAACACTGCGCACAAGCGCGGCCCACACCATGCCGGGGCGCTTGATGTCGGCGGTGTAGCGCGCGCGGCCGGTGCTCTTCTCGAGCGCGTCCACACGCGGCACACGCGCGCCCACGATCTCGAGGGCAACGTCCGCGCCCCACGGCGCCGGATCGAAGGTTGGCACTTCGACGATCTTCGATTCGACGCGCCCCTCGACCTCGACCGTCGTGGTGATGAAGCGCTTGCCCTTCTTCTTCGCGGCCATCAGCGCGAATGCTCCGTGGCCGGCAGCGCGCCGAACTCGCCGCGCGATGCGGCCTGGATGGCGGCAATGATCTTCGGGTAGGTACCGCAGCGACAGAGGTTGCCGCTCATGGCATCACGGATCTCGGCTTCGGTGGGCGTCGCGTTTCGCGCAAGGAGCGCGCAGGCGCTCACCACCTGTCCCGGCGTGCAGAAGCCGCACTGCGCAGCGTCGAGGGCGGCGAAGGCGGCCTGCACCGGGTGTGGCGCGGCGGGCGAGCCCAGTCCCTCGACCGTCACGATCGTCGCGTCGTCAACGGCGGCGGCCAGGGTAAGACAGGCATACACGGGGCGACCGTCCGCGAGCACGGTACACGCACCGCACTCACCGCGGTCGCACCCTTCCTTGGAACCGGTGAGCTGCAGCTCGTCGCGAAGGACGGCCAGGAGCGAGGCGTCGGGCGCGGGGTGAACCTCACGCGCGCGACCATTCACGTGCAGGTGCATGGGGCAAAGCTACCGTCGTCCAGTGCAAAGCGAAGGACCGGCGTGCGCCTCCCCCCGAAAAAAAGACCGCCCCGGGGAGGGGCGGTCGAACGACACCAGCAGATGGCAAGCAGCGCTCAGAACGACAGGCTCTTCCGGAAGCAACGCTTCTCCACCACCGCCACGCCCTCGCTCCGGAGCCGCGCCCACTGCGCGAGCTTTTCCGGATACTGGTTCACGTCGGCCGTCTCGTAGCCGAGCGCACTGAAAAACCCGTCCTGCAACGACAGCGCGAAGAGTTCGGCGTACTGCCGCGTGGCGGCCACCGCCT
>JAYTVE010000250.1:0-22199 GCA_043744185.1 Gemmatimonadota bacterium | reverse complement strand
CCGACGGAATCATCAACACGGTCGTGCTGTTGTTCTCGGCGCCGACTTCCGAAATCATCTGCATCCGTCGCAGCTCGAGCGCGGCCGGGTTCCCAGCCATCGTCTCCGCCGCCGCCGACAGCTTCACCGACGCTTCCAACTCGGCTTCCGCCTTGATGATCCGTGCGCGCTTCTCTCGAATGGCCTCGGCCTGCATCGCCATGACCTGTTGCATGGCCTCCGGCAGTTCGACGTCCTTCATTTCGAACCGTTCAATCTCGATCCCCCACTGCGCGGTGGAATCCTCGAAGCTCCCCTTGAGGAGATCGTTGATCTTGTCGCGCTCCTGCAGCACTTCATCGAGATCGTGTTGCCCGATGATGTTCCGCAGTCCCGTCAACGAGAGCTGATAGACCGCGTCCGACGCCTCGGTCACGGCAATGACCGACTTGGCGGCATCGACGATCCGGTACCAGAGCACCGCGTTGACCCGGATGGTCACGCTGTCGCGCGTGATCGTCTCCTGTTGTTCCGCGGAAACCGTGCGCGTGCGGATGTCGACGATCACGGCGCGCTCAACGCCCAATGGGACAACCCAGAAGAGCCCTGGTCCCTTGAGACCCGCGAATCGACCGAGGCGAAACACGACACCGCGCTGATACTCCTGCGCGATGCGAAGTCCCGAGAGGAGCACGGCGAGGATGGCCGCGCCGACTACGAGGAGAGGTTCCATGGGTACCCTGGTTGGTGTGACGACGACCCTCACAAGCTATAGACCGTGAGCGGGCGTGAGCGCGATGGCTACGCGCTCACGCTGGCGCGATAGTCCGACGGCGTCTGGTTCGCGCGCTTCTGGAACGCGGCGTTGAACGCGGACCTGGACGCGAACCCCGCATCCATGGCCAACGCCAGCCTCGTGAGTGAGCGCGCGTCACCCGCCTGGATGCGCCGCTGCACCTCACGCACGCGGTAGCCGTTCACGAAATCGTGGAACCTCTGACCGAGCAGCGCATGATCACCTCGGACACTTTGTGCGCCGTGCTCTCCAAGCCGCTCGACGACGAAAGCGAGAGCAACGACTGGTCCTGAAATGCAACGCGCCCGGTGTGAACCATCACGGTTCGCATCGGGCGCATGCGTGCTGCTGGTAACGCGCTACGCGAAACGCGCTACGCGGAACGCGCTACGCGCCTACTGGCACTCCGGCGCCTTCAACACGTGCTCGCGGAACTGGATGTTGCCGTTCGTGCGCGGCACCTTCGCCAGCTCGAACGGGAACGCATCCGACGCGAACGTCTGGCAGGCCTTGGTCGTGCGAATCACGATCACCGTCAGGTTGCCGCGCGTCCCGACGCTGTCCACGTGAATCACGTCGCCCGGCTTCATCCGTCCCGCCGCGGCCAGCACCACCATGTCGCGGCTGAAGTCCACCACCGGACGCGGCGGCGGCGAACTCTGCCGGCTCACCGCCTGCTTCCACACCGCCTTCCACTCGATCGTGTCGCGCACGACCTTGCGGCTCGAATCCGCAAACACGTTCGCGTTGTCCGCGAGCAAGAACGCGGCGTCGTCCACGGCGCGCAACGTCGCCGGCTGCTCGGGCGCGCGCGGCTGCTCCGGACGCGGCACCTCGGCAGCGGGCGCGCCGCCGCGACCGCAGGCGGCAACGAGGGCGAGCAGCGCAACGGACGAAGCAACAGTGCGACGCATGGGCGGAATTCCGATCAGGGTGAGGCCACCGTGCTCACGCACGCCAGGCCCGCGAGCCATCCAGGATCAAATATCGAGGGCGCCGAAGGAATGTTCAACTCGAAGGGGAGCACCACGTCCTTCCCCTCGTGCTTGAACGCCCACTCGGCCTGCAGTCGGCCGCCCACGTTCTTCCAGTTCTTCGCCTCGGCAAACAGTTCCCACAGTCCCCACGTGCCGGCCTTGGTCTTGGACTGCGTGTTGCCGCCGATCGTGACGTCGAGCTTCACCGTCTGCGCGTCGGCGCCCACCCAGTTGAGCAACTGCTCGCTCGCCCGCGTACGCGTGTAGGCACGGTTCTGTCCATCCACGTTGAACGTCACCGCCACCACGTCGTTCGCGAACAGTGGCCGGAATCCGAACGTCAGACGCGGCCCGGGCTGGTTCTCGGGAAAGAGCCCGCGCGATACCTGCGCCGCCCGGCTGAAGAACGCCACGAACTTGGGGTTCACCTTGATCGCCGCGCCGGGCGCCGCTGCGTAACCATCACCCTGCGGCACGAGGTACTTGGCCAGTTGGCCGTTGTAGAAATTCCAGAGCGCGCTCGTGTTCCGCTGGAAGAAGTCGCTCACCTCCGCCACCTTGGCCGGCGGTCCACCCGCCTTGAACGGCGACTTGGTGAGCACCTTGCCTTCCACGCGGCAGAAGTCCGAGCCGCCCTTGTTCACCCCGGCCACGCCCACGTTGCCGAGCAACGGGTCCACGCGGCCGAGTGGATCGGTGAGCAGGCGGCGCACTTCACTGCCCACGGCCGTCGCTCCCGCATCACCCGTGAAGGCGAGCGTGATGTTGAGCGCCGCATTGCGTGCGGCCGCGGCCTGCGTCTTCGCGTCCTGCGCGGGCCCCTCGTTCTGCCCGGGTGCCGCACTCGCCACGTTCTGCAGCGCCGTGCCCACCGCAAGCACCGCCTGCATGTAGGGCTGCGTCTTCTCGCCGATCAGCTTGGTCGAGTCAGCCGGTGACACCGTACGCACAGGCTGGAAGATCGCCATCATCTGCGAGTCCACCGCGGTGTTCACCGACACCGCGTTGAACAGCTGCAATAGCGGCGACGGGTTACCACCGACCAGCAGCAGCTTCTTCGAGCCATCGGCAATGCCGGCAAACGCGGTCACCTTCGCCTGCGCGAGCAACCCCTTCCAGCGCGTCGCGTACTCCTCGCGATACATCGCCTTCACCTGGTCGGTGATCTCGCGCCGCTCGCGCTCGCTCACCGTCTCGCCGCCCAGCACCCACTCCTCGCCCTTGAAGAACTGGTCGGTGTTCTTGAACGCCGAGTCCTGCATGAACGTCCAGCCCGCCTTGGTAAACGGACCCGGCACCACCACGGCCGCGCTCACCGCCGGGTTCGCGTACGTCTTGCCGTAGTCGAACGGCTTCACGCTCGGGCTCTTGGACGCGGCCGCCAGCATGATCTGGTAGATCTGCTGCCCGCCCTTGAACTGCCGCAGAAATGCGCGCCCGTGCTCCACCGCCGAGGTGTCCACCGGCTGCGGCAACGGGTTCGCGCGCGCGAGCTCCTCAGCATAGAACGTGAACTGCGCGGCCGCGAGCCGCTCGCGATCCGCACTCGGTTCCTTGCCCGCCGCCCACTCGCGCGCGAGCACCGGCACCAGAAACGCGCTCGTGCTCTTGTCGGCGTTGCTCGTGGTCACCAGGTGCGCCTTGAGCAGCGCGTAGCTCGCGCCGTAATCACTTGAGTCGGTCGGCTGCGCGGGCAGGTTGCGGATGTCCTCGACAAGCCGCAGTGCCGTCGGCCCGAAGAGCAGGCTGTCGAAGCGCGCGAAGTAGATCGAGCGCGCATGCGTGTACAGCGCGTTGCCGCTGTAGAGTCCCCAGCGAAGCCCGAGTGGCGCCCCTTCGCGCTTCCACTCGCTCAACTGCGCCGTCACGGCGCGCAGCGAGTCCATGCGCTGCAGCGTTTCCACCGTGATCAGCTCGCCACCCGCCGGCAGCGCCGCGCCACTCAAGCTGCGGCTCGCCTCTTCCACGCGCTTCGCGAGCCGGTTGTTCTTCACGTACGACACGGTGAAGCCGAGCGCGCTCACGAACGCCAACGCCGCCGCCGTGGCCAGCAGTGCGCGACGCACGATGTTCACCTTCGCGCCCCCCGCTGTCGCAGCCATCGCCACGCGATCCTTCAAGATCACGTCGCGAAAGAGGCGTGGCAGGAACATCCACTGCGGCACCTTGCGCATGCTGGCGCCCGATCGCATCGGCTCCGTGGGCTGTGCCGCCGCGAAGGCGCCCGGTACGAACGCCATCGTCGCGTTGAACGCTTGCGGTTCGGCGCGTCGCTCAACCGCAGGCGCCGGAGCGGCGGCAGCGCCATCCTCGCTCACCACCGCGCGCACGCCGCCAAAGTAGAAGCCGCGAAGCACCGGGCTCCGCTCGAGCTGGCTCGGCTTGCACAGCTCCACCAGGAACTGCGACGCGAGCGGCACGAGCTTGCGGAACTCGCGCGCGAACTCGTAGGCGCCGAACAACACCTCCGGCTGCGTCTCGCGGGGCAGGTACTGCAGGCGGTGGCTCGCGAGCGAGCCGAGCAGCCGCGACATCGCGTGGCCGACGCGCTGCCCGGTGCGTTCGGCGTAATTGCCGGCTGATCCTGAATCCCATGGCAGCGTGGCGCCGAGCACTTCGCGTGCTTCGTCGGCAGAGAAGTTGCGCACGTAGTCACCGAAATACGGCACCTTGTCCGTCTTCGTGAAGACCACGTACACCGGCAGCCAGATGCCGAGACGCTGCGAGATCTCGAGCAGGCGCGTGCGCAATTCGCGCGCTTGCGTCATGACCTCTTCGCCCGCGCCGGGCTTGAGCAGCTCTTCCGCACTCAGGCAGACAATCGCCGCACGCGGCGCCTGGCGCCCGGCGGAGAACACGGCCGCGAGGCGGCTCGGCTGCAGGTGCTTGACGAGGCGGCTGAACCGACCGGCGTCGGACACCACGCGCCCGCCCGCTTCGAGAAAAACGGTCTTGTTGCTGTACCAGGCATTGAGCACGCGCGTCGCCACCACGGCGTCGCCCTGCATCACTTCACCAGAGAGCAACTCGGGGTCGAGCCCTGACCGCGCGATGATGGTCGTCTTCGCGCTCCCCACCGGCCCGATGACCAGCACCACCGGCAGTTGCGAAAGCTTGCCGCGCTCGGCGTAGCGCGCCGCTGCGATCCGCTGGCTCGTGATCGCAATCGCAGTGTCGATCTCGTTCCCTTCGGACTTGGGCAGGTCGCCTTCGGACTTCTTGAGCGCCTTGAGGTAGTACCACACCAGAACGCCTGCGGTTGCGACTCCAACGAACGCGAGTCCGCCGCGCAGCACCCAGAGGTCGCTGCCGGTGACTTCGAGCAACCAGCCAAGCACCCACGTGAAGATGAGCCACACGAGCAGGCCCACTCCAGCGAGCGTCCAAATCTTCGCGCGCGGCGTCATGCGCAGGGCACCATGGAGCAGGGAATCACGCGGTGGGCGCGCATCAGGTGGCCTTGCGGGCGAGGTCCGCCACGGCGCCCGCACCACCGCGAAGGAGCAGCGCGTACACCACAAAGAGCGCGACTGCGACCGCTGCACTCGCCGCGGCAATGATGACAAGTCGACGAAGCCACGGATCGCGTGCCACGGCGATGGACTCGGTGGCAAGGGGCGCCCACTGCGGCGAAAGCGCGGTGGCCCCCCCGCGAATCCGGTCGATCTTCTCGGCGGTCTGCAGCATCAGCACGCGCAGCTCGCCCGAGTCGCCCATCGTGTAGCGCCCCTTGAAGCCGAGCAGCAGGCAGAGCTGGTGCACCTCGAGCAGGTCGGCCAGGTCCTCGGAGTCGGGGCGGCCGAGCAGGTCGCGCAGGTTCTGGAAGAACACCTCGCCGCCCATGTGACCGCCGAAGAGTTCTTCCTGCAGCGGCTTGCGCGGCCAGTCTGCGAACGCGGGCTGCCCCGAGTTCATCACCGACTCGTCGAGAAAGACGGTGGCCGCGTAGATGGCGCGCTTGATTTCGCCGGGGCCGTATCCGGCCTGACGCGCCTGCTCGTCCGCATTTGAGAGCAGCTGCAGTAGGTGTGCGCGAAACGAGGCTGCATCGGCGGCGCCCTGCCGGTTCGCGCGCAGGCGAACGGCGGAGGTCAGCGCCTCCTGCAGTGCGAGCGCGAGTGTCCCGCGGCGTCGGACCGGATCGGCCGGAGCCTCGGAGGAAACGACGTTGGCAGGGCTGGTCATGATGTCGCGATCTCGTTCGGGTTCCAGAACTTACCGCCCGTGAACCGGGGCGACCAGCACCCGGACGGCGGCGTTGCGCACACCGGTCCGCACACCCAGCCGCGCGCCATCGGCGCCTAGCCCTGTAGCAGGACCTTGAGCTCGAGCTCCGGGGCCGTGAACGCTTCGGGCAGGTACACGCCGACTTCCTTGGTTCGCTGGATCGCTTCCCAGCAGGGGCCGGCCTGCTCGATCTGGAAGTACTGCGTGTCGGCGCGCGGGGAGAGACCAGACGGCGGCGCCGGCACGTGCGTGAGGGTCAACCCGGCATACGCTTCCTTGACCAGCCGCAGGATGTGCTTCTGCGAGCACACCTTCACCAGCGTCGGCACGCCGCGGATGATGTTGGCCGCGCCCACGCTCGAGCGCACGCCGAGGAACCAGCGCGCGTTCGTAAAGGTGCGCGCATCCGTCACGGTGCCCTGATGCAGATAGTCGGCGGATGCCGTGAGCGGAATGCTCACGTAGTTCGTGGGGACGATGACCTCGAGATGCGCGCGGATGTGCCGCTCGAGCGCGGCAAAGCTCGCGCCGAGGTTCTCGTGATCGTACGCGGGCACGTTGCGCGGATGCGACTCGAGCGCGAAGGTGCAGAGCGCGCCGGCCAGTCGCGCGAGTTCCACGTACAGTTGCTCGGGGTGCGCCCCGCGCGTGTCGCGATGGTAGCGCAGCGGCGCGAGGCTCGAGTGGATCGTGTGCGCAAGCCAGAAGTTCGCCACGTCGTTCGAGGCGTACTCGGCCACCCCCTTCCGCTCGGCGCGGCGATCCTGCAGCATCGACTCGCTCTTGGCGTCGAGCATCTCGAGCAGGCGGTTCACCAGCCCCATGAGCCGCGGACTGGCCGCGATCTGCAGGCAGGGCGGCACAAACTCCGGGTCATAGATGAAGTGCCCGGTGCCGTCGCGCTGCACGCGTGCGAGCGGCAACGACACGAGCGTGCCCGGATCGAGTGCGAGGCGGAAGTTCTTGCGGCCGAACTCGACCTCGTGCTCGTCGTGGCCGGTGGCTTCGTCGCGGACGAAGCTGCTCTGCAACGTGTAGCGGCGATCGCTCCCCTCGTTGCTGCGCCCCGACTCGTACGCCGGGATCGTGAGATAGACGACGTGGCTGTCCTGCGTGGGCGAGAACAGCTCGCGGATCTCGAGCGGCGCGGGCAGCGGATCGCCCTCGGGGCAATGGAAGGCGAGCCCGTCGGGCATTACCCCACGCGCGTGCACGACGGCGACGGTGCCGTTCCGCAAGGCTTCCGCGTCGAGCTCGATGCCGATCAGGCCATGCGCCCGGAAGAACAGGTGCGAGACCGCGAAGTGCAGCGTGTCCTCGACGTACCGGTTCTGCGCCTGGAAGTGGTGCTGCGCGAGGTGCATCCCCTCATGCCAGACCACACGGGATAGCAGTGTCATGTCTCCTCGCGTCGACGGCGCACAGGACCGCTCGACGAATTGCCGGGGGGAACGCTCGTGGCTACAATCATTTTAGCACCATGCATCCCGAGCGATCAACTTGGATCCGCTCCTGATCCGGCCGCCACCCCGCCTCGATGACCCCGGACGAGTTCGCCGCGAACTATCACCCCCTCAAGGAACTCGTGTCGGGGCCGGTGCACTCGGTCCTCGCGACGCGCAAGCGCACGCAGGCGGTGGTCATGCTGCATTACTTCATGGGCGATGCGAACCATCCGAACCGCCAGCTGATTCCGTTGCTCGAGACGCTCCCCGACGACAAGAAGTCGCGCATCGTGGAGCACTTCGAGGTCAACGGCGCGCCGGTCGTCATCACCAAGGTGCTGTTCGACTTCACCGGGCTGGATGCCTGGCTCGGCGTGCCACTGCCGGGCACCACGACGCTTGCCGGCGTGCCCGCCGTCCACTTGGAGGCGCCGCACGAGGCACCGCAGGTCGCTTCGCCCCCGGCAGCGCCTCAACCGCGCCCTCCCGCGGTGGACACGGAAGTCTCCACGCTCATCATGGAGCGCCAGCCGAGGCCGATCACTCCGCTCGCAACGCCGCGCTCGGCGGGCGAGTTCAGCGCCATGTCCACGGGGGCGTTCATGCCGTCGCCCGCGCCCGCGATCATCCCGCCGGCCGCGGCCGCGCCGCGTGAGCCAATCGTGCCGCCGGCGCCAGCAGCCAAGACCCCCGGCGAGTTCACCGCGATGTTCTCGGCGCACGCGAGGCCGGTGGAAACGCCGCCCGCAGCGAGCCCGCCCGCCGCCGCACCGCTGCCACCGCCGCCAGCGGCAGCGAAGCCGCCCGGCGAGTTCACCGCGATGTTCGCGAAGGTGCAGCGCCCCGCGCAATCGCCGGCATCATTGGAGGCAACACCTCCGCAACCGTCGCCGCCCGCGTCGCCCGCACCTTCACCCGTGCAGGCGTCGATCTTCACGCCGGCGCCGTTCGCGTCGCCCGTCGTTCCGGAGCCGGTCGCGCCAACGCCGCCGAGCGTCACGCCGATCGCTCCGCCGGCGCCAACGCCGCTATTTACGCCGGCACCGTTCGCGGCGCAGCACGCACCACCGGTTGAACCGCCCGCCACGCCGCCCGCCGCGACGTTCGTTGGTGTGCCCGCAGCGCCGCCGCCACCACCGCCGACCGCCGCAGCGCCGCCGTCGCTCGCGACCACGCTCCCGCCCACGCGCCGCGCCACCGTCGCTGGCGACTCCGCCTCCGCGAGCATGGTGTTCACGCCGCCGTCGGTGCCGACCACGCCCGCGCCGCCGCCGGCCGCTGCCAAGCCACCGGCCGCCCCCACCAAGCCCGGCGATTTCACGCAGATCTTCGCACCGGTGCCCAAGCCCGCCGCGCAGCCGACACTACCGCCTGCCGCCGCGCCGCCGGGCATGTTCACGCAGATGCTGTCGTCGTCATCGCCGTCGATTCCGAAGGCGCCCGAACCACCGGCGCCCAAGCCAAAGGCGGGCCTCTTCACGCAGATGATCTCGGACTCGGGGCAGACAATGCCCGCGCCGGCTGCCCCCGCGCCCAGCCCCGCCGACGACTTCGCGCGCATGTTCCCGACGTCGCCGACGCCGCCCGTCGAGGATGATCTCTCGGCGCGCCTCAATCGCGCGCGCAACACACCCAATGAAGGGACCGTGGGTGCCACCGGCGTGTCCATGCCCGCTCAGCGCGCGCCGCTCCCGCCGCCGAGCGCCGAGCCCGTGGACGAGTTCGCGAAGATGTTCGGCTCGGGGCCGGCCGGGGGCACGCCGGGACCGATGAGTGGTGCCGGTGCGTCGCGTCCGCCGGCGCCGGGCATGCCCGCGCCCAAGGGCGGCAGCGAGTTCACCCGCGCGCTTCAGCGCGTGGAGCTCTCCGACCTGACCCCAAAGCCGGTGAGCGCCGCTCCACCGGCTGCGCCGACGCCGGCCATCCCGAAAAAGGCTCCGCCGATCGTGCTCATCGTCGTGGGCGTGGCAGGGCTCATCACCATCGCCCTCATTCTCTTCGTCAGCCTGCGCGGCCGCTGAAGCGCCGCGCTACTCGCGCGGCGGCAGCACGATCGAGAGTTCGAGTTCGGCGTTCGGGAAGTCGCGCGGCACGTACGCTGCCAGGTTGCGCGCCCGCGCGATCGCTTCCCACTCGGCGCCTGACTTGGTGATCTGGAAGTAGTGGTACTTCACCTTGACCGGGATCGCGCTCGGCGGGCTCGGCACATGGGTGAGCTGCAAGCCGGGCAGCGCCTGCTTGATGAGCCGGTCCACGCGGTCCGCCGATGCAAGCTTTACCAGTTGCGGCACCTTGCGCATCAGGTCGGCCTGGTCGAGGTCGGCCGAGATGGCGAGGAAGATGGCCGGCGCCGCGAAGTAGCGATCCTCGTCGATGGCGGTGGCGTACACGGCCGGCTGCACCAACTTGAGCGGCAGCGACACGTAGTTGGCCGGTACCACCGTCTCGAGCAGCAGGCGCAGCTTCTCGTCGAGCTCGGTGAAGCATGCCGTGAGGTTGGCGTGATCGTACGCCGGGAGGGTGCGCGGGTGGATCGCGGTCGAGAACGTCGTGAGCGCGCCGGCCAGCGTCGTCATCGCCTCGAAGAGCTGCGCGGGGTGCCCGCGCCGCGTCTCGAAGAGGTGCCGCAGCTGCGGCATGTGCGTGTTGATCGTGTATAGCAGCCAGAAGCTCGCCACGTCAGAAATGCTGAATTCGGCCAAGTTCTGGTTCCGCTGCCGCCGCGAGCCCGAGAGCGTGCTGCTCTTGGCCGACAATATCTCGACCAAGCGCCGCGCGATCGCCATGAGCGGATCGCTGGCGGTGATGTCGATGAGCGGCGGCACGAACGACGGGTCGTAGTGGTAGTCGCCGGCGGGCGCGCGGCGCACGCGCGCCACGCGCAGCACCGAGTAGCCGTCGAGCGCCTCGCCCTGAACGAGCAGTCGGAGATTCTTGCGCGCCACCTGGATCGGCTTCTCCGCCAGTCCGGTGTTCTCGTCGCGGCGCATCACCACTTCGGCCAGATAGCGCGTGTTCCGGTCGCGCGCGGCCGTCGAGACGTTCGGTTCGCCCGTGCGATGCTCGGGCACGGCGAGATACACATCCAGCGTCGTCTGGTCGGGCTCCCAGCAGCCTGCCATCGGCTTGGGGCCCGGCGCCTGGTCGGCGTCCGGGAAGTCGAACGGCATGCCGTCGGGGAACAGCCCGGACGCTTTGCTCAGGGCCACGGCGCCGCCGGCGAGTGCCTCGCGGTCCAGCTCGAGCCGGTGAAAGCCCCACGGACAGTTGCTCAGGGCGGCCAGCTGAAAGTGCAGCTGGTCCTCGAAGAAACGGTCCTGGGCCTGCAAATGTTGCGGGGTGAGCAGGACCCCCTTGGTCCAGAGGACCGGCTGGAGCTGACGCATGGCGCTAGTCTAGCTCCGGCTGCGGCGCGAGGCTACCGGTTGTCCGCGCGCGCGTGAAGCGCAAAGTGTGGCGCAGCGCATTGTTTCCGACCGGCCCGCGCCGCAGCATTGGCGCGTTGGAATTTCCCTGTCGCACTCGCCCGCCATGCCCGACATGTCCGACATCCATCTCGACGTCACCGCCGGCCGCGATCACAGCGTCCCGGTGCCGCTGGAAGACACACCGTTCCGCATCGCGCTGCTTGGCGACTTCAGCGGGCGCGACCACCGCCCGGCTGCCGAGCGCGGCAGCGCGCTGGCCACTCGCCGCACCTGGCGCGTGGATCGCGACGATCTCGATGAGACCCTTGCCGAGCTGGCGCCCGAACTCGTGCTCACGCTTGCCCCCGGCGATCCGCCGCTCCGGCTCCGCTTCGAGAAGCTCGACGACTTTCATCCCGACCAGTTGATGGCGCGAGTTCCGCTCCTGAGCGGGCTGGGAGACTTGCGCCGTCGCCTCAGGCAGGCGGACACCTTTGCCGAGGCCGCGCGCGAGCTCTCAGGTGAAGCGACGCCGCGTCCCGCGCGTCCGCCGAAGGGGAGTGGCAGCCTGCTCGACGACATTCTCGATGACGCCGTGCCGCCGAGTGCGGACGAGGCGCTCGCGGACGCCGGCGGCGATCTCTACGCGTTCATCCAGCGCGTCATGCGCCCACACCTCGTGCCCAACTCCGATCCGCGCCAGGCGGAGCTCGTGGCGCAGGTGGATGCCGCGGCGACTGCGACGTTGCGCGCGATATTGCATGCGCCGGCGTTTCAGGCGCTTGAGGCCGCGTGGCGCGCCGTGGACCTGCTGGTGCGGCGCGTGGAGACGGGCACCGAGTTGCAGCTACATCTGGTGGACCTTTCCGCAAACGAACTCGCGGCCGCGCTGCCGCACGACGGCGATCCGCGCGAGAGTCCGCTCTTCGCGATGCTGACGCGACAGTCGGGCTCGGCGCCGTGGGCGCTGCTCTCGGGGGCGTATGCGTTTGATCAGTCGCCACCCGCGCTCGACCGACTCGCACAGGTGGCGGCCATCGCGCAGTTGCTGGGCGCGCCGTTCATCGCCGAGGCGCATCCGTCGCTGGCTGGCGCGCGGGATGTTGCGGAGCTTGGCGATCACCGCAGCTGGAAGCCCGAGGCGGACGCGGCGTGGACGGCGTTCCGCGCGATGACGCTCGCTCGGTACGTGGGGCTCGTGCTGCCGGGCTTTCTGGTGCGCGTGCCGTACGGCAAGGCGCACGAGGCCTGCGAGACGGTGAACTTCGAGGAGTACGATGCGGAGATCGCGCACGATCAGGGTCCGTGGGCGCCAGGCGCGTTCGCGGTAGCGCTCGTGCTGGCGCGGGCATTCAGCGAGGGCGGTTGGACGCTCGGCGCGGCGCTCGATCCCGAAATTGGCGGACTGCCGTTCGTGGTCACGGGGCTGGCTGCGGACCGGCGCACGCTGCCCGTGGGGCGCGTGCTGCTCACCGAAGCAGCGGGCGACGACCTGCTGGCGCGCGGCCTCATGCCGTTGGCCACCCTCAAGGACTCCGACCGGGTGCGGCTCGTGCGGCTCCAGTCGCTGGCCCATCCCCTCGCTGCCCTTGTCGGGCGCTGGAAGTGACGATGACGACGACCGCTCCCTCGACCATTCCGGTGCGCATCGGCAGTGCTGCGGATTTCGGCGCCCTGCGTGCCTGGCTGGAGGAGATCGGGTACACGGAACCGGCCCTCTGCGCCCGCACGGGCATGTCGACCATCTACTCGTTCCGGACGATCAAGGATGGCCGTACGGTCGGCACGGCGATGGGCGACGCGCTCGACCTCGTGGTGCGGCTCTTCCTCGATGGCGAAGTGCTCGACGACGCCTCGATGGCGGCGTGGCTGCCCACCGCGGTGCGCTCGGCGATGGAGCGGCTCGGGTTGCTCGCGCGCGTGCCGGGCGGCAGCTGCGGCACGGTGCTGCTGTACCCAACCGAGGGGCTGTACGTGATCTCGGATCATTCGGAGCGTCCGGCGGGGCTCGCGCCACTCGGGAATGACGTCGTGTATGCGGCGGTCACCAACAACACGCGCACCTTCCTGCAGTTCCTGCCGCGTACACCGTGCGGGCGCTTTCTGGAGGTGTGCGGCGGCACCGGCATCGCGGCGCTCGTGGCCACGCGGTTCGCGCAGGACGTGGCGACCGCCGACGTGACGGAGCGGTCGGCACGGTTCGCGGATTTCAACGGTCGGCTCAACGGGTTCGACCGCTACCGGAGCCTGCAGGGCGACATGTACGCTCCCGTGGGCGATGCGCTGTACGACCGGATCGTGGCGCACCCGCCCTACGTGCCGGCCACCAGTAACGCGGTGATTTTTCGCGATGGTGGCCCCGACGGTGAGGAGCTGGTGCAGCGCGCGATCCTGGAGGGGGTGCCGCGGCTGGCGCCGGGCGGGCTCCTGTACATCACCTGCGTGGCGAGCGACCGGAAGGCCGGGCGGCTCGAGCAGCGCATCCGCACCATGCTGGGCGACGTCGGCCGTGAGATCGACATCCTGCTGGTCATGCGCTTCCAGGAGGATCCCGTGGAGTACCGGGTGCGCAGCCTGCTCAAGGCCAACGCACCGCTCACGATCGTCCCCGATTTCGCGGCCCAAGTGAAGCGCCTGGAGATCGAGTCCCTGATCTATTCTCACATCTACCTGCGGCGCCGTCCCGGGGCCACGTCGGTGGTAACGACGCGCCGGAAGCTGGGGCCGGACACGAGCGTGGCGGACGCGCTCTGGGCCCTGGAGATGGAGACGGCACTTCTGGAGCCGATGGCGCGATTGGCGCTCCTCGAGCGCCGCGCTCGAATCAGCCCGCGGTCGACCATGCAGATGCGGTTCGCGTATGACGCGGGGTGGTCGCCCGTGGAGGCCGCACACTCGACCGACTGGCCCTTCTTCGGCACGGTGCGAGGGCCGTTCTGGCTGGGCGACCTGCTGGTGCGGTTCGACGGCAGCGAGCCGGTGCGGACGATCGTGGACGAATTCCGCACGCGCGAGCTGATTTCGACGGAGATTTCCGACCTGGCGATGGCGACGCTGCTCTCGACGCTGGCGCTCAACGGGACGGTGGAAATCGAGGGGTTGCCGCCCCTGCGCTCGATTCCGCCTGTTGCCGCGGGCGCAGCACCCGTCGTTGCTTGACGCCCATGGGGTGAAGGTTACCTTCGGGATGCTGGGCCGTATTTGGACTTGCCGGGCAACGCGCGGGACGGTTTTGGCGCGTCGTGCGGCTGCCGAACGTGGCATGTGAACTGTCATGCATGGAGCCGCAGCCGGTCCGTGCAAGGTGCTGCATCGGGAGTTGGCGCCAGCGGCGATGGCGCGCTCCCGCCCCTCTACCGTCGCGAGGTCGTTCGGATGGCCAAGGAAAGCACGCAGAAGAAACTCGAGCGGGTGCGTCCCCCCCGCGTGAACATCACGTACGACGTCGAGACGGGCGGCGCGATCGAGATGAAGGAGCTGCCGTTCGTGATGGGCGTCCTCGGTGACTTCTCCGGGCAGCCCGTGGAACCGCTGGCCAAGCTCAAGGATCGCAAGTTCGTCGACGTGACGCTCGACAACTTCGACGAGGTGATGGACAGCATGAAGCCGCACCTTGCGCTGACGGTCGAGAACAAGCTCTCCGAGGATGCCAATGCCGGGAAGCTGGCCGTGGACCTCACGTTCAAGAGCCTCGACGACTTCTCGCCGGACGCGGTGGCCCGCCAGATCGGCCCCCTCAAGGAGCTGCTGGCGCTGCGCACCAAGCTGGCCGACTTGCGCGGCGCGCTGGCGAGCAACGAGAAGTTCGACAGCATCTTGCAGGACACGCTCTCCGACGACGAGAAGATGAAGAAGCTGAAGGCGGAGCTCGACAACCAGGGTGGCGGCAATGGCTGAGGCACAGGCGGGCAACACGGGCCCATCGGCCCAGAACCAGGAACTCAGCCTTCTCGACCAGATCGTCGAAGAGGGAAAGGTTGGCAAGGACGCGGCCGCGAAGGAACGCGGCAAGGACATGATCAAGCAGTTCGTGTCCGAGGTCCTCGCCGGCTCGATCACGGTGTCGAAGAACAACGAAGTGATGATCAATGCGCGCATCGCGCAGATCGACCACCTCGTGTCGCTGCAGCTCAACGAGGTCATGCACCACCCCGAGTTTCAGAAGATCGAGGGGACGTGGCGCGGGCTCCGCTACCTGCTGAACAACACGGAGACGAGCGAGAACCTCAAGATCAAGATTCTCAACGTCTCGAAGAAGGACCTGCTGCGCGACTTGCAGCGCGCCCCCGAGTTCGACCAGAGCGCTCTCTTCAAGAAGGTGTACGAGGAGGAGTTCGGCGTCTTCGGTGGTGCCCCGTTCGGCGCCCTCGTCGGCGACTATGCCTTCGACAAGTCGGGTCAGGACATCGAGCTGCTGGAAAAGGTGGCGCAGGTGGCCGCCGCGTCGCACGCGCCGTTCATCACGGGCGCCTCGCACGACATGTTCAACCTCGAGAGCTTCACGGCGCTCGACCAGCCGCGCGACCTCGCCAAGGTGTTCGACACCACCGAGTACGGGCGCTGGAAGGCGTTCCGGCAGAGCGATGACGCGCGCTACGTGGCCCTCGCCATGCCCCGCATGCTGCTGCGCGAGCCGTACGGCAGCGCCACGGTGCCGATCGAGGCGTTCAATTACGAGGAACACGTGGACGGGCGCGAGCACGACGCGTACCTCTGGGGCAACGCTGCTTGGGGGCTCGCCAGCAAGGTCACCAGCGCGTTCCAGTCGTATGGCTGGTGCGCCACGATCCGCGGCGTCGAGAGTGGCGGCCTCGTCGAAGGGCTGCCCGTCCACAACTTCAAGACCGACTCGGGCGACGTCGCGATGAAGTGCCCGACCGAGGTCGCGATCACCGACCGTCGCGAGAAGGAGCTGGCTGATCTGGGCTTCGTGCCGCTGGTTCACCAGAAGGGCAGCTCGAACGCCTGCTTCTTCAGCGTGCAGAGCGCCCAGAAGGCCAAGGTGTACAGCACCGATTCGGCCACGGCCAACGCGCGCCTCTCCGCGCAGCTGCCGTACCTGTTCGCGGTCAGCCGCTTCGCGCACTACCTCAAGTCGATGATGCGCGACAAGATCGGCGGCTACACCTCGAAGGACGAGATCGAGCGCTTTCTCAACAACTGGATCATGAACTACGTCGTGGCCAACGACGACGCCTCGCCGGCGGTCAAGGCGAAGTACCCGCTCAAGGAAGCGCGGGTGGAAGTGGTCGAGGTGCCGGGCAAGCCCGGCGTCTACCGCGCGGTCGCGTTCCTGCGCCCGCACTTCCAGCTGGACGAACTGACGATGTCGATGCGCCTCGTGGCCGAACTGCCCAAGGCCGCCGGCTGAGACGGTTCTGTGACGTGCGCTGCTGCGCGCCGGGCGATCATGATGGTAGCGTGGAAATAAGGTGGCACCGGCAAACGGTTGTAATCCCTATCCGAGTGTGGAGGTTTTCCAGTGGCGTTTGACGCATATCTGAAGCTTGACGGCATCAAGGGCGAGGCAACGGCAAAGGGCTTCGAGGGCGCGATCGAGATCCATTCGTTCTCGTGGGGCGCTTCGAACCCGGTCACGAGCAGTGGTGGTCACGGACACGGCGCTGGCAAGGTCTCGATCAGCTCCTTCAACGTCATGAAGAAGACCGACAACGCGTCGGCCACGCTGTTCGCCAACTGCTGCGCCGGCAAGCACATCCCCAAGGCCACCGTGCACCTGCGCAAGGCCGGCGGCGAACAGAGCGAGTATCTCACCTACACCTTCGGCGACGTGATGGTGGAGTCGGTGCAGTGGTCCGGCTCGTCGGGCGGCGATGACACGCCGGCCGAGAGCCTGTCGCTCGCCTTCAGCAAGGTCGAGATCAAGTACCTCTCGCAGGACAAGACGGGCAAGCTCGGGAATCCGCAGATCGGCTCCTGGGATCTCAAGACGCTCACGAAGTGAAAGCGCGCACCCTCCTCGCGGAGGGCCGCGTGGCGGAAGCCATCGAGTCGCTGGGCGTCGAACTCCGGAGCAATCCGACCGACGTCCAGCGACGCACGTTGCTCTTCGAACTCCTGTGCTTCACCGGTGACTACGATCGCGCCGAGAAGCACCTCAACGTCCTGGCCGATGCCGGCCAGGAGGCCAGCATGGGCGCGCTCGTCTATCGCAGCGCCATCCATGCCGAGCGGACACGCCATCGCATGTTCGTCGAGGGCGACTACCCGCGCTCCGCAGCCGACTCGGCCGTGACCGGCACCCTCAACGGCAAGCCGTTCTCCTCCATCACGGACGCCGATCCCCGCATCGGCGCCCGCCTCGAAGTCTTCGCAGCCGGACAGTACACCTGGCTCCCCATCGCCCAGATTGCCACGGTCCGCATGGCCGCACCGCAGCGGTTGCGCGACCTCCTCTGGCCCACTGCCAAAGTCCTCACCGGCCCCGGCTTCAAGGGACTCGAACTCGGTGAAGTCACCCTCCCGGCGCTCGCCCCGCGCAGCGCCGAGTCGGATGACGACGCCGTGCGGCTCGGGCGCGCCACCGAATGGGTGCGATGGGAAGACGGCACCGAGGCGCCGGTCGGACAGAAGCTCCTCCTGGTCGATGGCGAGGAGTTCCCCCTTCTCGAGCTGCGCGAGCTGCAGGTTACGTCCGCCGAGCAGGGTTAGCCCCGCATGCCGTTGCGCGACGACTTGCTCAATCCGATCGCCGGCGCGAGCCCGGCGGGCGTCGACCTGCGCTACGACCCGATCTACGACAAGATCAAGGAAGCCCGCCGAGAGGATGACGACATCCCGTCCGGCGGCTGGGATGCGCCGCGCAAGCTCGCCGACTGGCAGCAGGTGGTGAAGCTGGCCAGCGAGGCCGTGGCCACCAAGAGCAAGGGTCTCCAGATCGCCTCATGGCTCACCGAAGCGATGCTGCGTCGCGAAGGGCTGGCCGGACTCGCTCTCGGATGCGGACTGCTCAAGGGCATTCTCGACCAATACTGGGACGGCTGCCTTCCCGAAGCCGAGGATGGCGACCTCGAACTGCGCGCTGCGCCGCTCGAGTGGGTCGGCACCCGCTTCGACTTCGCCGTGAAGTCGGTGGCCCTCTGCAAGGCCGGCCACAACTTCTGGAAGTACAAGGAATCGCGTGCGATTCCCACCGAAACAGACGTCGAGGCCGACGAGTCGCGCGCGCCCCAGCGCGCCGCGGCCCTCGACGACGGCAAGCTCGCCCCCGAACTGTTCGACAAGGCGCTCGCCGAGACACCCCAGCCGTGGTATCGCCAGCTGCAGGCCGACATGACGGCCGCGCGCGATGCCGTCTCGGCGCTCGACGCCGCCGCCGCCGAACGCTTCGGTTCCGATGGACCGAACCTCCTGCCACTGCGCACGAGCCTCGAGGAAGTCGAGCAGGTCGTGAACGTGCTCGTGGACCGCAAGCTCGCGGCCGATCCCGATCCGCTGGAGGCGGGCAGCGCACCCGATGCGGGCCAGTCGGCGGTGTACGAAGCGGGTTCGGGTGGCACGACGTCGAGCGCGCCGTCGGGTTTGGGCGGCGCACCGCGCACGGCGGGTCCGCTCGCTGCGGAGCCGGTCGACGTCAACGATGCCGCGGCTTGCGTCATCGGCGCCGCGCGCTTCATGCGCAAGCACGATCCGACGAGTCCCACGAGCTACCTCATGCTGCGGGCGCTCCGCTTTGGCGAGCTGCGCGCGCAGGGGCCCACGCCAGATCCGCGCCTCCTCGACGCGCCGAGTGCGCAGGCGCGCACGCAGCTCAAGACGCTGATGCTCGACGGCGACTGGGTGCAGCTGCTCGAAGTGGCCGAAACGGTGATGGGCACGCCGGCCGGTCGCGGGTGGCTCGACCTGCAGCGCTACCTGCTCAACGCGCTCGAGGCGCTGGGCGACGAGTATGCGCGGTCGGCGCAGGCGGTGCGCCGCGAAGTGAAGACGCTGCTCGCGGAAATTCCGGCGCTCCCCGAGATGACGCTGATGGACGACCTGCCGACGGCCGGTCCGTCCACGCTCGCCTGGCTGCGCAGCGAGGGAATGATGGGCGACGCTGCAGAGAGCGACGACGCCGCGCCGCGCGCCGCCATGGCGCCCTCGCCCTCGCCAACATCCACCGATCGTGCGCTCGAGCGCGCGTTGGCCGAAGTGAAGGCGGGGCGCACGCCGCAGGCCATCGAGATGATCAAGCGCGAACTCCAGCGCGAGAGCAGCGAGCGCGGTCGATTCATGCGGCAGGTGCAGCTGGCCACGGTGATGGTGGCTGCGGGGCGCGACGCGGTGGCGATTCCGGGGCTGCAGAAGCTCCTCGGCGTCATTGACGGGCACAAGCTCGACGGCTGGGAGGAGGGGCGCTTCGTCGCGGAGCCGATGTCGTTGCTGTATCAGGCGCTCGAATCCACCGGCGGCGACAGCGAGCAGCGCCAAGCGCTCTACCTGCGCATCTGCGAACTCGATCCGATGGCGGCCATCGGATTCGGCCAGGAAGCGACGGCGGGCGATGGCGAAGGATCTTGAGCGTCCGGTCCAGCAGCCGCTGCTCGAGCGGTTGCAGGATGATCGGCCCGACCTCGCCGGTGATCCGACGCGGACGTGGGGTGACTCGTTGCGTCTGCTGAAGGACGCGGTGCGCCGCGACCTCGAGCACCTGCTCAACACGCGGCAGGTGGGCGAGGGTGATGCCGATGCGTTTCCCGAACTCGAGCGCTCGATGCTCTACTACGGCATCCCCGACCTCTCGAGCGTCGGCCGCGATTCACCCGACGCGCTCGCGCGCCTCGCGCGCAGCCTCGAGCGGGCGATCACGCTGCACGAGCCGCGGCTCGAGAACGTGCGCATCGTGGTGGCGCCGCGCGACTCGGGTCCGATGAGCGAGGTGCGCTTCGCGGTCGAGGCGATGCTGCGACTTGATCCGTCGCCCGAGCGCGTCTCGTTCGACACGGTGCTCACCAAGGGGTCGGGCGAAGTGGCCGTGCGCGGAGGCAGCGATGCGTGACGACCTGCTGTTCTACTACGAGCGCGAGCTGACCTTCCTCCGGCGCATGGGGGCGGAGTTTGCGCGGAAGTACCCGAAGGTCGCCTCGCGACTGATGCTCGAGCCCGGCAAGTGCGAAGACCCGCACGTCGAGCGGTTGCTGGAGGGGTTCGCGTTCCTCACCGCGCGCGTGCAGCTCAAGATCGACGACGACTTCTCCGAGGTCAGCTCGTCGCTGCTCGACGTGGTGTACCCGAACTACATCCGGCCGATCCCCTCGATGTCCATCGTCGAGTTCGAACTGGATCCGGAGCAGGGCAAGCTCACCACGGGGTTCCCGCTTCCGCGCGGCAGCCTCTTGCATTCGCGGCCAGTCAACGGCGTGCCGTGCAAGTTCCGCACGAGCTACGACACGATGCTCTGGCCCATTGCCGTCACGGACGCGCAGTGGACGACGCCCGACCGGCTCAAGCCGCCCGTCAAGTTCGCCGACACCGTGTCTGCCCTGCGCCTCGAGCTGCGCTGCCTCCCGGACGTGAAGTTCGAGGAGCTCGAGTGCAACTCGCTGCGGTTCTTCCTCAACGGCGAAACGAATCTCGTCTCGACGCTCTACGAACTGCTCGGCAACAACGCGGCGCACATCATGGTGCGCGACCTCACGCCGGGGTCGCGCAAGCGCCCGATCGTCTTGCCGCCGTCGTCGCTCAGGCCGGTGGGGTTCGAGGAGGACGAGGCCATGCTACCCGTGCCGCGCCAGTCGTTCGCGGCGTACGGGCTGCTGCACGAGTACTTCTGCTTTCCCGAGAAGTTCTCGTTCGTGGAACTCGCCGGACTCGAGCAGGTGCGCGCTGCAGGGTTCAGCGCGGGGTTCGAGCTGGTGATCCTCTTCTCGCCCTTCGAGCGCGGCGACCGCCGCCAGGCGCTCGAGGGCGGCGTCACGACCAACACGTTCAAGCTCGGCTGTACGCCGATCGTGAACCTCTTTCCGCAGACGTCGGAGCCGATCCTTCTCAACCACCAGCAGTTCGAGTACCAGGTGGTGCCCGATGCGCGTCGTCGCGCGGCCACCGAGGTTTTCTCGGTGGACGAGGTGGCGGGCGTCGTGCCGGGATCGCCGGACGTGCTGCAATTCGAACCGATGTATTCGTTCCGGCACGGGCACGGCGGCACCGGCGACCTCTTCTGGCAGGCGTCGCGCCGGCCGAGCGGCTGGCGCATGGATCAGGGCACCGATGTCTGGCTCAACTTCGCGGATCTGGCCGGACGCACGCAGACGCCGGGCACGGATGCCGTGACGTGCCGACTCACCTGCTTCAACAGCGACCTGCCGAGTCGGCTGCCGTTCGGGCTGGAGCAGGGCGACTTCGAGTTGCCGTCGGGTGGGCCGGTCAAGCGCATCACCGCGCTCGTGAAGCCCACGGCGGTCATCTACCCACCGCTCGGCAAGTCGCAGATGTGGCGGCTGGTGTCGCTCTTCTCGCTCAAGTACATCGCGATCCTCGAAGGGGGCGCGGACGGCATGCGCGAGATGCTGCGGCTGTTCAACGCCGCCGACAACCTCGCGAGTGAGCGGCAAATCCAGGGGATCACGTCGCTCACGGGCAAGCCGGTGTTCTCGCGCGTGGCGACGGAGCACGGGATCGCGTTCGCACGCGGGCACCGCGTCGAGCTCGAGGTGGACGAGGAGCAGTTTGCCGGTGGCGGATTGTTCCTGTTCGCGAGCGTGCTCGAGCGCTTCCTCGGGTTGTACGCTTCACTCAACAGCTTCTCGCAGCTCGTGGTGCGCAGTCAGCAGCGGAAACTGCCCCTTCGTGAATGGGCGCCGAGGGCCGGATGGAAGCCGCTGATCTGAGCGAGCGCGATCCGGTCGAGCGGTTGCTCGCCGATCCCAACAGCTTCGGCTTCTTCCAGGCCGTGCGGTTGCTGGAGCGCGCGCACCCGGATCGCGCGGCCGTGGGCGGCTTCGCCGATCCGGCGGACGAGGTGGCGCGCTTCGGCGTGTCGCACTCGCTGGCGTTTCCGGCGAGCGAGATCCAGACGCTCGATGCCTCGGGCGACGGGCCGGCGGAGTTGGCCGTCAACTTCTTTGGCCTGACCGGACCGCTGGGCGTGCTCCCGTACCACTACACGCAGCTGGTGGCCGAGCGCGTTCGCGAGAAGGACCCGGTGATGCGGGAGTTTTTCGACCTCTTCCATCACCGGTTGATCTCGCTCTTCTACCGCGCGTGGGAGAAGTACCGCTTCAGCGTGTCGTTCGAGCGCGACCAGAATGACCGGCTGAGCGAGCACGTCGCAGATCTGATCGGCCTCGCCCCGGCGCGCGCCAACGCGCGGCCGGCCGTGCGGCGCGAGGCGCTGCTCTTCTATGCGGGGCTGATCGCATCGCGG
>JAYTVE010000249.1:0-5837 GCA_043744185.1 Gemmatimonadota bacterium | reverse complement strand
TCGCGGATGCCGGGCAGCATGGCGGCCATGAGCGTGGCGCCAACCGGCTCGCCGAGCAGCGTCAGGTTGACGACGTATGCCGGAGAGTGCTTGAGCGCCCAATTGAGCCCCGTGTGTCCCAGCAGCATGGGACCAAGCGCGAGCGCAGCAAAGATGGCGAGCTCTCGGCCGGGCTGCGGCGCGAGCGGGGCTCGCGTGACGGCGACAAGGAGCAGCAGCATGATGAGACAGACGCCGTATACGAGTCCGACATACGGCCACAGGTCGAGTGTGGCGCGCAAGCGGCGACCGGCCACGAAGTACAGGGCCGCCGTGAGTGCACCGAGCAGTGCGAGGAGATCACCGAGCAGCGCGTCCGGGTGCTTTGCCGCCGAGGCAGACTCCGTGATGAGGTCGGGCGCGGCGATGATCATGGCACCGATCATCGCGACGGCGATGCCGAGCCACTGGATGCGCGTGGGGCTTTCGTGCAACCACAGGACCGAGATGAGCGCCACCACCACCGGCTGGGTGTTCACGAGCACGACCGAGGCCGCTACACTGGTGAGCGTGATGGAGGTGGTCCAGCTCCAGAAGTGCAGCGCGAGCATGGCGCCGGCAAAGAAGGCGATGCCGAACTCGCGCGGTGCCAGCCGTTGCCACTGCCGCCATTGCCTGGTCACGGCGAGCGCGATGGCGATGATGACGAGCGAGAAACCGAGGCGCCAGCTCGCGATGGCGAGGGGGTGCGCGTGCGAGAGGCGGACGAGCGGCGCAGAGAGCGACACGCCGACGAGCGCGGCGGCGAGTACGAATGGCGCCCTTGAGGCGGCGCGTCCCTGATGCCGTTGAGTCAGAGCGGACATGACTTGAGGGGGACGCGACCGCGAACCGACGAGTGGTCACGCACGGACTCGAACCGTGGACCTCTGCTGTGTGAAAGCAGCGCTCTAACCAGCTGAGCTACGCGCCCTGTCTCCCCTCGACTTCGACACGGACTCAGTGCATCCGGTACGGGCGAAGTCTCGACAATTGCTAAGGATAGCGACCATGCCCGGCGAATGGGAAGGGCGCTTCTACCAATGGGCCGAGCAGGGTTCGAACCTGCGCGCGTCGGATTATGAGTCCGCTGCTCTAACCAGCTGAGCTATCGGCCCGGTTGCCTCAAGGTAGGGGAGGCCCGGCCGATGCGCCAACCGGCGAAGGGTCAGCGGCCATCGTGCGCTGCATGCGCATCGTACGCCGACAATACCTCGTCCGGACTCACAGTCGCCGCGCCGAGCTTGCCTACCTGCACCCCTGCCGCGTAGTTCGCGATCACCGCCGCCTCGCGCACCGTCGAACCCGCCGCCAGCATCGCCGCCAGCCACGCCGTCACCGTGTCACCCGCGCCCACCACGTCGTACACCTCGCGCGCCGTGGTCGGTACGCGCATGACGCTGCCGTCGGCGCTCACCAGTGCCATGCCGCGTTCACCGAGCGTGAGCAGCACGTGCTCGGCGCCTACGCGCTGCACCACGGACGGCAGCGCCTCAGGATGTTCGAGGTCTACCGCCGCGCCTAGCGCCGCCTCCAGTTCGCGACGGTTGGGCTTGAAGACCGTCGCCCCTTGGTACGCGAAGAAATGGCGGTACTTGGGGTCCACGATTATAGGAATCTTGCGCTCGCGAGCGACGGCAATGCCCGCCTCGATCACGGCGGGCACGAGCACACCCTTGTTGTAGTCCTCGAACACGAGGGCGTCGGCGTCCTGAGCGGCCCGGCGCACGGCGGCCAGCAGCGCCTCAGCCTCCGCGCCGCTCAGGTCGGCGTCGTCCTCCTCGTCGAAGCGCAGCAGCTGCTGCGCGCGGGCGAGGACGCGCGTCTTCGTCGTAGTTGAGCGTCCGATGGTGACGAGCCCGCGGCCGTCTGCGCCTCGCTTCGTAAGCTCCTCGCGCAAACGCCGTCCGGCGAGGTCGTCGCCCACCGCGGCCACGAGTTCGCACTGCGTGCCGAGCGCGAGCACGTTCTGCGCTACGTTGGACGCGCCGCCCAGCGCCTCGCGGCGCTCCCGTACGCGCACCACGGGGACGGGTGCCTCGGGGGAGATGCGATCGACGTCACCCTTGAGGTAGACGTCGAGCATGGCGTCACCGATGATGGCGATACGGTGCCCCGCGGCGCGGGCCACCAGGGTCTCGAGGCGCGCACGCGCGAGCGGCTCAGGCATGGCGGAATCTTACTTGTCATCCTGAGCGAAGCGAAGGATGACATCTTTGGGTATGCCCGCCGCCGACCGCCGCGCCCCGCTCGTCCTCGCCATCGCCGTCGTCGGCATCTCGCTCGCGGCACCCCTCGTTCGCCTGTCAGCGGCCGCGCCGCTTGCCATCGCGACCTGGCGACTTGGCTTCTCGATGGTCATCATCGCCGGGGCGTTGCTGTTCACGGGAGGCTGGCGACAGTGGCAACGACTCTCGACCCGCGAACTGGGCGTGGCTATCGCCGCCGGCGTTGCCCTCGCCATCCACTTCTGGTCGTGGAACGCGAGCCTGCGCTACACGAGCGTGGCCGCGAGCGTCGTGCTCGTGAACCTCCAGCCGGTGCTCGTCGCCGCGCTCTCGGGTCCGTGGCTCGACGAGGCGTTGACCGGCCGCCAGTGGGTCGGGGTCGGCATCGCGCTCACGGGCGCGCTCGTGGTCGGGTTGGGTGATGCAGGCGCTGCAGGCGGCGGGTTCAGCGCCGACTCGCGCGCCCTGTTCGGCGACGGCCTTGCGTTGCTCGGTGGCATCACCGCCGCGCTCTACTACTTGGCCGGGCGCAAGCTCAGGCAGACGCTCGACCTGTGGCCCTACGTCGGCCTCGTCTACGGCGCATGCTTCATCACGCTCGTGTTGTTCGCGCTCGGCGCCGGTGTGGCGCTCACCCCGCAGCCATCGCGGGAACTCCTGATCTTCGCCGCGCTCGCGGCGGGGCCCATGCTGCTCGGGCATACGGGCATGAATTGGGCGCTCAAGCACCTGCCGGCATACGTGGTGAACCTCACCGTACTGGGCGAACCGGTCGGTGCGACGCTGCTGGCCATGATCCTGCCGTGGATTCGCGAAACACCCTCGATGATCACGCTCGCGGGCGGCGCCGTGGTGCTCGCGGGCGTGCTGGTGACGGCGCGGCGCGAATAGCCAGTCGAGGGCGAGGGGGCCATTAGCTTTGTGCAGTGACGTGTCGACGCCACGCTGGCGTCCGTCGCTCCCTTCCGATTCTCCCGTTTCATGTGTGGTTTTTGCGGGTTCCTCGAACCGCAGCACGCGCGTACCGCCGACGAACTGGCCACGATTGCCGGCGCGATGGCGGACCGTCTGCGGCATCGCGGACCCGATGGACACGGGACGTGGACCGATGCGCCCGCCGGGCTCGCGCTCGGACACCGTCGCCTCGCCATCATCGACGTGTCGCGGCAAGGGCACCAGCCGATGGTCTCGGCCAGCGGACGTTGGGTGATCGCGTACAACGGCGAGGCGTACAATTTCGCGGCGATGCGCAAGGAACTCGATGCGCCCGTTCCGGCGGTGCGCTGGCACGGTCATTCGGACACCGAAGTCCTGATCGAAGCGATTGAGGCGTGGGGCGTCCGCGGCGCAGTGGAGCGCGTGAACGGCATGTTCGCGTTCGCCGCGTGGGATCGCGAGGCACGCACGCTCTCCCTCGCACGCGACCGTGCAGGAGAGAAGCCGCTCTATTACGGCTGGAACAACGGGGCGTTCTTCTTTTCCTCGGAGCTCAAGGCGTTTGCCGCGCACCCGTGCTGGTCGCCACAGCACGACCGCGGCGCCTTCGCGCTCTTCATGCGCCTCGGGTACATCCCCACGCCGTGGTCGGCGTATGCGGGCATCGCCAAGCTGCCCGCCGGCACGCTGCTCACGCTCACGGCCGACGACATGGCCGCCGGTACGATGCCCGAGCCAGAGGCATTCTGGGATCCCGCTGCCGTTGTGGCCGATGCCATGCAGCACCCGTTTGCCGGCAGTGAAGACGACGCCGCGAAGGAACTCGACGCTCTCATGCGCGATGCGGTTCGTTTGCGCATGGTCTCCGACGTGCCGCTCGGCGCCTTTCTGTCGGGCGGCATCGACTCGACCGCGATCGTGGCCATGATGCAGGCGCAGAGCACGCGCCCCGTGCAGACGTTCACGATCGGCTTTCACGACGCCGACTACGACGAGGCGGTGTCGGCCAAGCTGGTTGCCGCGCAGTTGGGCACGGACCACACGGCGCTCTACGTCAAGCCGGACGACGCGCGCGCGGTCATTCCGATGCTCCCGACGATGTTCGACGAGCCGTTCGCCGACGCGTCGCAAATTCCCACATATCTCGTGGCTTCGCTTGCACGCCAGTCGGTCACAGTCGCGCTCTCGGGTGACGGTGGCGATGAACTCTTTGCGGGCTACACGCGCCATCGGAACGCCGAGGAGGTGTGGCCACGCGTCAGTCGCATTCCCGCAGCAGCGCGCCACGGACTCGCCGCGATCATGCACGGGGTCAGT
This sequence comes from Gemmatimonadota bacterium, assembly GCA_043744185.1. GTDB lineage: Bacteria > Gemmatimonadota > Gemmatimonadetes > Gemmatimonadales > Gemmatimonadaceae > JACPPC01. Next base: position 1,338 of record JAYTVE010000249.1, on the reverse strand, counting down.
GAGTCCACGTGGGATGCGGTCCTAGACCGTCTGGCGCCGGTGTTGCCCTCGGTGCTCAAGCGGCACGACGGTGGTCGCTTCCTCCATCGCGTGGCCGACGTGCTCGCAGCGGAGTCAGCGGATGCGTTCTATCTCGGTCTCGTGTCGCAGGAGACAAATCCCGCGTCGCTGGTGGGCGCCCAGGAGCCGCACACCTGGCTCGACTCGCCGTCGCGGTGGCCGGCGCTGCCCAATATCGCCACGCGCATGATGTTCCTGGACCTCGTCACGTATCTCTCGGACGACATTCTTGCGAAGGTCGATCGTGCGTCGATGGCCGTGAGCCTCGAGGTGCGCGTGCCGATGCTCGACCACCGCATCATCGCGTTCGCCTGGCAGTTGCCGCTCGCGTACAAGCTGGGCGACGGTGAAGGGAAGCGCGTGCTGCGTAGAGTGCTCGACAAGTACGTGCCGCGCGCTCTCGTGGAACGGCGCAAGATGGGATTCTCGGTGCCGCTCGACCAATGGCTGCGCGGGCCGTTGCGCGCATGGGCGGAGGAGCTGCTCTCCGAACGTGCGTTGATCGCCGGAGGCGTGCTCGACGTGGCACGTACGCGGGCCGAATGGGATGCGCATTTGTCGGGTCGAGAGAACCGGCAGTACTGGCTCTGGCACGCGCTCATGCTGCAGGCGTGGCTGGCGCAGGAGGCCGCCGCATGACGACGCTCTCCCTTGACATCGTCGTCACGCGCGGCGGCGCGGTGGAATCGCGCCACCTTGTGTCTGGCGTCGTCGTCGCACCCGACGGCCGCGTGGTGGCACGCGTGCGCGATGCCGACATCGTCACCATGTGGCGCTCGTGCGCGAAACCCTTCCAGGTCATGCCGCTGCTCGAGGGTGGCGGCTTCGACGGCCTACCGTGGGGCGACCGCGAACTGGCGCTGGCCTGCGCCTCACACGGCGGCGAGCCGGAGCATGTGGCGCTTGCGGGCTCGATGCTCGAAGCGCTCGGGCTCGAGGAGGGCGACCTGGCCTGCGGGCCGCACGAACCGCTCTCGGCGCGCGGCCTCCGCATCGTGCACGAGGCGCGTGAGCGCATCACGCGGCTCCACAACAATTGTTCGGGCAAGCACGCAGCCATGCTGGCAGCCGCCCGAATGCACAACGCGCCCACGCAGGGCTACGAACAGCTCGCGCACGCCGTGCAGCAGGCGTGCGCGCGCGCGATCTCGATCTGGACGGGCGTGCCCGTGGACGACTTCGTGATGGGCATCGATGGCTGCGGTGTCCCCGTGTTCGGGCTCTCGCTCACGCACATGGCGCTGTCGTACGCACGTCTCGTTGACGCGGTGCGTCGAG